>JASFPO010000018.1:0-23404 GCA_050115935.1 Candidatus Bathyarchaeota archaeon | reverse complement strand
AACATAAGCATAGCAGGGCCTCTATGGCTTGGCAAACTGTGGACCAAAGAGTTTTGCATTTCGATGAGAAAGTTGGCTCAAGAAAGGAAGCTCAAAAATCACAATAGGATCTTCAAGTTTTTGTCTTTAATTATAAAAGAGATAGACGCTCCAATCACCTACTATGTTGCTGACAAAATCTGTGATAAACTCAACCTATCTGTCCCATCTCTAGCCAAAATAACTGAAGCCTTGAGAGACGCAGGTTTCCAGACAACGCGAACCCACTTCAACAGCAAAGCATTCAGGGCCAATGCTTCAGCACAAGTTGTAAAGGAGACCATAATGCGCTTGACTTCTACCACTAAGTCGAATTTGAGGCAAGGCAAATAAGTCTCCATATATTAACAAGTGACGAGAAGAACATGAATAAAGGTTCACGCCGTAGAAAAACTGAAGAAATCTGGTATAAAACGCTGCAACTACTTTTGTTGCTTACCGTAGCGGCTTCCCTGATGACTAGTATTCCCGTGGCAACTGGAATGCCTGGACCCAATTCTTACAACTATGAATTCACAGTGAACGAAGACGGTTTCACATGGGTGGACATAACCTTCGAAAGCACGGACAGCACAGGGTCATCTTGGATTATTGTGCCCAAATATTCACCTTGGACATACGATGTCACGCTGCCCGGAGAAATCAGAGATCCCAAAATTGATGGTACCCAAAGCTACGTTGACGAAGACTACTACTTCTATCAAGTTCTCGAGTTTTCTTTCGTTTCAAGCAGCACTTTTCAGATGAAAATTCAGTTCAACATGACCGAAGGAGCCTTGATAATTGAGCCTCGAGGTGTCTTCTTCTCTCCTCTAATAGGTTTTCACCCAGACAGCATTGGCGAATCGAAAGCTGATATCGTCTTTCCAAACGAATACTCGGTGAAAGAGGAGCTAATTGCATCTTCTTCAGGCATAAGCACCTACACTGTTGTTGAGTCAAACCATGTTCTCTTTGACCTTCAAGGAAACCTTGAAAGACTGCAAATCGAGTTTGAAACTGCCGCTACCGAGCCAATTTGGAAAAACCTCAACCAAAGTGTTTTTAATTTCAAAACCGCGGAGAGATACGAAAATTATGCCTCTGGGATTTTGACTCTCTTCGACACAGTTTGCGCCAACTTCACAGAATTTTTCAACGTGACTTTGGCAGACGTAGATGTGCAATTTTTCATTCCTGATTTTGACACTTTGCTTTCTGTTGGTGGGTTTATTCCCTTCACTGGACAGATACTGGGCGAAATAAACATAAACATTTTCTTCGTAAGAGCAGTGAATGGAACGATTCAAGCAATTGCATTGCATGAGCTTGTTCACCACTTTTTGTGGAAAGCTGGGTTTTCGCCTGACTTTTTCCTTTGGTTTCATGAAGGTGTTTCGCAATTTGTTAGCATTGAAACTGTGGATGACCTAGGTTATGAAGGAGCAGACATAGAAAGAGACAGACTTGAGCAAGGTGCATCAACGTACATTTCGCAATATGGCGAGAACTTCGGTTTTCTTGAAGATTGGACTCCAACGAGGCAGCCGTTAGACATTACACGAAACTACGTGATTTCATATTACGTTGTAAGTAAACTGGCTGAAGAGTATGGGGGGCTCGATTTCTACAAGAGTTTTTTCGAAAAGATACGAGGATTAGAGTTTGAACCCAATGATTGGAAGCCAAACGAATGGCTCGCCTTCTACCTAAGTTTGGCAGCAAATGCTTCAGTTGATTTAGAACTTAAACAGTGGGGATTTGACATCCGACTCCTGTTCAACGGGTCGCAGGTTTCTCCCGATCTGATCTACGAAGCAGAAAAAGCCATAGATGAACTAAGTCTGGTGTTCTTCCCCTACAACTTGGTCGCAAGTTTTCTTTACCAGCAAGCTCTGCTTCGTCTTGAACGAGGAGACGTCGACGGGGCAAGCCAGCTATTCAATATGGCCCTTTCTTTGGCGAATCTAGCTCCACTACTAACGTTGATAACCTTAGTCGCCATCTTCGCAATCGTTGTTTACATTCTCCACAAGCGCTCGGCAAAACCTGACTTCGAGTTTCCACAATCACCCGACACCTTCCAAGGACAAGTCTCCCTGGCAAAAATTTAAGAGAACGATTCCACCCGCATAACTACATAGCCTCTCAACGAGCGGTCGTGGTCTAGCCTGGTCCAGGACTTCGGCCTCCCATAGATGCATTGTGAAGAAAGCCGGCGACCCGGGTTCAAATCCCGGCGACCGCACCAACTGGAGGCGTATTGCCTACGCATTGTGACATCCCCTTGTGTTGTCTAACTAGCATCTTGTTACTTGATTTGAGTTCTTATGACTTGTAGAAGAAACTAAAGAAAAAGGAGAGAATTGAGTTTATTGTTGTGTCTGTTGTAGTGTTTGTTTTCTTTTTTGCATTTCATTGTAGAGGTATTCGAAATATCTACCATAGTTTGGCAGATTGAGTCGTTGTCTGGCATCGTAAAGGGGAGACCTTGCTTTTTCCCACATCAACTTGATTGATTCTCTGAAGAGGTCGTCAACAACTCCAACATCTACAAGTTTCCTGTGTAGAAGGACACCAATCCCTTCAAAGAACCCTCCAATCGTGCGTAATCTGAGTAGATCACCCTTTCTCAGAACCTCATTGTAGTCTTTGAAATCTGCAGTCCACATTGTCTCATATGCGTCTTGAAATTCCTTCGTTATAAAAGTTGAATATAGTCTCATGATAAGCTCCATTTGCCTTGTCTTAGTTATGTTTCTAAGCTCCAGTATGGCTAGGATAACTCCTACTATCACACCGAATGCTGCCACAACTGCTGAAATAGCTGGTATATCTAACATTCTGGCACCTAAAAGAGAAGATTAAATGGAGTTAGCTTAAAAGTAATAGCTATGTATCTACCTGAAGATGATTATCCATGTTGAAATATCGTACAATTCACATCAAAAAGGACAGAGATATCTTACTTGAACTCCATTGTCGGATTAACTATGAGAGTGAAACTCCTTACGCTAGAAAAGTGTCTTATGAACAATATAGAGAGAAATGGTTGAAAACTTCACAGCCTGAGTCATACTTACAGCATCTAGCCAAGACAATGAAAGACAAAAGAGCAATAGCTGAAATTCTGGAAGACAATGGCAAAACAGTTGGATATCTATGGGTAACATTTACCGACATCGAAGGATATGACATGACCATTGCAGAGATAATGGATTTTGCGGTTGTTCCTGAGTATCAACATCAAGGGATTGGAGCAAAGATGATGAAATATATTGAGGAAATGGCTAAGAAGAAAGGAGCTACTCTACTTCGTTCTGCCACTGGAATCGAGAATATAGCTTCACAGAAACTTCATGAAAAGTCTGGGTTTAAGTCTTATCACATCCTTTATGAAAAGGGTCTCTGACTATTCATTTCAAGTCGCACTAATAATTTAAGTAGAAACGCTCCTTACATAGTGATGAACTATCATGTTGAAGAACGCTTCACAGGCACTCCCAATGGCAAGTCTTTCTCTGTTTCCACTTCTGATTTTTTCATTTCTAGCATATATCATAGTCATAGCTGTCTTGTGGAAGAAAGATAAAACTATAGAAGCTTTGCCAGTTTGGAATTCTCTGTTGCTTTACATCGTTGCGTTGATTCTGCTTCTCAAATAGGAACGGCATAACTACACACCAAATAGCGCTTGAAAGACAGCCAAGATGTGAGTGCAGTAATGATTTAAGAACAAACGTTCCACTGTCTTTCAAAGGGTAACAAACTTGAACCTTCAAAGGAGGCTCATCGCTGTTGAACCTACGGATTGAAAACGCCACTGTTGTCACAATGAGCCCGAAAGGAACACTACGCAACGCAATGATCATCGTTGAAAACGGACACATCACAGAGTTGGACAAACACGCTAGGTTGAAACGCAAATACTCTGGATACGAAAAGATCGATGCCACTGGCAAAGTGATAATTCCCGGACTAGTAAACACCCATCAACACATGGCCATGAGCTTGCTCAGAGGCTACGCCGATGATATTCCACTTCAAGAATGGCTGGAGAAATGGGTTTGGCCCCTAGAGAAACACATGACAGGACAAGACATCCATGTGGGTGCTCTCTTAACTGCTGTTGAAGCCGTTATGGGCGGCACCACAACCGTCAACACGATGTATCACTTTAGGGAAGAAGGCAACGAAGCCCAGGCACTGGCTGAAATCGGCCTCAGAGGCATAGTTGGACACGTCTGCTTCTCATGGAGAAAAAACGAGGACAGAAAGGCGTTGTGGGGTCTGGCAAAGAACTGGCACCGCAAAGCAGAAGATATCATACGAGTCAGCGTTGATCCACATGCACCTTACACGGTTAGCCCAGAATACATGAAAGAACTGAGGGAGATCACTAAAGAACTGAACGAAAAATACGGCTCGCCACACGCACCTATAATGCGGCACATGCATGTAGCCGAGACGGCCGATGAAGCAAGCAAAGTCAGCAAGACGTTCAAGGTCGCCGTCAAAAGCGGAGTGGCAAAATATCTGGATTCTTTAGGCGTGCTCGGAAATGACATTGTAGCTGCTCATTGCGTTGCGCTCACTCCACAAGACATACGCGTTCTCAAGCAGAGAGATGTTAAGGTTTCCCACAACCCGATTTCTAACCTAAAACTAGGTTCTGGAATTAGTCCTGTTTCACATCTGCTAAAAGCTGGAGTCACAGTGTCATTAGGTACAGACAGTTCTTGTTCAAGCAATAGTGCGGACATGTTTGAAGTCATGAAGACAACAGCACTTTTGCACAAAGGTGTCCAAAAAGAGCCGACACTGCTGCCCACTGAGCAGGTGTTGCGGATGGCGACAGTAGAAGGCGCTAAGGCGCTTTTGTGGGATAAAGAGATCGGTTCAATAGAGGTTGGCAAGGACGCTGACTTGGCAATTGTCGATTTCGAAAAGCCTCACTTACGTCCTCTCTTTAATGAAGTAAGTCATCTCGTTTACTCAGCAAAAGCCGCAGATGTAGATACAGTGCTTGTCAAAGGCAAAATTGTCATGGAAAACCGCAAAGTCACAACGGTGAATGTTGAGAAAATCTTAGATCTCGCGGAAAGAACCAAACAGAAACTGTTGACAAGGCTAGAAAGCGAAAAGTAGTCTCTCCATCTGGAAGCTCTTCTTATTCCTTCTGTGCTAGTTAGGGAAGCTGGGTTGATTCTTGATCACTTGTTCAAGACAACAACCTTCAGGCAATTCTTGGTTTTCGCAGCTGTTTGAAATGCTTCTGCAACACGGTTCAGCGGAAAACTGTGAGTTATCAATTCTCTTGCAGGGATTTTGCCTGAACCAATCAATTGCAAGGCCATTCTTGTTTCTATATGAGACGTGGAATAAGATGGAACTACCTTGATTTCTGAAAAGAACAGTCTATGAGGGCTGATGCGAGCATATTCGTTTGGTTGAGTAGGCGCGAAGAGACACACTGTTCCTCCTCTTCGACATATCTTCATTCCATCGGTAAGTGCTTTTCTAGTGGGTGCCGTGACAATAACCAAGTCTGCGCCTCTTCCACCTGTGGCTTTCTTGACAGCATCGATGAGACTCTCCTCATTAGGATTTACTGTTAGGTCAGCTCCAAATTTTTCAGCCATCTTAAGCCTGTAATCAACCAAGTCACTTGCAATGATCTTGCTTGCACCCGCCATCCGTGAGAGCAAAATGTGAATGATTCCAGACGTTCCAGCACCTATTACAGCAGCTATGTCTCCAGTTTGAACGTTGAGCTTGTCTTGAGCACGAATACAGCAAGCAGTGGGTTCAATCATGGTGGTTTCTTCAAACGAGACGTTCTCTGGAATTCTGAAAGTGTCTTTCTGCAAGTTTTCAGCTGGAACCCTAAAGTACTCCGCAAATCCTCCTGGGTGAATATGAGTTTGCGTGAACTGTTCGCACACCGTGTAGTCGCCGTGAATGCAGTAGTGACAGGCTAGGCAGGCAACGTGATGATGTACAAATACGCGGTCGCCTGACTTGAAGATTCGAACGTTTTGTCCAGTTTTCGCCACTACGCCCGCGGGCTCATGTCCGAGAACCAACGGTGCACGACTTTTGAGATACCAATCCATGAGATCTGAGCCGCAGATTCCGCAGGCTTTCATCTCCACAAGGATCTCGTCTGGTCCGGGCTTTGGTTGAGGCATGTCTTCAATACGTATGTCGTTGAGATTATAGTAAACCGCGGCTTTCATTTCGGTTCAGTGCTGTTTTAGAGGATACATCACTTAAGATTTACCCACTCTGAGCGGTGATGTTCCTACTCTTTCTCATTTGCGCTTTCTGTGCGCGCGCGCGTCTAAGCTTGCACTGCGCGCGCTAGAGTGGAATCCGAGGATTGTGATGCTTTAGTCATTATGAACCACATGCACAGTGTGTTCTGGGATTTCCTTTAGGAGCTCCCTGAAGTTAGTGGGGTGGAGGTTTGCCTCATCTAGTTTAGATATATCAAACCATTTGAAGACCCGAGCTCGGTTTCTATCTAAATTCTTTTGCCCAACAAATTCAACTTGTTCCCAAACTCCATGGGCTTCTTTTGGAGATACAAGGAAATAAAATCCAATGCCATGAACCATTTTCCCCTCGTCGACGAAGTTGAGCTCAAGTATCCACAAGAGTCTATGAACCTCGATTTTGAATCCCGCTTTCTCAATGAAATTTCTCTTAATCGCTTCTTCTGCGGTCTCAACAAACGGTGTTATACCACCGCCAGGAAAAACCCAAAAATCCATACCTTCCAAGTGATACAACAGAACTCGATTCTTTCCATCAAGCATAACACCTACCGTTCTAACACCAAACCTACCTTCATCCCATTCAATGCTGATTGTCTTTGACACTATGCGAACCTCCTGCAAAACTAAAATGCTAAGAGAGTCTTTACACTGATTAGATTTAAAATTATTACTTGTGCGCTAATAGATACTTGGAATTGTGGGTGTTTAGAATTGTCAGATGGTGCCCTTACGGAAAAGGCAAGAAGAGATTGGAATCGATTGGCGGAAACCTATCGAGCGAATTGTCAAGAGCCAGGAACCTACAACAAGATAGTTGAAATCCCTGCAATGTTGAGCCTAATTGGAGATGTCAAGGGCAAGAAGGTGCTTGATGCAGGGTGTGGTCACGGACATTATTCCCTTCTCCTAGCAAAGAAAGGGGCAAAGGTAACAGGTATTGACATATCTGAAAGAATGATAGAACTTGCCAAGAAAGATGCTGCAAAAGCGTCAGTGCAATGCCAATTCTTTGTTTGCGATATGCAGGACTTGTCTACATTCAATTCGGATAGTTTTGATTTGGTTACTTCAAGCCTTGTTGTGCCCGGTCTGGATGATATTAGAAAGGCTTTCTCAGAAGTCTATAGAGTCCTTAAACTCAAAGGCATTTTTACCTTCAGTGCAACCCATCCAGCCGCAGAAAAAGGACATTGGGAAAGGGATAGCCATGATAGGAAGCTTCACCGGAACTTCGACGATTACTTTGTCCGCTCAATCTTAGATGCCACTTGGTATGCAAAGGATGGTAGAAAAGTCGGCGAAACCAGTTTTAGGCATAGAACCGTGCAGGATTACTTTGATGCTTTGGCCTCAGTAGGATTTGCGGTTGAAGGATTGGTAGAGCCTGAGCCAATAGACAAAGGAAAAACAATCAATGTCGAGGTCTATGAAAACGCGAAACGAATTCCCTACTTCATTTTGTTCAAAGCAAGAAAGCCAATCTGAAAGCGTGTATTCTTCTGTTTCGCGCGCGCAGACCATTTCTCTCTGTGTGTGGGATGATAAAATTTGACCTCAAAAAAACGGGGTTTTGCGGGAGATATCACCAGCCTAGAGTACATCACTTAAGATTTCCTCTGCGCGTGTGTTGCCCAGAGACTTCTCCGCAAAATTTGAGATAAGACCGTTCGAGTACAATTCATAGAGATCTGTATGATCTAGCGTGTAGAAGCTAGTTAGATATGATAAAAGAGAAGATAGTGAGAAGAAGATTCTGACTAGCTGGTTGTTCTGAATTGTTCGATGAGCTTAAGAGAAGGTGTGTTCTAAACTTGTTCTCAATAGAAGGGTTGCATTATGAAGCGTGTTGAACGCACAGAACGCATTACAATGGCTCACGGGGCTGGCGGCGCCGTAATGAACGATCTGGTTAAGCACTATATTTTGACGCATCTTGGCGGAAGCAAAGCTGAGGTTCCGCTTGAAGCCTTGGACGATGCTGCAGTTGTGAACGGTATTGTTTTGAAGTCAGACTCTCATGCGGTTAAACCACTGTTCTTTCCAGGTGGAGACATCGGAAAACTTGCTGTTACAGGCACGGTTAACGACATTGCGGTTTTAGGTGCTGAACCGGTGGCTCTTACATCTGGATTCATTCTAGAGGAAGGTTTGCCGATCATTGACCTTGAGAAGATTGTGCAGAGCATGAGTGAAACTTGCCGTGAAGCTGGAGTCTACATAGTTACAGGCGACACAAAAGTCGTGGAAAAAGGCTCGCTTGAAGGCTGCGTCATAAATACCTCTGGAATTGGTAGGCGAAACGAAGCCTTAGAGCGCAACATCGCTGAGGTGAAAAAACATCGCCGTTTTGAGACTCAATGGCTGCTCGATTCTAATCTTCGACCGGGCGAAAAGATCATCTTGTCTGGCTCAATGGGAGATCATGGGCTCGCTGTGTTGTCATCAAGAGAAGGCTACAGTTTCAAAAGCAGAATCATGTCGGATATTGCGCCCTTAAACAAAGTTATACAGCAACTATTAGAAGTAGGTGGAATCGTTGCCATGAAAGACCCGACAAGAGGCGGCCTATCAAACGCTTTAAACGAGTGGAGTGAGAAATCGAAAGTTGGCATCCTCGCAGAAGAGGAAAAGATTCCTATACGAGAAGACGTGCGCACCGCCTGTGAAATGTTAGGCATCGACCCACTTGAAGTTGGAAACGAAGGCAAAATCATAATTGGCGTTGTTCCAAAAATGGCAGAAGAAGTCTTGGCTACGCTTAAGCAGACAAAAGAAGGAAGAAAGGCCCAAATAATAGGCGAAGTTACCGACCAGTTTAAAGCCGTAGCTCTCCAGACGATAGTTGGCGGAAAGAGAATTCTAGCTCCCCCAATCGGAGACCCCGTGCCGAGAATATGCTAAAGAGTTACCGTAAAGAGTTGATTGGCTACTTGGCCTCTTCTTTCTTTGGTTGAACCTTTATCGCCTTTGTCGCTCTGTCTGCTCCAGCGAACGCGGACAATCCCATGATCTCTCCCTTTACCATGTCCATTGGAACTGCAAACACGATCGTATTGCTCTGGTCATAGCTAATATCTTCTAAGCTCGACAGCGTACGAAGATACATGGCTTTGGTGCTCATCTTCTGCACAGCTTTCTCCAGATTTCCCGCAGCCGTCAACTCACCCTCGCTCTTGATGATCACTGCTCGTTTCTCTCGCTCAGCCTCAGCCTGCCGTGCAATTACTCGTTTCATATCCTCAGGCAACTCAACATTCTGCAGATTCACCGAAATGATGTCTACTCCCCAATCCTGTGACCCTCTCTCCACGATCTTCTCAATCTTATCTGCGATCTCTTCTCGGCGTGCCAACAGTTCATCCAACTCTACGTTACCCGCTACATCCCGCATCGTCGTTTGGGCATACTTCATTACGCTGTTCCACACATTTTGAATGTTGACAAGGCTGTCTCTCGTATTTGTCACCTTCATGAAGACCACTGCGTCAATGCTTACACTGATGTTGTCCTTGGTCATAACCTCCTGCCGCGCCACGTCCAAAGTGATGATCCGTCTGTCCTGTCTCCAAAAACTCTCTGCAAGGGGCCACCTGAAGAAGAATCCTGGACCCACAAGCCTCTGAAGCCTTCCGAGACGCAATATGATCGCCTCCTCCCACTCCTTGTTAATCGCCACGGTAGCTGGCAGAATTGCCAGTGAGATGAAAGCGGCAACGCCGAACACGGCAGCCAGGTAATCTGGAAAGACAGCAATGGTTAGCACAAGAAAAATCAGAAACAACACTAGGAAGAACGCGAATGGGGCAGGAGAACCCGAATACTGCATGCTTCTTCTATTCACATCAGACTCCACAGTTCTACTCATTTCCTAAACTCACCTCCTCAATACTATCCCTACACTCCAATGAGCTATTTCTCTCTTTTTACCCCTCTTTCTTTGCTTAACTGAGCAACCATACTTGAGACTGTAGCGATTTCACATAGGTTTGAATAGACTTCACGGTTCTCATGCTTCTCTTCGAATCAGCAAACTGAGGAGTCTTTACTCAATCTGAAGTTTAGCAAATAATTCTTCATCATGTTCCATCAGACCTACTTCGGGAAGCTGCTTTATCATTCGTTTAAGTTTCGGATTGATACGCAAAGCTTCTCTAAATGCTTCCAAGGCCTCTTCTTTCCTCTCAAGTTTCAGGTATATTAGCGCTAGGTCTACGTACGAGTCGTCAATGTTTGGGTTCAATGAAATAGCCTTCTTGGCGGTGGAGAGAGCGCTTTCAAGGTTGCCCGCAGTGTATTTGTCTTCGCTCTCATCAATCAGATAATAGACTCGACTTAGGCTTAACAAGCGTTTCAGTTCTTCAATAGGGTTTGAGTGGTCTTCTACTCTCAAATCGATGTAGCGGTCTCCGTAACCTCCACGTCCGCATCCTTTCCTAACAACAAGCAAAGATGCAGATTGTCTCCCCCGTATGTCACCTCCAGCTTCTTCACCACCTTCCAATGCAGCCACTAGCTTCCCTGCTAAATCAGCCTCTGTAGACTCGAATCTTTCACCCATGTTGCTAACCACCTCTTTGCCTGCCAAGATGTTTCCCAACGCAGCATAATTCTCTTCAATCCTGCTTCCAGCCCATTTCAAGCATTTTTTCCCAGTGAATGCTGCAACGTTTCCTTTTGAGTCAACTATGCCAAGTTGTCTGTAGTCTTTGGCCTTGTCTGGACCTGTTAGGCTCTCGATTATCTCATTTACGGTTAAGCCTTTTCTTAGTAGTTGAAGTCCTCGAGAACCGTAAGACACATTGACAAACGATTGTGTTGCGATAGCACCTACTTCTGCTTCTGCCCATGGTACCACTGAACCGACGGAAAAGTAGCGTGAGTGAACGGCTACTCCTAAATCTTTGGTTGAGGGATCAAAAGCTACAATTGAAAATGTTGCAACTAATCGGTCTCGTTTTGGATACATGAAACATATTAACTCAGAGATTTTTATTTGACACTTTCGATGCTCGCCCATCATCAGAGCACCAGGGTGATTAAATGAGGTTAGGACAAAATGCGCCAGTGCATGTGCAGAAAATTTATAACCCAAATTGCATTTTACAGAATCCCTAAGGAAGGGTGAATATAGTCACGTGTGAGGAATTTATGATGAGTTATCACGAAATGAAGGGCAAACACAGGGCATTTGTCTTCATTGATGTTGCCCCTGGAAAAGATAGAAAAGTTCTGGAAAAACTCTTGAAATATGATGAGGTTACAGAGGTTCACGTAATCACTGGCCAGTATGATGTACTTGCTGTTTTGGAGTTTGAGCTTTATGGGCGTGAAATTTTTGCTTCTTTTCAAGAGACTGCATCCAAATTTGTGGTTGAAAAGATCAGAAAGCTCAAGGACGTAAGAGACACCAACACGATAATTCCTAGCTTTTCCGCAACAAGACGAGCTGAATAGAGCGAGAAAGAGGAGAGCTCTTAACGAGAAGTTTTTCGAGATTTCTCAGGCTATTAGAATAGATGTTTGGAATTCACTTGCCAACGGCTACTGAAAGGATGCCGCGTAAGATCAAAACCGTTCCTGAGGCAGAAGAGCCATTGTGTTTTGTTTGAGTTCATTAATCTGAAGTGGCTGTGCAGCCTCCTTTTTCCAGTTCAGAATTGTCAAGAAAGAATGTTTTAAGGTGTTTTTTTATATAAGTTGCATTTCCATTATTAGCTATCTGCTCTTGTCATAGATGGGAGTTGAAGATCGTTGGCTATGCCATTTCCTGGTCCAGTGTTCTGGATAGATCTCTTCATTAGCTTTGGAATTTATCTGATAATATCGCTCAGCCTCAACTTGGAGTTCGGATACGCTGGAATCTCAAACTTCGGCAAAGTCGTGGCTGTAGCTGGCGGTGCATTTGTTGTCGGCTTCTTTCCCGGCAGACTCGCAGCCTTACTCTTTGGAATAGGTCTTGAATACCAGGGTGGTAACATATATGAAATCATTCCAATGATAAATAGTGTTCTTGCGGAAAACCCAGCAACTGCTTTGGCATTATTCTTCTCCACTTTGGCTATTGCTGGAGTTGTTGGCGGGGTTTTGGGTTTCATGGCTTCTTATCCGGCTATAAGGCTTCGAGAAGACTACTTGGCAATGATCTTAATCGCGATGGGGGAGGCTATCCGAATTATAGGCGTAAATTATCAGATGAGTGCCGATGTGCCTTCTGGTGAAAAAGTGCCTGATCCATTTAGGTGGGCTGGAGGGCTTAGATACGAAGTGTCGGCGTTGTTCATACTTGGCATAGCTTTTCTGGTGCTTCTTTACCTTGAGTCTTCGGTGAGGACTCCCTTAGGTAGGATGTTGAGAGGGATCAGAGACAACGAGGATGTGGCGGAGTCGCTTGGAAAAGATGTTACACGCATACGAATGAAAACTCTCATAATTGCCTCGGCTATCGCAGCGATCGGTGGCGCGCTGTATGCTTTTAACACAGGTAACATGGTTGCGCGCGCTTACACCAGGGCAACATGGACTTTCTGGCCTTGGCTCATTGTTATTATAGGCGGCGCTGCCAACAACATGGGCGTTACGCTAGGAACCTTTGCCTACGTGGCTTTCAGGAGATTCATATTATTCTACAAGGAGCAGCTGGCTTTCGTGCCTTTCGAAGTTATATGGCTTGACTTCTTGTTGCTCGGAATAGTGTTGATACTAATACAGATATACAGACCCGGGGGCATCATACCTGAGAAGCCTACATCCACGTTAAGCAGGAAGAAGCTGGAGGAAATGGTCAGCTCAAGGAAAGCAGTCTCTTCGTCAAAAAGAAAGGATTCAAAAGGTGAAGGTTAGGAGACAAGAAGCCTTACGCGAGATTTCAGACCTAGAGACGTTCACATTCGACGCTTCGGATTACTTCTTGCGAGTAGCTTTAGACCTGAAGCGGGCGGGAAACTGTCGTATTTTCCTCATCAGGCCTCGCCAGTCAGCTCCTAAGAGGCCCTTGGGAACTATGAGAAGGGTTACCGCCATTGCGATCAGGGGGATTAGCCGCTCATAGGGTAGTACCCATGCCCCTATCCACGAGGCTAACCCGAAGGTTCCGAGTTTCTCAGCTAGCCCAATCAAGAAGCCTCCTAGAACAGCACCGTAGATGCTAAGGAGGCCTCCTACTATGCTTGCGGCGAATATGCTTACTATCAACAGCCAACCTGTATCCGTGCTGGATTGAAGCCGTAATGGGATGAGTGCTCCCGAAAGCCCCGCTAACCCCCCAGAAATGAACCAGGAGACAGAATAGACAAAGTTTACATTTATGCCTACGACACTTGCAAGAGATGGGTCCTCAATGGCCGCCCTCATGGCGACTCCAAACTTCGTTCTGGTTAATACTAGATGCAGCAACGTCACTATAACCACTGCTAGCATCGGAGCAACAAGTAAGAGACCCTCCTGGCCTGCGATCTGGAAATCATAACGCCTGAGATAGAAATCCTTTGACCTGATCTTGAAGACCAACTTCAAATAGTCAGCATAGATGTTGAGCACGGCGAAGAGTATTATGTCGATGGCAAGTGTAGCAATCATTAATCCAACAATTGATGTCCCTCTTCGCATGAGGGGTCTTAAGACGAGGAGATACTGGACTAGCGCGATTATTCCGCCAATTATGAAGGCTAAGTAGAGATTTTGGTATATGTTGACGTTCCACACCTGACTGACCGTAAGGGAGACATATGCTCCAGTGATGGCAAAGGTCCCATGAGCGAAGTTGGGCACTTTAGTGGTCAGATAGGTCAGAGTGAGGCCTAGACTCAAAAGCACATAAAGGCTGCTCCATATAATCGCATCCACGAAGATGGGAGGGATCATGTTCCTTACTACAATTGCAGGAATAAAATAAGCTTTGTTCCTTTTTCATTATCCTTTCAAGACAAAGCCAGATAAGTGTTATCTAATCTTAGATGGTTGAAGTCTTTGAGTTCTTGCCATTTCATTCTAATTCGAACGAGTTCTTACGAATTGGACTTCTGCATTGCATGAAAAGTTTTATAAACACAGATTAGGGAATCCTAGGAATGGCTTTAAGGTGAAAGAAATGAAAAAAAGAGGAATTAAGGGAATCACCACAACCATGGCAGTAGCGGCTGCAATAATCACTCTGATCATAGGAGCTGTTGTTGGCATGATGATCCAAGCGTATTCTGGAGTTATCACTCCGACTGTTGGATTGACTGGTGAAATTGAGATTGCTGCGTTGCTTCCTGCGACAGGAGACTTGGCGACTTTTGGTGAGAACGCTAAATCTGCCGTAACCCTTGCTGAAACTGAGGTGAATGATTTTCTTGAGACAGCTGGGGCAGCTTGGACTCTGAAAATTGTTCATGAAGACAGCGCAACAGACCCCGTTGAATCTCTAAGCAAGACAGAGAGTCTTTTCGCTAGGGGAATAGAGTTCATAATAGGACCACAGGCAAGCGATTGTGTTGCTAGCATCAAGGAATACTGCGATTCCAATGAAATACTTGTAGTAAGCCCATCCTCAACCAGACCGGGCCTCAACACACCAGAAGACTTCCTATTCAGGTTTTGCCCAACTGATCTTATACAAGGACCCGCGATAGCAAGGTTGATCATTGAAGATGAGGTAACTAAGATCATTGCGGTCTATAGAAACGACGCTTGGGGCAAAGGACTTCACGATGCCACAAAAGCTAGATTTGAGGTAGCTGCACTGGGAGGCGAATTCATTGAATCTATCCCATACGACCCCGAAGCACCAGGTTTCGACACGATTGCAGCAACTCTAGATACTTCAGTCACGGATGCCATATCAACACATGGAGCAGACGATGTTGGTGTCCTATACATAGCCTTTGAAGAAGTTGTGCAATTCTTCACCGAATGCGCTGAATACAGCACGACCGGCTGGGGAGTTAACTGGTATGGAAGCGATGGAACCGCCAAGAGCGCAGATATGGTCGACGATGCAACTACATCTGCCTTCGCATACCAGACTGGATTCATAAACCCAATATTCTCTCCAACCCGATCTGACAAGTTCCAGAAGGTTGAAGACCATGTCATGGCCGACATAGGAAGATCACCAGACTCATATGCGTTTGCATGTTACGACATTGTTTGGGCATTAACCTACTCTCTGCTGACCGTAGATACATATGACGCAAGTGCTGTCAGCGACGTTCTACCCGACGTAACTGAATCACTGTTCGGAGCTTCAGGATGGGTTGTCCTCAATACGGATGGAGACAGAGCAGCCTCTGACTATGATCTTTGGATCATCAACGCAGATCACGAGTGGGAATTCGCAGGTACATACATACAAGCTACAGACTCCATAGTAAGGGAGTAGATTTATCTACTCTCTTTTCTTTTTTATATAATGCAATGGATACCATACTCACCGCCAAAAGTGTCAGAAAAACCTTCGGCGGCCTAGTCGCTCTAAACAACGTCGACATCAACGTCAAAAAAGGGCAAATGACAATGCTAATAGGTCCCAATGGTAGTGGCAAAACTACACTCATAAACTGCGTCACCGGTTTCTACAAGTCAGACAGGGGCAGGATATGGTTTGATGGCAAGGAGATCACCAGATGGCCACCTCACAAGGTGTATGAGACCGGCCTCGTAAGGACTTTCCAGATACCACAGCCGTTCCAGAGGCTCACGATCCTAGAGAACCTCCTCACAGCCTATAGAGGGAACCCTGGCGAGAGCTTTCTAAAAGCTCTATTCAAGAAAGCGTGGATCAGCGAAGAGGAAAAGGCAACGAAAATGGCCTTCGAATTTCTAGAACTTCTCAATCTTGATCACATGTGGAACAGACCCGCCACTCACCTAAGCGGAGGACAGATGAAACTAGTTGAGGCTGGAAGAGCAATCATGAGTGGTGCTAAAATGATACTCATGGATGAACCCGCCGCAGGCATATACCCAAAATTGGCACACGAGGTCTTTTCACAACTCACCGAAATGAAGAGCAAACTTGGAGTTACGTTTCTAATCATCGAGCACAGGCTTGAACTAGTCCTACCCTATGTTGATTACGTCTACGCCATGTCGACAGGAGAAATCATCTCCGAAGGAAAGCCGAAAAAAGTCCTGAGCAATCCCGATGTAATAGACAGCTATCTAGGCGGATGAAAGATGCTAGAAATCCAAGAAGTCAACGCCGGCTACGGCAGACTTCACGTGCTTTTCGACATCAACGCAAAGATGAAAGACAAGGATATCACGGTTATCGTTGGCCCCAATGGAAGCGGAAAAAGCACATTGCTCAAAACGGTCATGGGAATAACACAAACGTACTCAGGAAAGATACTCTTTAACGGAAACAACATACTAGGTTTACAGCCCCATGTGGTTACAAGGCTGGGTGTAGCTTACCTACCTCAAGTCGACAACGTATTTGCAAACCTCAAGGTTAACGAAAACTTGCTCATGGCTGGTTATGCATTAGGAAAGAAGGAGGCAAAGGAGCGCGCAAAAGAGGTCACAGAGGACTTCCCAGTTCTGGACAAATACATGAACAGAAGGGCAGGCACACTCAGTGGCGGAGAGAGACAGATGCTTGCAATGGCCATGGCAATGATGAGAAGACCTCAAATCATGCTATTCGACGAGCCAACTGGAAGTCTTGCCCCAAAGATGGCCCTCGAAGTGCTTGATATAATTGTGAAGCTGAGAGACGAATATGGAGTAACCTTGGTGCTGGCTGAGCAGAACGCCAGAAGAGCTCTTGAACGTGGAAACGAAGCCATTCTTCTAGTAAGTGGAAGAGTAATGTACGAAGGCAACTCACAGGAGCTTCTTAAACATCCAGAACTCGGCCAAGTCTATCTAGGCGTCAAAAAACACGATTAGAAAGCACTTCCTAACTGGATCTTGGAAGAGATTTCTGAGTCTAGCCTTCGCTTACGTCTATCACTTCAGCGTTTGTCAACATCGTTACATCCTGCGGGTCTATCTCTAGGAGGGCATTTATTGCCCCGCCACCCCCGTAGACTCTTTCAAAGCTCAACACTTTTGGATCAATAAATGTTCTGATACGTTTCTTATGGCCAATAGGCGGCAACGCTCCAGCTTCGTATCCAGTTAAGCTCTTCACTGCGCGAGGACGGGCAACCCTAACTTTGGAAACACCACAAACTCTCCCAAGCTTCTCTTCACTCACTTTTCTATCGCCACTTACGATCGCAAGCATCGGAATTCCTCTTTCATCAACAAAGAGCATGCTCTTAATGATTCTTTCACGATTGATGCCCAGACGCTTCTCAGCATCCTCTACTGTCTTTGTGGTCTTGTCAAATACTAGGATTTTCGCGTCAATCTTGTTCTCACGAATATAAGCTTCCAGCTTCTCACGAGACATGTATATCCCACTCTGGCTGCGGACAGCTATCAGCAAGCATGAAGATGTCTGATAATCGTCTTTTATACTTATTCGACTTATCTAGTTTGGGTCAATAAATCAACCCATTCATATCCCCGATTGAGCAGAATGAGAAAACCTAAGGGCACACGGTTAAAGATTATCTAACACTTGTGCGATGTTTTCTAACCCCTCTCTTACATTTTCCATCGATGTGGCGCATGATATTCTGATAAATCCTTCTCCGTTTTCGCCAAATGCGATTCCAGGTGTCGTGACAACTTTCGCCTCACTCAGAAGAAGCTCGGCAAGCTCTTGCGATGATTTTCCAAGTTCTTTTACGCCCACGAACACGTAAAAGGCACCTTTTGGCTTGATCAATGACAAACCTCGCACATCTTCTAGCCTGTCCACAATTAAGTCTCTCCTCCTTGCGAACTCATCTACCATCTCTCTCACAGCGTCTTGAGGGCCTCTTAATGCTTCTACGGCGCCTTTTTGGACAAACGTCGTAGCAGAACCAATAGCGCTTTGTTGGATCTTTGCAGCTTCGGATATGATACGTTTGCTAGCCACCATGTAACCGATACGCCATCCCGTCATGGCATAAGCCTTCGAAAAACCATTAGCGGTTATTATGCGTTCAGGATCATCCGATAGCGCTGCAATACTATAGTGTTTTTGGCCATCGTAGATTATCTTTTCGTATATTTCGTCTGCCAGTACCAAAAGGTCACTCTTGATAGCTATCTCATCGATGGCCTTCAAATCATCCTCTGTGATGATTGAGCCCGTGGGATTACAGGGTGAGTTTATCACAATCATTTTGCTCTTGGGCGTCAACTTCCTTTCCAACTCTTCAGGATTCAATCTGAAATGATCTTTTTCCTTCAGCTGCACTGAAATGGGTGTTCCTCCAGCCAGACGAACACAATTCCGATAAGTGTAATAGCTTGGATCTGATATGAGAACCTCGTCTCCAGGCTCGATGGTGCACATTATGGCAAGATAAGCTGCTTCTTGCGATCCGACAGTTACGCAGATATCGGTGGCAGGATTTGCCTTGATATTGTTATCTTTCTTTAGTTTTTCGGCGATGGCTGTTCTGAGTTCCAGCAATCCATAGTTCGAAACATAGTGGGTGTATCCTTCGTCGAGAGCCCGTTTGGCAGCTTCTTTTATGTGTTGCGGAGTGTCGAAATCTGGTTCACCGATTTCAAAGTGGATCAATTTTTCTCCCTTACGCTCCAATACTTTGGCCTTTTCAAACATGACTCTTCCCAGAAACAGTTGAACTCTATTAATTCGTTCAGCTATCTGCTTTTTCAAATGTGATTCTCCCATGAAATGTTGAGGTTGTTTGTCTGTACGCGGTTTTAAAGATTGCTTATGAAGTTGTTAACTTTCTAATGGCAAAACAAAGGAGGAAACTGAGATTCTAATCTGCCATGTGATGCGGTCGCCGGGATTTGAACCCGGGATTACAGGCTTGGAAGGCTTCCACCTTGGGGGACTGTGTCCTAACCAGGCTAGACTACGACCGCTCTGGACTAGCATCCAATCTTCAACTACAAGGAATCAAATGGTAGATTATTTTAATACTTTGGTTGAATCTGAAAGCATTCGCAATAGGATGCCCAAAAGCCAACTTTAACCTGAGAAAAGTCAAGTGACGAGGTTTTGTTGAATTGAGCGAGCACACATGGGTGTTTATAGCAAATTATAAATAATGAGGACTTGAATATTGAAGGTTTGTGATGTGAAATGGCAACAACAATGGAAAACGCAATAGCGGTCTTAGTCATCATTGCTATCATAATTTCTGCGGGTAACTTGTATTACATGTTTGACATAGCGAACAGAGTTATGCGGATAGAAGAGCAGGTGGCTCCACCCCCCCTCACAGTTGTCGGTCCATGGTCTGGAGCAGAGAAAGAAGCATTTCTTCCTGTTCTGGAGGCATTCACAGAAGAGACAGGTATAGAGGTCAGGTATAGAATATACAGAGCTGAAGACCTGTCGCCACTTCTGCCTGCACAATTCGCAGCTAGGACGGCACCCGGTGATGTAATATTCATGTGGGGATCGTTCATTAAGAGTATAGGTCCAAGCGGTCATGCACTCAATGTTACTGACTTGATTGACGAAGCTAATTTCACAACTGGCGCCCTTGATCCAGTAAAAGTTGGCGATACGATTTACGGTGGAGCATACACCGGCAAGGTCAAACCAGGCTTTTGGTATAGAAAATCCTTTTTTGCAGCTAACGACCTAGAGGTGCCTGCGACTTGGGCTGAGTTCACAGCTTTACTTGACGATATCGCAGCTATATCCAGCATCGTAAATCCGATAGTCAGCGGAGACGCAGTCGGATGGCCCCTATCGGATGTGACCGAGCACTTCATAGCAACCTTTGGAGGACCACAAATGCACAGAGATCTGACAGCGGGCACGGTTGCGTGGAACAGCTCCCAAGTGAAGACTGTATTTGAAGACAGATTGGTTCCGTTGCTAGGGGCCGACGGAGACTTCAGTGAGCCTACCGAGTGGACCTCTGCAGTAGATTTGTGGTGGGACGGAGACTATGGTCTGTACTTCATGGGCAGTTGGATTACGGGCATGGTTGACGATCCAACTGATCTAGGTGTCTTCTCCCTTCCTGGAGCGACTGGATTTGTCTTCGCTGCTGACTATTTCTTCATACCAGCTTACACTGAGCATCCAGAGGAAGCAAAGCAGCTCTTACAGTTCCTCGCAGGCGCAGAAGCTCAGAGCTTGCAAGTAGGAGAAGGTGGTCACATTGCCACGAGTGTCGATGTGTCTTTAGATGCTTATCCTGCTGTAGACAAAGAAGTGGCCCAAATTTTGGTGGGGAATGAAGTTCTACTTGACCTCGACGACACGATCGGCGGCGATTTCCAAGAAGAATTCTGGACCCAACTGAAGCTGCTATGGGTGAGTCCAGGGGCATTGGACGACGCACTTGAAGCCTTAGAAGCAAAAGCTCCATGACGAGGAGAAAGCTGATCACTTCGCTAGGAAATTTCTCCCTCTTTTTTTCTCCGGCTCTAATTCTTATTGTATTTTTTGTAGCCTACCCTGTACTTCAGACTGTTTACATTAGTTTTTTCTCTCCCACAGAAGAATTTGTTGGCCTTGATAACTATTTTGATGTCTTAAATCGGAAGGAAGTACTCAATATAGAGGGTTTTCCCAAGTGGCCCCCGCTAGGAGCGCTAATCCACAATTCTCTATGGGTCTTGATTCATCTTCCATTATCCGTGTTTTCCGGCCTAGCCCTCGCAATTATCTTGAGAGACTTAAAAGGGGCTTCAATGGTGAAATCAGCGGTCTTCTTGGGAATGGTTACGCCAATGATTGTTGGCGGAATAATTCTGCGCTTTACGTTTGAGAGAGGTGTGGGAATAGTAAATGCATTTTTCAATGTCCTGGGATTTGAACAGCTAGCTAGAACGTGGACCGCGTATCCTGAGACCGCCCTCTTCGCCCTGATTTTTGGCTCAGTTTGGCTGTGGACTGGATTCAGCATGATCATCTATTCCGCTGGGCTATCAACAATACCAAAAGAATACTATGAAGCTGCTAGGATAGACGGTGCCTCGCCCTTTCGGACATTCCGCCGCATAACGTTCCCATTGCTCAAGCCCATGACCATAACAGTGGTAACCATGACCATCCTATGGGAGCTTAAGATCTTCGACATAGTTTTCGTCGCGACCCGTGGTGGACCAGGATGGGCCTCGAATGTCCTAGCTTATGAAATGTGGTTGTTAGCCTTTCGCGATTTCAATTTTAACAATGCGGCGGCTGTAGCTACTTTTCTCACTTTTTTGACGCTGATTGTAACCGTAGGGATGATTAGATATATGGTGAGAAGATGAAAATAAGAAAATCAACAATAATAGTCCACATTATAGCCTGGTCGGCTGCACTGATATGGATACTGCCTTTTCTGGGCGTTCTAATGGCCGCCGTAAGGCCTTTTCCCGAGATTCTACGTGGCTGGTGGAGCTTTGCAGAATTCAATCCATCTTTCAAGAATTTTGTGGGAGCTTGGACCCATTCGAGCGCCCCACTTGGACAGGGTATGCTCAACTCCTTTTTGGTTGCGATTCCATCAACTATCATACCGATGCTTGTAGCCTCGCTTGCAGGTTATGGGTTCGCAAGATTCAGCTTCCCTATTCGAGATTACATTTTTCTCACCATAGTGTTAATAATGGCGATTCCTCAGCAAATGATTGCGGTTCCGATTTTCCAGATTATGACTAGTCTCGGTCTGATAGACAGCTACATCGGCCTGATACTTGTTCACTCTGCATGGGGACTTGCATGGATTATTCTATTTATGAGGAACTTCTTTCTTACACTGCCAATCGAAATTGAGGAAGCTGCCAAGGTGGACGGAGCCTCGGATCTCAAGATATTCTTCAAGATAGTGCTCCCGATGGCCCTTCCCGCTTTGGCTTCAGTGGCGGTTTTGCAATTCATGTGGGTTTGGAACGATTTCTTCCTCGCTCTAATCCTAATTTCTTCTCCTGACAAACTTTTAGCTACTCAACGCATTCCGTTGATGAGAGAAGTATACCATGTGGATTGGAGTATTCTGTCAGCAGCATCGATTCTAGTGATGATGGTTCCCATTCTGATATACGCACTCCTCCAGAAATACTACATTAGAGGCATGATTGGCTGGACGATTAAAGGATAGAAGCATCAATCCTCCCAAATCATTTCAAGCAAGCCAGCGCTAGCCCAAGCCTGCAAAGGATTAGCTGAAATATTCTCCATTGGAGACTCTGAAAAGTCAATAATCTTATCCTCTACAACAGCATATAGCTCAGGAATCTTTCCAAGCTTTGTGTAGACTCTAAGCAAAGCTTTCTTAATTCGATTGACGTCGCTGCTAAAACCTAGGGCTTTTAGTCCTTTGTAAGCAATCCAATTATCATGAGGCCAAATGGTGCCACAGTGGTAACTATAGGGGTCGAAGTCGTATTCTTCGGAAGAATGATTTCTCAAGCCGTAAGGAGTCCAAAGGTCCTGTTGAAATAATCTCGAAATTAGGGGCTTCATTTTGTCTTTGGCAATGATTCCTGTGAAAAGAAGGTGGCCTGAATTGGATGTAACAGCTTCTCTTTGCTTCTTCTCTCCATCCAATGCTAAAGCAAAGTATTTTTCCTTTGCCATCCAGAAGTCTCTGTTAAACTTTCTCTTCAAGACTTGCGCTCTTGAAAGGGCAATTCTGGAAACTTCATTTTGGCTCAAGCTCTTAGCTAAACTAATGATGCTTCCGTATGCTGCGTAAACGTATCCTTGAGCTTCAGCGATAGCGACTGGTGGTTTAATCTTTAGGTGATCTTCAACGCCATCTCGCCATCCTTGGTGAAACAGCCCATGGGGATTCTTCCTTTCATACTCTACATAGCCGTCTCCATCAAAGTCTCCGTAGTTTGTAATCCAATTGAAAGCAGCTTTAATGTTGCCCCAGTTTTTTGAAAGAAATGTTCTGTCGCCAGTTTGTTGATAATACTTGCTTGCCAGAATTATGAAAAGAGGGGTGCTGTCAACACTGCCGTAATATGGAAAGTCCCATTCTGGCAATTCCGCTTGCCTTTTAGGGTCAAACCGATGTTCATGCAGGATTTTCCCAGGCTCCTCTTCAGCTCTAGGATTTAGAGCCTCTCCCTGATACCTCGCT
>JASFPO010000017.1:0-23429 GCA_050115935.1 Candidatus Bathyarchaeota archaeon | reverse complement strand
CTAAAGGTGTTTTCGGAGTGTTCAGAGAAGTCATTGAATCGATTATCGGAAGAGACAACCTCGCGCAAGCTATAGCAGTTGTTTTCATAATTTTGTCGATCTTAGTAGTTCCACAAATGATTCCATATGGCAGCATCATTACAAAATTAGCCTCAACACTTGGAATTCTGACAGCAACGAAATACAGATCGAAATAGGTGCTCCCACGTTAGAGAAGTGCTGGAACTAGCTGAAGACTGGTTGATGTTTCTAGCCGAGGTGAACAAGAAGCCTTGATGAAAAAGATTTGTGGAACTTCCGTTTCACGCTTTCGACGGATTCTCCCAGCACTGTTATCTCTTCTAGGTTGCTTGTTCCAAGTCCTTTTTTCTCTGCGAGAACTAAGTGTTTGACATCGGTTGGCTGTACGCCCATCACTGCGGCTCCAACAGCGTCAACCGCCACAGGATCTGTTCCTGCAATAACTAGGTTCATTTTCACAGGTTTTCCGCTGGTTTCGTGCCCCTCACTTGCAATTATCCCGTCTATGACCGATATGCTTGGTTTTAGAATAGATGCTAGATCAGCAATGTTCTTGCTGAGTCTTCCTGTGTGCATGGAGCCTTTAGAAGCCAAGGCACCCATCATGTTCTTCAAACTCAATGTGACAGTGGCTATTCTGTGAAGTTTAAGCTTGGGAACGCTGATTAAAGTGCTTTCCAAGGCGGTCTTGGCAACTTTAACTTTCTTGAGCGCCAGCGGGTTAGGCGGATTAACTTCGATAAACTCGTCTTTGTTGAGGTCAACGAGTTTCACGCCCAATCGTTCTGCAACTGCGTCAACACCTGCAGTCTTGAAAGCTTGAAGGGTGTCTGCAAACCCGCTTCCCTCACCTATGATGATTTCATCTACCTTGTGCGCTCTCAAAAACTTGACAGTTCCTTCAATGACTCTGCTGTCTGTTGTGATTCCGGTTGATGGATGCTTCGCGTTTATGTAGTTGGGCTTGACTAAAACGGGCTTCTTCCATGCAAGGACGCTATCTATATCAGACTTGATCATTTCAAGAGCTTTGACTGTTGTTTCAACAGGGTTTGCTCCCCTTGCGATGGCAACTTTGCTCATTTGGCAACACTCATGATGTCAAATATCATACGGCAATTTGAACTTATCTTTTATTCACTTTGAACAGGGACGGCTCAGTTTGTTATTTGTCGTTTTTTGAGCATCCATGCATGCGCATAAATATCTGAAGTTGCACTTCTAACTTGGAGATCGGAGAAACATGGAATGGAAATCATCTTCTTTGGCAAATTGGTTTCTGTTCTTATTTTGCCTCAACATCTTGGACATTCTAGTCACAAATCCAGCCTATGAGTCTAATCCATTCACTCTTTACATGTGGGGCAATGTAGGCATCTTTCTTTCAGCTTGGATCAAGATCGGACAGGTCCTTTCTTTCGGAGTCTTGTGTGCACTTGTCAAGAAGGTCGCCAAGCCAACCGAGTGGCGTTTCGCTAGGAAAATATTGCTGGGAGCACTGGTTGTACTTGTGGCTTTTTACACTTTCGTGGTAGTGTGGAACGTGATTCTCAGGATCTCGCTTCCATTATGAGGGTCTGTTTAGATCTCCAGAAAGCTTTAAACCAAATTCTTGACTTATTCTGAGCAAAAGTGATGCTATATGCACTTGTTAACCCTAAAAGACTGGAGTTCAACAGAGATTAACAAGGTAATTGAGAAATCATTGGAAATCAAAAGAAACCAAGGCAAGTTTAGAACTGCACTAAACGATAGGTCTTTAGCCCTGATTTTCCAGAAAACTTCAACTCGAACACGTGTATCTTTTGAGGTGGCTATGACTCAAATGGGCGGTCATGCGCTTTACTTGGATTGGAGAACCACTAACTTCACAATAGCTGACGTTGGAGATGAAACGCGTTATCTTTCAAGAAATGTGGACTGCATTATGGCTCGTTTGCTTAGAAACTCAGACCTCAAAGCCATGGCTGAAGCCTCACAGATTCCAGTAATCAACGGATGCGATGCAAAATATCATCCATGCCAAGCTATCGCTGATCTAATGACAATCAAAGAGAACACTGGAAGACTCAAAGGTGCGAAGCTTGTTTACATCGGAGTTCACAACAACGTCTGCAACTCGCTGATTGTGGGCTGCACTAAAACGGGCGTGGAAATCACTGTTGTGACACCTATAAAGCATGAGCCTTCCCTCGATAAAGAGCTCATAGAAGCTGCTGAGAAAACCGGATTGTACAAGACAACATTAGACGCAAAAGATGCAGTGAGAGATGCTGATGTTGTTTATACTGACACATGGGTTGACATGGAGTTTTTTGTCGATCCGAAATTCAAAGATGAAAAGGAGAAGCGAATCAAGTTGATGATGCCCTACCAGATTAACAAGGAACTGCTGGGAAACAGCAAAGCTCTCGTGATGCATGACATGCCTATCCATCGAGGCTACGAAATCAGCGGCGAAATAGTTGAAAGCGAACGATCTATCATTTACGAACAAAGCGAAAATCGACTATATACGGCAAAGGGAATACTCCTGAGACTTTTGCAAGCCTAAAGCTTTTCTGTTCTTCTTCGTATCTTAGATAGTTGAGAGGTGAAACGTGTGCAAGCATACATTCTCATTAGCACCGACGCAGGTAAACCATGGAAAGTCGCTGAATCGGCCCTCAAGATCGACGGAGTCAAGATAGCACATGCAGTTACAGGACCGTTCGACGTAGTAGCTTTCGTTGAATCTACCAGTATAGATGAGTTGGGAGAACTTCTAGAGAAAATCCATTCAATTGATGGAGTTCTCAAAACACAGACTGCAATATCGATGCCTGCAAGACTTGAATAGCCAAACACAAACTCCAAACTCGCACATTTTATTTTTTTCAGTGAAAAGCTGAAGACTGTTAGAGAACACGGAAACCCTTGGAAGTTCACGTGTAGAAATTCAAAGTTGTAGGGTAAGTCTTTCAAGTTGTCTTAACACGTATTTGCGGATTGCATTTGGTCTTGGAAGCTTTGCAACAATCTTTCCATTCTTAATCAATGTTTTCAACATGGGTTCTGTTTTGCTTCCGCATTTGGGGCATTTTGGCATAGGCAGGTCGAAAAGCTGAACAACATCTGTGAGACATTGTGGGCATCTCCAGACCTGTTTCTTTCCACTCAACTTGCCCCGTTTTGCCACAGGCTTCCCCTTCATTTCAACGATATCCATGGCAAAGTCCACAGTTGGAGCGTTGCTTATGGCTGTTCCAACACCAAACGCTTCGACACCTGCCTCGCTCAGAATCCCAATTGACTCTTCGTCTAATCCACCAGAAACGAAAATCTTAACATGCTTGTAGCCTCTTACGTCAAGTTCCCACCGAATCTCTCGAACGATTTGGGCGAAATCACCTTTTCTAGAGCTTGGCGTATCTAAGCGTACGCCCTCAAGCTGCTTTTTCAAGGCTTCTACTGCCATTATTGCCTCTGCTTTCTCATCATAGTAGGTGTCTATCAGCGCAACTCGTGGCACATCACTCGGCATAACTTCATCAAAGGCTTTCCAAGCCTTCGCTTGATCTCCAAATGCAATAATCAGAGCATGAGGCATGGTTCCCATCGGTTTGGTTCCTGTGATCTTGGCGCCGCTGAGGCTGGAAACTCCGTCGCAGCCGCCTATGTATGCTGCTCGGTCAAGCATGGGGGATAAGGCTGGGTGCATGCGTCGGATTCCAAAGGCGAGAATTTGTTTTTTCCCAGCAACTTTTTTCACTCTTGCAGCTCTTGTGGCCACACCTGAAGCTTGACAAAGCAATCCAAGCAGGGGAGTTTCTAGTAGACAGAACTCTCCGTAGGGACCTTCTATGTACATGATTGGCTCTCGTATGCCTTTACAGTCTTCATGGTAGATCACGCTTCCTTCTGGCATGGCGTAAACGTTCACTGGGCAACCTTCAAACAGGTGGGCTTCTTCCTCAATACCGCATAGGATTCCCCATTGCCAGCCTCTTGGAAGCGTGCCTGGAGTCACTTCAGCGTAAGCATGGACTTTTGTCAGCTTCTTGGCCTCAAGAACTTGCTTGGTTCTCACGAAATAGATGTCGGTTGTTTCGCCTTTCTTTATTTGCTCGTCAGTTGCATAATGAAAGATCGGCATGATCATTGCAGCTCCAAACACTAACTTACAAGCAGGAGGCTAATAAGGAAGTGGAACGTTTCTCCTTAGATTGTTAGGAATGAAATGCTTTGAAAGCGGTTGTTTATGAAAAATTCGGATCGCCTGATGTTCTTGAATATAGAGACGTAGAAAAACCTACGGGAATGGAAGATGATATACTTGTGAAAATTCATGCCTCATCTATGAATGCCATAGATTGGCATATTCGAATTCCTACTCCATCCATGGCTCGATTACTGGGCGGTAGTGCTAAAACCCTATTCATGAAGCCAAAATACCCCATATTGGGAGCTGATTTTGCAGGGAAGATTGAGTCGGTTGGCAAAAACGTAGAGCAATTCAAGATAGATGATGAGGTTTTTGGGATGGTAAATGCTGGTTCTCATGCAGAGTACATCTGTGTTTCTGAGAAAGATGTAGCATTGAAACCTGCTAATATGACGTATGAACAGGCTGCGGCAGTTCCTACATGCGGATTCATGGCACTACAAGGTCTCAGGGATAAAGGGAATATCAAGTCTGGACAGCGGGTTCTTATCAATGGAGCATCTGGAGGTGTAGGAACTTTTGCTGTTCAAATAGCTAAATCCTTCGGGGCGGAGGTCACTGGGGTGTGCAGCACAAGGAATTTGGAGCTTGTAGAATCTATTGGAGCGGATGAGGTTATTGATTATACACGGGAGGATTTCACAAAAAGGGTAGAGAGTTATGACCTTATTTTCGATATAGTAGCTAAAAGTTCGTTTTCAAAATGTGAAAACTCATTAAAGCCTGAAGGGATTTTCGTTACCACAAAGTTTGGTCTCAGACCTATTCTCCGAAAGTTTTGGACTTCAATGACCAGTAGTAAGAAAATGGTTCCGTATCTTGGGAAACGTAACATCGAAGACGTAATTTTCGTTAGGGATCTTGTCGAGGATGGAAAAGTGAAGTCTGTAATAGATAGGGTTTATCCGCTGAAGGAAGTTGCAGAAGCTCATAGATATATGGAAAAAGGACATGCAAGGGGAAAAGTAATAATTGAGATATGAAGAAGTGAAGTGCGCACGCAAAGAAGATTGGACCTCCCAGAAGTAGAAGGTGGTGAAGAGAGTTATCAAAAGGCTTCTTATGAAAAGTCTTGCAAAGCTTTCCAGAAGACCGAAGGTGAAGGTTTCTCTTGAGAGGTTAGAGGGTTTTATCGTAGATATTGGTGCTGGCGGAGAGGGCATAATAGCCAAAACATGTGGAAGGGATGCAGTGTGTTTGGACATTAGTAAGAGAGAAATTGACGAGGCCAGGTCAAGAGGTGCTGTTGCCCATTGGGTTTTAGGTGATGCTTGCTCTATGCCCTTTAGAAATAGCAGTTTTGACGCAGCAACATTCTTCTTTTCACTTATGTACATTAAGACACTTGAAAGAAAGCGTGCTGTCCTTGTAGAGGCCAAAAGGGTTCTCAAATCGGATGGACTACTCTATTTATGGGATGCAATCATTGGGGAAAAACCGGATCTACACGTTGTATTTGTAGATGCCAGTTTGCCAGACGGAGAAAAAGTCTTTACAGGATACGGAGTGAGAGGAAATGGAAAGGAGCAAACTCTGGAACTCCTCATCAGATTAGCCCTTGAGGCAGGATTTAAGATTGACAGAACTGAATCTCACAAAGATTGGTTTACTGTAGGTTTTTCATAGAATAAGAATGTCCAGTAAGATGAAGTAGAACGTATCTACTGGGGCTTTTGATTTCTAACTCAAGAAAAAAGAATAGTGTTTGGCTAGCATATCGTTCCATGTTGGCAATATTATTATTCACTGATAATCATATGCTTTGAGGCTAATGAACGAGCATTCCCTCCATTCGGAAATCAAAGAATGGTATACTATTTCAGGAGACAAAGTTGAAGTTAAGATAGACGATTTCATCATTGACATTGCTAGAGGGCCTCTTCTGATTGAAATACAGACTAAGAATTTCTCTGCCATCAAAAGAAAACTATCTTATTTGATTGAGAACCACCAAGTCCGACTAGTTCATCCAATTCCCGAACGAAAGTGGATAGTCCGAGTTACAGAAACCGGCAAGATTGTGGGCAAGAGGAAGTCTCCAAGGAAAGGAAGATTAGTTGACCTTTTCTATGAACTAGTGAGTATCTCGGATCTCATTGACAATGAGAATTTTTCTCTGGAGGTTTTGATGATTGAGGAAGAGGAGATAAGATGTAACGATGGTAAAGGAAGCTGGAGAAGAAAGGGAGTGAGCATCAAAGATGCAAGAATGATCAATGTCAATAGCAAACTCCTTTTCAAGAACAGAGAGGATTTTCTTGCATTCTTGCCAAATGACTTGAGAAGACCTTTCACAAATCGGACTCTGGCAAACCAAGCACGAGTATCAATTCCCTTAGCACGAAAGATCACTTATTGCCTGAGACAAATGGGAGCAATAACCTGTATAGGAAAGAAAAGAAGAGAACTGGTGTTTGCCTTAAATTATTAAGGATGGGAAAAATCCTATATTAATAAATGCGCGCATGCATGCAATAGTTAAAGTGTGAAGAAGTGAAGAGGAATAGAAGAATTAATTGGAGGGTGTACTTTGTTTTTCGAAATGTTATCGGGTTTTCTTTTTCTGTTTATTATAATTACACTCATTACAAGTGAGAGATTTGGCTATTCAGTAATAAGCGATTTGGACTCAGACGCTAAACTGAAAGAGATAAACAAAGACCCGAAAAGATTCAAAATAGGCACCGTGTTAGCGCTCATAGAACATGGAACCATAATTGCACTTGCCATAATGTTGTTTCTTGCTTTTAATCCATATAACATAACACTTGCTGTTATTTGGACCATCTCTCGAATATCAGAAGGCTTGATCAACTTCTATAATGAAAAGAACTACTGGGGGCTACTCAACATAGCAAGACAATACTCAAGCAGTAGTGGCACTGAAAGAAAGTCGTTAAGTGTATTAGGTCGTAGCATTCTCAAAGCAAAAAACTCGGTCTTCGCATTCGCACAAATCCTATTCTCAATTGGTACGCTCTCATACTCAATCCTGTTTGCCACCTCTGAAGCTGTACCAGCAATTATTGGATGGTTTGGAATCGTTGCCAGCATTCTCTATGGCTTTGGTAATGGGATAATACTTGTAAAACCTAACAAAGCGATGAAGATCTTCCGCGTAGGCCTGTTAATCTTGATTTTTGAAATAGTCTTGGGAGGATGGCTATTATTTTCTCCACTTATCTAAAAAGAAAAGATGTGCGCGCGCGAAAGGGCTTATCCTTTTGCTTTCACTATCCCGTTGAAGATCGGCATGTTTCTTGCCTCTTAGCTCCATTTCTTCACTATTGCGTTTGCTCTTGTTATCTTGCTCCCATAGACCCTTTCCAAATAGTCTAGTGCTGCCTTTTGAGTTTGCTCGTCAATGGCTTCAACACAGTCTTCGGGAACTATGATCTTATATCCCTTGAAGAAGGCGTCAGCTGCGGTGTGTTGGACGCATATGTCTGTAACCACACCTATCAGAACCAGCGTGTCCACTTCGAGTTCTCTCAGCAACAGGTCTAGATCTGTTCCTTGGAACGCACTGTATCTTCTCTTCTGAAGAACAAAATCGCTTTTTTCAGGTTTAAGCTCCTCCACGATCTGGGCTCCCCAGGTGCCAACAACCGCATGTTGACTCCAAACATCGAATTCAGTGTCAACATTCGGTAGATGAGCGTCACTAGCGTAGACTACGGGAATCTTGTTGTTGTGGGCAGAATTGAGTAGCTGTTTAATACTAGGAATGATATTTTCTGCGCGTTCGTTTCTGAAGATTCCTGTTACAAAATCGTTTATCATGTCGATTACCACAACTGCTGTCTTCAACAAGAATCACACTCCAGCTTGTCGTTTAAGATGAGAACGAGTTCAATAAAGCTTTTCCACTTTTCAATGAGCTAATGGGATCCCTTCCTTTTCTGAAGTAAAGTGAAATCTTCCATTGTAGAACTTCTATCTGGCAACGGCCAAAATCAGAGCTTCTCTTTCTCGTCATACTTTGAACAGTAAAAACTTATACGACATGTAAGGTAAGAGCTATCTCCCAATCTCTCGATATAGAAGCAGGTGAATAAACTGAGTGAATGCCAAAATCTGCAAGTCAACCTGGCAGACTGCCCATGCACTTACCCCTGTAACTTGAAGGGTAAATGTTGTGAATGTATAAGAAGTCATAGAGCACATAATGAACTTCCAGCCTGTTACTTCCCTCCGGAGGTCGAAAAAACCTACGACAGGTCCATCAGCAGATTCGTATCTCTCCACAAATGATAATCAAATGTATTTCAATGGATGTCTTGCCTCGGAGGATTGTTTAACTTTGAAGATTGCTCGACTCAAAGCCGGCGAGAAAAAGCTTTTTGGAATGGTTGAAGATGAAACGATAATATCAACAACTACCATTGTACCTTTCACCAAACGTTCAGCCTTTTTGAAGGAGAGAATCGGAAAAGGCGTCACTTACAAGCTGGACGAAGTGGAATTACTCGCTCCACTTGATAATCCTCCAAAGATAGTTTGCGTAGGCCTAAACTACTATGACCATGCAGCCGAACAGGGCGCCAAAATCTCAGAGGAGCCAATTATCTTCATGAAACCTCGTACAGCTATAATAGGTCCAAACAAGGCCATTTTGAAGCCGAAATTTGTGGAAAAGCTTGATTATGAGGCTGAACTTGCTGTTGTCATTGGGAAGCAAAGCAAAAACGTACCGGTTAAAGAGGCGGAGCAGTGCATTTTCGGATACACGATTCTGAATGATGTTTCAGCCAGAGACATCCAATTCAAGGATAAACAGTGGACCCGCGGAAAGAGCTTCGACACTTTTGCTCCAATGGGCCCTTACATAACTACAGCAAATCAGATCAGAAATCCAAACAATCTGAAGATAAGAACTTGGGTAAATGATGAACTCAGACAAGACTCATCTACAAGGAATATGGTTTTCAACGTCTACGAAGTTATCCATCACCTTAGCAGAGTTATGACTTTAGAGCCCGGCGACGTAATCGCAACAGGCACACCTGCAGGAGTTGGGATTTTCATGAAACCGGAACCGAAATTTCTGAAACCGAACGACAGAATCGCAATAGAGATAGAAGGAATTGGAAAGCTGGAAAACTTCGTTGTTGAAGATTCCTGACACTAGATTTATATGCGTACAATATGTCACCTGATTTGGGCTTGAAATTCAAGCAGAAGGTTTGAAAGTTTTCTCCCATTCTGAGCGCATCATTATCTTCTGATTACCCTTCATTCGATCCGTTGCAAGAACACCGTCAAGATGATCTATTTCATGTTGCAGAAGCTCAGATAACTTATCTTCTGCATCTATTGCATGTTTCTTTCCTTCTTGATCGAAGTACTCAACTCTTATGCTGTAATATCTGTCGACAAGTACGAAAAATGCCAAGTTAAAACTGAAACAACTATCCCAGACTTCGAATCTTCTATCAGAAAACTGTACTATTCTAGGGTTTATCAAAGGCGACTTGAAACCCGACGTGTCGATGAAAATCACGCGTTTCAACTTGCCTAGCTGTGGGGCTGCAATGCCACGACCATAGCCAAATCTTTCTTGTGCATCATGAAGTGTATCAGATAGATCTCCGATAAGGCTCTCCAAGCTTTTGCTTTGAAATCCTTCAACTGGCTTAGATTTCCTTTTAAGCATCTCATTTCCTAGTTGAAGAACTTGTCTAATCATAGGCAGTATTATTCCTGAGATATCAGTTAAGGCAGCAGTTTTTCTCTTGTCGATTTTCCAAGGTTGATTATCAAGTCTCGCGTGTTCTTTATGTCTTCTAGATATACGAATTCGTCCACACCATGATAATGAGTGTCAGCTCTGATCGTTCCGTAACACACAACAGGAATTCCATTTTTCGCAAAGAAGCTTCCATCGTTTCCTCCGAGTTCTGCACCAAAGGGCAGGGTTTGACCAATGGTTTTCTTGATGTTTTCCGAAATCGTTTGTACGAAGGTCAAATCCTTTGATGTATAGTAACCCTGAAGTCTGTGAATAATCTCCAATGACGCTTCACAACCAGTTTTCTCAACCGCCTTCTGGAAGAAGTCTCTCAGCTCCTCTTCAGCTTGTTCCACGGACTCTTCAGGTAGGAGTCTACGGTCAAAGCGAACCTCGCATGTGCCCGGTATTACATTTTCTTTTTCTCCTGCTTTGATCATTGTAACAGTGAATCTTCCCCAAACACGCTTTCTTGGAGCTTCAGGTGGCGCATGCAGAATTGATTCCTTTTTCTCAACCGCACTCTTGTAAGGTTCAAGCGCAGCGAGCAGTTTCATAGCGTCATCGATGGCGTTTTTGGCCCTAAAGGGATACCCTGCATGTCCTTGCTTTCCTTCAACTGTCATCTTTCCCCAGAGGATGCCGCTTGCTCCTAGAAAAAGTCTCTCTGGGCCTGCGTCGACAATCAGTGCTGCATCGCCTTTTAGTCCGTATTCGCTTAACACATAGTCTACGCCATATGTTCCTGCGACCTCTTCGTCTACTCCTGCGATCAGTTTGAGATTTACGTCTAACTCCTCTTTCCTTAGTCGTCGCATGGCTCCAACTGCGGCGGCAATACCTGATTTGTTGTCTGCACTGCCTCTTCCATAGGCTTTTCCATCCTCAACCGTTAACTTGAATGCGGGATATGTCCAGTTTGGCCCAGGTGGGACAATGTCGAAGTGTGATTCAATAAGCAGAGTTACGTCTGAACCTGCATCTAGGGTCATGATAACGTTTGGGCGTGGGAGTCCATCTTTAGCTCCTTTTTCTCCGTCGATTATTTCCACGTCCAGCGAGTTTCGCTCTGCTTCTTTGATGATCAGCGACGCACATTTATCATATCCTTTCTTTGAAATAGAGTCTGTGTCGATTGCAACCATCTTTGAGAGAAGATCAATTTCATATTCTAGTGAGGTCATGGTATATCCTCCCGTTCTTCTATTTTCTACTGAAAGTTAACTTTTTTGTACGGGCGTAAAGGAAGTCCATTGAAAACATTTCTGCTATTGATTGTCTCAACGATTTGTGTAGAATTTTCTTGCTTGCTTTTTGTCACTTGACACTGCTTGAGATTCTTCTTCCAGAATAACACCGCAAGCTCTAAACAATGTATTTGCCAGTATTCTCTACGTTCAATTGCTGTCTAAGCCATTTTTCGCTTATGAGACGACATTTGAACCCACTACCCTCAATGTACAGTACAAGCAGGAGGTCCGAATTGTCAAGCCTAGCATATTCCTCCAGAATGCTGTACAGCTTCACAGGTATCTCCACGTCTATGTCTTGCCATTTATCATCCTCTACTCCTCTTGCATGAAAAATCGCTCTATACATTCTCTCTTCTTTTTTGAAGCGAAAATTCACTTTGCTAACATAATACAATTTGTCCCTGTACCTTAAGATTACATGATGAGCATTTTCCGCGTGTACGCCCACCATACCAAATCAACTCATTTAGATCTCAGAATGTTCATTCAACAAAACAACCCCCTCTAAACGGTTAAATGGTATTTCTGCCAGCGAAATATATCAAAACCAGTGATAGAGGAAAAACCAGTTCCAAAGCTCTAGAAGAAATCTTTACCACTCAGTAGTCAGATGATTGTTTCTGCTGACTGCAATAGCCGATGGTCCCGAGAGGCGCGGTCTATCAGGAAATTGTGGGTTGCTTAGGATATGTAACAATTTACAACTTTTCGGATTCGCTTCGGCATCTGTTCTGTCTCTAGAGATTTCTTGTATTTACTTAGAAGTTTAGGTTGGAAACGCGCGATGTCTGTGAGGGTCACGAGCCCTATGAGTTTGCCTCCTTCCACTACTGGAAGTTTCTTAATTTTCTTTGTTAACATGTTTTGAAGTGCTGTTTCTAATTCCGTGTTTGGGTTAACAACCCAGACTGGTCTTGTCATAATCTCTTTGATCCCTGTTTTGTCTACATCTTTGCAGTTGCCTATGATTCGTTTGAGTATATCGCGTTCTGTGACGATTCCATCAACCCTATCGTTGGTTAGCACAATTAAACATCCGATCTCGAACTTGTTCATCAGGGCTACGGCTTCTCTAACTGTCACATCTGAATTGACGGATATCACTCGGCGAACCATCACATCTGCAACTTTAGCAGGTAGCAGTGACTTGTCACCCGACATCTTCCTTTCACACATATCTCAGCTAAACTCCTTCACTAAGGTGTGAGATGGACCTTGCCACCAACGTATGCTTTTGAAGGCGTTAATGACGAAGGCTTCAATCAATAGTCATGTGCGGTATGCTTTATTGCTTATGAATCGAGAATACTTATCATAAGGTCAAACGGAACAAATCTTGCAAAGAAGAGCAAGCCTTGAATCTCTGCAGAGTTAGGCACAAGAATATTCTCGTTTTTCTCTGTTCAAGTCTTCTAAAGCCCAACAGCACCTCTGCAAGCTTCCAGAAATAGACGTGAAAACGCCTTAGACAAATCTCTCATGCATTTGACGTTGCAATTCACTCTGAAAAAATTCTCCATTCTGTCGCTTTTGACTCCCACTCCAATAACAGCTATGTTTGCTCTTCTGAGAAAATTGAGAGTTTCCGTTAAAGCCGCAGATATTTTCGTGTATCCGTAGGGCCATCCATCTGAAATGATGGTCACCAACCTAAGGTTTTCAGCTCTCTTCTTTAGAAGTTCTCCAGCAAGTTGAAGAGCATCAGGCATGTAGGTGCTGCCCTCAAACTTTAGTCCCCCAATCCTTGCCCTATTTTTGGGTCCATATCTTTCTGTTGAATCTTTCAGGATAGTAAACCGGTCGTTGAATGCATAAAGTGCCCAAGATGTTGGATCTACTAGCAGTTCCTTTGCTGTCTCAGCAAGACATATGCCGAAGTTTCGAACATCATCAGAAATGGGGCTCATACTTTTGCTCGCGTCAAGGAGGATGATCCAAGCATAGCTCTTGCCTATATTCTCGTCTCGCATGAAAACATCTACTCTGGGAGTCTTACTTGCTATGACTTGTATAACCTCCTGAATGTCCACCACCCCATACATCTTTCTAGGGTCCTCATCCAAAGCATCAAAGCCGACCATGAGGCTATTTATCAACCTCCTTGTTGAGCTCTTAGTGTGGGTCTTCATTCTAAGGTATTCCGTGTAGTCTTCGCTTGGAAAACCTATTGATTTGAACCTACTCAAAGAGACGATTTCTTCATACTTGCCAAGAATCTTTTCCTTTTTTGCATTCTCTCGAGACCAAGAATCAAAGACTTGAGAAGCCTCCGCCTCGACTGCCTTTTGCCGCATCGTCTGTGGGGACTCAGCTTCTGAAGCCTCTCCTCCTAGGGCTGTTAAACATTTGTGGAAGACATCTCCGATGTCATCGTCAGTTTGCACTTGATACTGAGGAAAAAGAGTGCAATGTCCTAGCTGTTCAGTATGAGGAAATGATGGAATCTCGAGTATCGGTCCATAACTTTTCGAAACATTGTAAATCTCACCAGCAACTTCCAATCCTACACTGGCCAGATTTCCATGATCATCAGCGAGAGATCCTAGTACTTTCTTTTTCAGTTGCTCAAGGCTATGCGCCACCTGACTGAGCGTTTTCTGTTCATCTGTTCCCATTTTACCCTTAGCTACACCCGCATTAGCCCGCAACAAAGATGCAGCCATTACCCTGGTGGCGGGATTCCATATCTTTCTAAGAGGCTTCATTCTCTTTAAAGCGAGAGAGTTAGCAAAAGCTATATCCACAAGCTTGTCGGGATGTCGTCTCAAGATATAGACGTTTGCCTTAACGTCTTCCACTAGTGATTCAGAAAACTTCGCGAGACGATTATTCTTTCCCTCCTCCCACCTAGCGTATGCCCCAAAATTTGAAACGACAACATGTGCACTGAGATGGAAAACACAGGCCTTGAATAGTCTGGCAACTTGTAGCTTTCCTGCTGACCCCGCTAGAAACTGATATCCCAAGAAAGAAACAGTTTTTTTCTCTTCCTCCTCATGCACTGCAGGTTCAGGCAAAGTCATTACAAAGCCAGCTTCATCATGAGAAAGAGTTGGCTTCTCGAGTTTTGGGTCAATGAGCAGCTTTGCCTCGATTTGATCTTTTTTGAAGGATAAAGATCTGGCATATTCAAGGTAACTCACAGAAGCCACCGCAGTCTGCTTAGTTCCAACCTGTGACCAACTATTCGCTCTTGAAAACGCTCTCGATAATTCTTCTTACATCATCTTGTACTTCTGGGCTATCACTGGTCAAGGCCACTATTGTTTCTTCTCCTGCTGCTAGAGGATTAAGACCGTCGTAAACCAGAACTGCCCAATGCATCAAATCTCCAAGAGAAGGGCCATAAGGCAAGTCTCCTTCCTTGTACTGCCTCCGCATCTCTGCTCCAACTCTGAGGATCTTAAAAGCCGTGTCTTCATTTACACCTTTCTTCGCTATCAGCTGAGCCTCTTCAGGAAGAATCCTTTCTCCTACGCTTGGATAGTCAAAGTCTACCCACACACTCATGCGTCTTCTGAAGGCTGCGTTCATGGGTTTGGTTCCAGCGAATTCGGCTGAGAATGGGTTCATCGTGATCATCACATATCCGAATTTGTGGCGCTTGACGATTTCACCATCTTTCTCTGTAATTACCATGTGTCCTCTCGTGTCCAGTACTGGGTTTAGTCTAGTGGCAACATCTTGTTTCATCATGTTGGCTTCATCTAAGTACATTAAGCCTCCATTTCTTAGCCAAGAAACCAACGGTCCATCAATCCAGTTTTCTTTTCCAAGCCCGATGTACCGTCCTATAAGGTCATAAGACGATGTCTGAAGCCCGCAGTTAACCTCGTACATGGGCAGCCCTGTGAGTTCAGCAACGAGATACGCGATGTGTGTCTTTCCTGTTCCAGATGGGCCGATTAGTGCGCATTGTTTGAAATAGTAAAGGGCTCTTATTATTTGCTTAACATAGTCATGATCGCCTTGGATGTAGGGTGGTGTGCCCATCGGGATTAGGCCTCTCACCTTCTCTGGAAATTTGTAATCTGGATGAAGATTATACTTTTTGAGGTCTACGTTGTACAACTCATTGAGGGGTGATTTTGACGCGGACTGCTTTCTAGTTAGTTGAACACTGATCCTAGCACCATTTCGTCTAACGTGCATCACTTTTTCATCTGATTTGATTGCTCCTCCGGTTTGGAGCGACAAAATTTAACCCTCAACATATGATATAAGTGCGGAAACGTATAAATATTATGTCTTATGACTTCCGATATAGCATCTATGTGCAGATATGACTACACCCGAGAACTGTTTCCGTATCAACATAAGGGCGATAGAATGCACGGCAGTTCATGCCCTTTAGTTCAGTAAAGGCTCAGTCTCCAAGAGCACGTACGGCAGAGTGTGTGGAGAGTCATGAGACATACAAATCCTTTAACTGATTTTCTCTTCAGCTTCAAGTAGGATGCTCATGAGCCAAGAACAGCTTCTTCAAGAAGATGAAAAGGTAGAGGAATCCAGAAAGAAAAGAAGCGTAGCCTCTGAGGTGAAAGAGAGAACTCCCGAAGGTCTTCTCGAAGTTCTGGACGATATACGTGAGCAAACGGGACAGATCTCTGAACTCACAACAGAGGAAGACTTGCTTGTCAAGGAATTCCTTGCTTCTATTCTTGGGATCATGAAGCCTCTTGTACGAACGTTGCCGATTTCAACAACAATACTGCCCAAGGAATGGGGCGAGATAAGTCAAGCAAACCTAGACCTCACTGGACAGCTTCTTGTTCTTTATCCGAATGGAAGAATGAGGACGATAAACCTAGCAGAACGAAAACATCGTGAGCTTCTACTCAATATTACATACGATCTTATGCCCAAGTTGAAGAAACTTGTAACTTCACATCGACAAAATATCGAAAAACGTGTCAAGGTCATGTCATCCATCACAAAGGAGCTCCAGAAGACAGCGAAAGCATTCTCACCAGACAACGAGAGCAGTTAAAGACACATGCAAACTGAAACAAAAGCCCTTTGAATTGCCATTTCTTCTAGAGCATCATGGTGCGGCGGGCCGGATTCGAACCGGCGAACCCCTATGGGAGAGGATAACTCACAAGGCACCATCGCCGATCTTGAGTCCTCCGCGTTTGACCTAGCTTCGCTACCGCCGCTCCATTCAACGAAACTCTCGCATCTTTCTTATTAATTCTTTCCGAAAATAGCAGCTTATTGGATGACTCCATTGTGAACAAAAAGCTTTAACTAACAATCTAATATCGCATACTTGGAGGTCCAAGCAGATGACAAATGGGTTAAGGATTAGAAGCTTAAACGAGAATGATTTAGACGCTGTGGTTGAGATTGACAGAAAAATCTTAGGAAAATCAAGACGCGAATATTGGGGAAGAAAGATAGCATACGCAGACATTTATCCACGACCAGCCTTAGTCGCAGAAATGGACGGAAAAGTCGTGGGTTTCATACTTGGCTACGTGAGCGGATGGGAATTCGGAGTACCCGACACAGTAGGATGGATAGACACCATAGGCATAGACCCCGACTATCAGAACCGAGGCATCGGAGAAACCCTGTTCAAAAGCCTCATCGAAAACTTCAAACGCACAGGAAAAGAAGAAAAGCCAGAAGCCAAAGAAAGCAAGATAGAAGGAGTAGACGTCGTGTATACGCTGGTAAGATGGAACGACTGGAGCTTACTGCGATTCTTCCACAAAATGGGCTTCAAAAAGGGCGACATGATCAGCCTAGAACTGGAAATACGTTAAATCCAACTTTGCCCTATGCACCACACCTGATTCCGACTTAAGTGGCTGACCCTTCTGTTTCTCAAGCAGTTGCCTCCTCACGTTCAGTTATAGGTGCATCGCGTCTCACTGGCTCTGTTTCTCTAGCCTCTTCACGTTCAACTGCAGTTCCCGTTGCCCTTGCAGTTTCAGCCGGCACTGTTGATTCAGTTATTTCCCTTCCTTCTGGTGCCTTGACCACCTCCGCAGTCTTAGCTGATGCAACCGCTGTGCCCGCCTTAGCTACTTCAGCCACTTCAGCTGGTTCTCCCGTTTTCAAACTCCTAACTGGAACACCTTGTCCGCTGGAAGAAAGCAAGTCAGGTGGAGGGTAAATTGTGCCAATGAGCGAGGCAAGCATGTAAATCGCCGTGAATACGTGCAGGTACACACGGTGAAAAACAAAAGGAACCTTACTATCAGGGTCAACCTCTAACATCTTGTCAATAAGCGCATCCTTACCAGTTAGAGTTGCGCTACCTGAAACCTCATATTTCACAACACTAGGTTTAGTGCGCACAGTTAGCGCAAACAAAACAATAACCTTTCCACTTCGACGCTCTTTCTCTTCTAGCTTTGCAGTCACATCAAATCTTACAGTCTCAGTCTCTACATTCTCAGCCAGTTTCACCCCTAACAAATTCGTGATTTCCACCAAGACTGAAACGTCTACCCAACTCACCGAAGACTCAATCGCTGACCCACTCCCCAACAAAAATCACAATTACAAACTCTTCTTATCACAACCCTCCAAACAAAACCTAAAACCAAAAAGCAAAGTCATTTTGTGTGTAACATCAAACCACACACACTTGAATTCTCTCCAGAAGAAAGAGTACCTAACTCAATTGTGCATTAGCTCATCGTTGGAAAAAGAAAAATGAAATTCTACGAGATGATCTAGCATCGGTTAGGTGTAGACTTCCTTTAGCGCAGAAAAATCTGCGGCAAAATTGAATTTTTCCGTGAATTCCTTGTCTCTTTTATGCCGTAAGACTATTTTTTCTGGCACTCCGTTGTTGATATAGACTATGTAGATTATGTCTTTTCCAAGAGTTGATTTCTCCAGATTCTCTATCGCATCTTTCACCTTGTTAAGCTGTTCTATCTTTTTGTTTATTTCCTCGATGGCGTCAAAAAGCATCTCCGCTTCTCCTCGCTCCGTCGCGCTTAGCATGACACTTTTGTAAGAGATCCAATCTGTAGATGCACTTGCCTTCTTCTTTCCCTTTTTGCCTTCTTTTCTTCTCGTTGCTTTGGCCTTTCCTTGTAGAGATTTTTGAAATGTTAACAGATTCTTAAACCATTCTTCGTTACCATGGGTTTCTTCCATGTCTCTAAGGAAAGATCCTAGCCATTGGCTGTACTCGTCGGCAACAATCTCATGTTGACTAATTTCTTCTTCGATGGTTTCCCGCAAATCGCGCAAGGAATAGAAACTGCGAATTTCAGTTGATAGATTTTCGAACATTTTAAGCACTCTCATTTCTTCTGTTATCTTTGCTAAGATCTTTTTGTCCGGCTGAATGAGCTTCCATTACACTGCTTTCAGCAGGATTTATGTATTCATCGGTTTTCTTGGAGCGATTCACAAAGATGTTGTGAAGGTTTCTTAGCTCATGATTTATCCTGTCGAAGAGTTCTGTTCTCGAACCGACCTCTTTTCTATAGGAAGCTAATGATCTGCTCAATTTAGGAATAATGAATGAAACTACGTTGAGTATCACTTGAGGAGAATGATCTACCAGAGCTTTGGATTTCACTTCATCTTTGTCGTTTGCGAAAATTAGATGTGCTTCATCAGTCAAGATTGTCCGTTGGGCTTTCCATGTTTGCGGAACGATATCTTTAGGTATTTTGAAAGACATATTTAGCTTTCTCAAAACTTGCTTGAGGAGAGCGCAAAGTTCCTTAATGCGCATCTCTTCTTGCAAAAGAGATTCACTTAATTGCAAAGTTTCTTCTTTTATGATTCTCAGAGATTCCTGGATCTGTCCCCTTGAGGATTGGAAAGGGCGAGGAAGAGTTTCTCCTCTAGCCGTTCTCTTTGAATTCTCAGCACTCTTCTCTTCGACTTCAGCTCTTTCCAAGAACCTGACCTCAAGTGTGACTTCAAGGATTACTTTGACCGCGTTATAAGAGCGATTAACAAGACAATAAGAGAATTTGTATATAGTATTGTGCTACATACTAAGCAAGTTTTCAAAGCTTGATTCCTAATCTGAATTTTCAATTCAGAAGTATAAAATAGATGAACCGTGAAGATTCGCTTTCGATGTTAATTCCAAGTTAGATTCAAAACGGAACGTTGACATTTATGGAAACCCTTACCAAGAAACCCGAAACCCTCGTTAAGCTATATGATGAGAAGGCAGGGCTATACAAATTCGTGATGAAGAATAAAGGTCCTCTGAGTTCTCTTGAACCAATTGGAAAAGCACTTCAGAAACTCGGGCTTTCCAAAAATGAGATTCGGGTCTATATCTATCTTGCGAGAACTGGGATGCGCAAGGCCAGTGAAATTTCTGAGGCTATTTCTTTGCATCGAACTGAAACGTACAGAATTTTGCGGGATTTGGAGAAGATCGGTTTGGTTTCCTCAGTTTTCGAGAAACCACTGAAATTTGTGGCTACTCCTTTTGAGAAGACGTTGGATCTTCTGATCAAATGCAAGAAGCATAAGCTGGAGCTTCTTGAGAGAAAAAAGAAAGACCTTGTTGATCTGTGGGGGGACCTTCCAAAACCGGAGATCGAGTTTGTGAAGAGAGAGGTTTTTCAGATATTGGAGGGCGAAGAGCAAATTGATCTCAAGGCTGCAGAGATTTTAGGGAAAACCAAAGATGAGATTTGGGTATTCCTATGTGATTCTGATATTTCTCGTTTCTACCATTCTGGGTTTTTGGATAAGTTGGAGAAATTTGCAAAGAAGGACTTGTCTGTGCGTCTATTGACCAACAACTCACCTAAAAGCTGTTTCTTTGTTGACAAACTGAGACTGAGTGGTGTCAAATGTCTATCAGTGTGCCCTCCTGATCTTCCAAGTTTCATTATAGTTGACCAGGAGCAGCTTCTCTTCTCGATTAAGAAGAATAATGGGCGGAAAGGGGATATGGAAAAGAAAGGAGATAAGCTTGCGGCTCTTTGGACAAATTATGAGGCTTTCATCAAAGCGTTAGGTACGCTCTTCACGGAATTGTGGAGCAGTGAAGTGCGCATTGAACCGTTGACGCAACAATGAAATTCCTTAAGTCATTATGTGAATTCCGAATTAGAATCCTCAGAGTGCGTAGCAAAAAGCTACAGACGAATCCTATTACTTCACTTCATCCTCTTTTTTAAGTAAAATACATGTTAGAGGCGAAAGACTGCATGAAGCGAATCATGAAGGATTGGAAGGGTTTGAGCACTGTTGTTACTACACTGATTCTTCTGGTGGTCGCTGTTTTGCTCGCTACTGTTGTTACTTTCTATGCTATCAATGTTACAACGACTAGGGTTCAAGAGGAAAGCCTGCAGATTTACAAACAGCATCTCTGGCATAACGGTACAACTTATTCGGAAGGGGCATTTTTGATAGTCAATACTGGTGGCCGTGACCTCGTCATAGACAAGATTGCTGCTCGTGGTCAAGAATCTGCGTGGACAACAGTCTATTACAATAAGACGTCAGACGCAATATCACTCGACCTATATTATATTGTTCCAAACGCAAACGGCACACTTCTTGGGAAAAGCGTCACTTTGGGTACCGCAACCTACACTCTTGTTCAAGCTAGCAATGATTTGATTCTGAAATCTGGTTGGAGCATGATCGTCTACATCACGAACCCAGACAGCATATCAGTGAGTGACATAGGCGTTACCGTCGGATTCACGGCTTTCACCGCAAACGCTCAATACTACAAGGAAACAAATGTAGAAGCTTCGGTTTAGAAACCTTCCATTTTTCTTATTTTTTCTTCAACGACATCTTCAGAGATTGTTCTGAAATGACCCCGTCAATGAAAGGTTGAGTGCACTAATTCGTTTTGCACTGTAGTTCTGTTCTACGTAGGTGTGTAGTACTGTTCTACACACAAATTGTCTTATTTCTTAAGATACAAACTCCCGCCATCAAACGGAGAGAAATAAATGAAAAGTCTCTTGAAAAGTAAAAGAGGGCTAAGCACCGTTGTGACAACGCTAATCATCTTGGTAGTCTCAGTACTGCTGGCAACTGTTGTTACTTTCTACGCCATAAATGTGACCACAACCCGAGTTCAAGAAGAAAGCATTCACTTGACTAAGCTCCACTTTTGGCACAATGGCACGACCTACAGCGAAGTCGCCATCCTCATCATAAACTCTGGCGGACGTGACTTCGTGCTGGACAAAATCGCTGTTCGCGGTCAACAAAGCGCGTGGGACAACGTTTATTATAATAAGACACAAGACGCAATTTCACCTGACCTGACATACATAACACCAAACGCTAATAGCACACTCCTAGGCAAAACCATTACTTTGGGATCAAACACCTACGGCTTGACTCGAGGTACAGCTGGAAATGACATGATTCTGAAGTCTGGTTGGAGCATGATCTGCTACATCACCGACCCTGACAGCTTATCGGTAAACGACATCGGCGTAACTTTAGGCATAACCATCTTCACTGCGAACGCTCAATACTACAAGGAAGCAAACGTAGAAGCATCAGCTTAAAATAGCAGCCCCCTCTCTTTTTTTATTTTCCCATTTTTTTACAAACAACCAATCACAAAGCATTTGTAGCATCTTAGAATGCATATGCTGTATTCTGATGTGTAGTACAGATTTACACACAAATCATCATATCTATTGCCTATCAAAGCCTTCCAACGAAAAAGGAGAAAAAACGAACACATTTCAAAACAGGCTCTCCAATCCTGCTTAACCAACTAGGTGCGCTGAATGAAAACACATAGGAATAAGAGGAATTTGCCGAGACTTCTGTCCTCTCGAAGAGGAATCACTCTTCCTGTCACCTTCCTGATGCTACTTGCCTCTTTGATTATCTTAGTCTCAGTCACCTACTATTTCTCGATAAGCAGAATCAGCACAAAAACTCAAGCGTTGAAAATCTCAGGCGCAGAACAAGGCATGCTCTCTGTTGAGAGAGTAGCTAATTTTGTGGCTTGGTCTCCAGGCGCTTATGAAATCCACGAGTTCGATGATTTCGGCGGTGAGTTCACGGTTGTGCCAACCGCAAAGAGATTGGTGCTGAACGTAACTGATGATTCGTCCTTCTATGATGTTTTCTTTAACAGTGCTATAGGGAAAGTCGTCTATGATTTGCCTTCTTCAGAAACGATAGACAGTATCTTCTTGAAAGGAGATAATCGCGTCATCGTGAATCAAAGCTCATCCACAATGACTCAGCTATACATTTCCCAAGGCACAGAACACTATGAAATAACGCTTTCATATCGTCCTTTGGTTGGCTCAACAGTCACTGGCTCAAGCAATGGAAAACCCGTGAACAATCTGCGAGTTTACATAGTTAGCCTAAATTCATCACAGGACATGGCACAGCTTGGAAATTTCCGTCTGAAAGTAGCATGTTTGAATGTTACATCCAGCTTGCGAAGCTACAATTTCACCGATCCAGTAACCTCTCTCTCACTGAAGGCAAGTTTAGACGGAATTGAAGGAGAGGCTTCTCTGCCCATCTCAAGTAACGCCTCAGGTGCCATAGTTAACTTGGAGACGGTGACATGCAACGTCAAAGCCGAGGATGTAGGTTGGTGAGTGGTTGCCTTCAACTATCACAAGTCATATCTACACCATGGTTGCCTTGATTGCTGTTTGCGCCATTCTAATCGCCACACTCAACGCTTATACAACTTCACTCAAATCCACACCAGAAACGGAGCAACTGAAAAACCTGCTTAACCACGTTGCAGCAAAAGGAAACGAACTTCTGGCAGTAGCGGCTGCAACAGAATCTTCAGCGCAAGTTTTCATTCAACTGCCTGCAGCAATCGGACACAAGCAATATTGGATACGTGCCAGCAATGACTCATCAAGTGCATGGCTAGAAGGCTCTCTAGGTGAAATATTAGAAGATGAAGTAACCTGTCGAGTTTACCTGCCTCAAGAAACGTCCACATCAGGCTTTTTTGTCGGAGGTCACGGAGCCGCAATCTTAGAGTCCTACATGAATGGGTCAACTCTACAGCTCAATCTCAATCATTCAGGAGGCTAATGCAAGTGAAACTCAAGTCCAAATCAAAAAAGAAAAATGGAAAACATGAGGACAATGCATCCGAGGAGATACCGGTAGAAATCTTACTCGGACACTTAGGTCTCAAACGGCGAGGAGCACCAGAAGGATATGTCGATGTAGAAACCTATCCTCTTGAACCACCATTCTCCTATGCTTCAATAGTTCAAAACGAAGCTACAGCCGAGCT
>JASFPO010000016.1:0-23866 GCA_050115935.1 Candidatus Bathyarchaeota archaeon | reverse complement strand
CAGCACTTGAAATTATGAGTTCCAGATTCATTAGGTTTATCTGTTGTGTCAAGTCGTCAACTTTCTCCGCTAGGTCCGTGTTTTGCTGCGACAAACTGTCCGATTTGTCCGATAGATTATCGACTTTGGTTTCCAGATTTGTGTTTTGCTGCGTTAGATCATCAATTTCTTCATGTAGCGTTTCATTCAAGCCAAGAAGTTCTTGGTAGACTGGGTCTTCAGTTATGGGTTTGTTCACCACTACAATCGCGGTAGCTTCTTCAGACCATGCATCTGAGTTGTCTTTGACGCTGAAATAGATTGTGTGCGTTCCATCTGCCAATGTCGATACGCTGAATGTTGAAGCGGTGCCTATGGTTTCGTTAATGGATGATCTCCATCTATAGGCTTTAATATGACCATCGGAATCGCTGCCATGACCGACGAATGTAATTGTTTCTCCACGAGTTGCTGGATTAGGAGTTATAGAATCGATGTAAGCAGTTGGGGCAACGTTTTCGGGAAGTACGATGGAAGCTTCTTCATTTGTGCTGAGATATGCACCGTTGGCTCCGCCTATGGCGTAGATTCTGTCGTTGCTTCCGAGAACTGCACTGAGCTCTTTCCTTGCCGTTGGAAGGTTTGACTCTGACCAGCCAGGCATAGTCCATGTGTCTGTTTCCGGGTGGTAGATTTCAACATTGTTAAAGAACGGCCCCGCATTATTTACGTAGTTGGTGCCTCCTCCTATCACGTAAATCTTCTCGTCGGGTCCTGGAACCAGTCCGAATTCCACCTTTGGGGTTGGCATCGGGGTTTTTTCAGCCCAAGCATCCGTTGAAGGATTGTAAGCTTCTACAATGGATAGAGCAGAGCCATTGTATCCTCCCATAGCATAAATCAATCCGTCTGGACCCTTGACTACTCGTAACTCACACCTTCCTGTAGGCATATCTGCACCAGTGGCCCATGAATCTGTGGAAGGGTCATAAACTTGCGTCCCATTGTAGTAAGGGATCCCGGATGCTTCTCCGCCGATGACATATATCTTGCCATCGTTACCTGTAGCCGCACTTGACATCCATACTGCAACCGGTATCGGAGTTTTTGTCGACCAAGAATTTGATGTGGTGTTGTAGGCTTGCACAGTCGTTTGAAGAGCCCAGGAATTAATACCACTGATCACATAGATTATTCCATCCAATCCCTTGGCAAAACCTGCACCTCTGACACCTAAAGTCATTAGTGCTTTTGCGGTCCATTTATCTGTCAGAGGATTATACGCTTCAACAGTTGAGAATTCCAAACCTCCAGCCCATCCGCCCATAGCATAGACTAATCCATTGTCACCTGCTACAACTGCTGCTTGACCCCTCGCTGTTGACATGCCTGTTTTGGTCCTCCATGAAGGTGAAGGCATATCCGTTGCATACCCAAGATTTAGCGTTGAAAATCCAAACATCAAGCAGATGCAAACAATCGCAACTTTCAATCCAAGTCTCAATTTTTTTGGTCTCCTATATTGAACGGGCGCACGGTATCTGATGCTTTCTTTATAAGGCTTTTTGCGCATCACATGCTACAGTCCGCTTTTGCAGCAGAATGACATGGCAAAATCGTACAGCTCTTCAATCGCCATTTTTTAGATGTTGCAAGGTTCAGGAATACATGTTAAGAGTTCCCGTTCCTTCTAGCAGGCTTTCTTCCTGTCATCCTTTTCGGTGTTATTATGCAGATCCTCACTGCCTTTAGCTCATTCTCTTTGTTTCGCTCTGGGCTGTTCATGTATTCATCAAAGCCTGTTGGAACCCGATATTTGTCTATAAGCTTCTGCAGATATGGTATCATCCTGTTCTTGTCATCAATGATTTCCGCTGAACCAGATACGACTACACTCTTGAACATCGATATGTCAGAGAGCGCTTCGTCAACCTCAAAACAAACATTCGGACTTCGCCTTATAGCCTTCATCTTTGAGCCTTTGTTACACGTGTGGAAGAAAATCTTGCCTTTAGCATATGCAAAGCCGACTGGAACTACATATGGTCCATCTTCTGAACATAAGCCGAGTCTGCCAATCCTCGCACAAGTAAGAAACTGCTCAATCTCTTCAGGAGACATCTCTTCAACACTCATTTTAATGCACTACTCCTTCAAGCCCAAATACACTTTGCCAAGATTTAAAACATCTGTATATGCATGAAAGCTTTTCCATGTTGATTCTGTTCAGAATGCACGGATGAAGAGTTTTCAACAGTCTAGTCGGCTTTCTCCTTCTATCTGCGAAATTCTACCTGATCATTGTAGCCTGAGAGACGCTAATCAATTTGGAGAACGTTTTAATGATGTTTTTCTAGCTTGTTGGTTGCACGTATCTTTCCAAAGACATTTTTTTTCCTTTTGGAATGCAGTTTTGAAATAACAGGATTCCTTGTAGTTGCAGCCCGGTAGCTTGGATTTCTTATTTGACATTGCAGTTCAAGTTTAGTTAACTCAAACTGGCAAATTATGAGTTATGAAATGGAATTACAGATTGCAAATGTGGTTCAAAGGTAAGCTGCTCAAAGAGATGCTTTGAGAATTGTCTTGAAGATTTTCAAGCCATCAGGAAGTATTCTCAGCTTGGAGATGCTATATTTCCTTTTCTTGCAGTCTATTGGCTCTTCTTGGAAGACGAAGCCATTTTTCAACCCCTTCACCGTGATCTCGGTTTCAATTTCAAAACCAATAGATTTCAAACTGAGCTCCTTCAAGACCTCTCTCTTCAAGGCTCTAAATCCCGTTTGGCTGTCTGTGACGCATTTTCTTGTTAAAACCATGATCAAGAGATTGAATACGAAGTTGCCAAATCGATTAAGCCTAGACGTTGAGTACATTCCGCCACCCAGAAATCTTGAACCAGCTACAATGTCAACGCCCCTAAACAATGGATTGATCAGCTCAGGTATTTCCTTAGGGGTATGTGCTCCATCGGCGTCTAAAGTCACGATGATATCGCCCTTAGCGCGTTGAAATCCACTTCTTAACGCATATCCTTTTCCTCTGTTTTTCCCATTGGATACCAATGTTACCTTATATCCTGCAGCAACCTGTCTGGTGTTGTCTGTAGAGCCATCATCTACGACGATGATTTCGAAAGGCATTCTGAAGCTTTTCATTACTGAAATCGTGTGATGGATGACATCTCCCATAGTCTTCTCTTCGTTATAGGCTGGAATAATCACCGATATGAATGATGGTTGCATTCTATTCGCCTTTCTCTTACCTTGAGAGATGGGACAGGAGGTTAAGTTGTTTATTGAAAAAGAGAGAACATTACGTAAAACAGAATATTATGGAAAAATGCCAAGTCGAAATGCTGTTGATCGCTTCTGAAAAGGGAGAAACGAAATAGTAATCTTCGCTGTATAGACATATTACCAAAAATAGGTTGTTCGTCCTTGATTGCCTTCAACTCAGGCACAAATGATGCATATTGGGATTCTGATTGGAGGATACCCAAGACGTACAACATTGCAGAGGAGATATGTCACAAGCACGCCACTCGAAAGGAGAAAGTTGCGTTGTTCTATGAAGACGAGGAGGGGAACAAGGAAGAGTGTTCCTTCTACGAGATCAAAAGTCTATCTGACAAGTTCGCCCATGTTCTGTGCGGATTAGGATTGAAGAGAGGCGATCGGGTAGCGATAATGCTTCCTCAAAGGCCAGAGAACGTCATCTCACACCTTGGCGTGCTTAAGATGGGGGCGGTCTCGGTACCTCTCTCCACACTTTACGGTAAGGATACACTGAACCACTGTCTTAGGAACTGCAGGCCAAAAGCCATTGTTATTGAAACAAAAGAGAGGAGAAGGATATCGAGGATCAGCAAGAAGCTTAAGGAGCTAGTCAACGTGATCGTTGTTGGAGAGGAATACAAGGACGAACTGGGCTTCAAAAGAGAGGTGAGGCAGGCGGCACGTGGCTTCAGAGGAGTAAGCACCAAAGCTAATGACGCTGCGATGATCTTCTACACCTCAGGTACCACGGGGCTCCCAAGGGGCGTTCTCCATGCTCACAGATTTTTGATCGGACGTCTACCAGGCTTTCAACTTGCCCATGACTTGTTTCCTCAAGAAGGCGACCTGTTCTGGAGTCCAGCCGACTGGGTGTGGGTTGGCGGATTAGTGGACTGCCTGTTCGCACCCTGGGTTTACGGAGTACCTGTTGTCGCCTACCCCAGAAAAAAATTCGATCCCAACCAAAGCCTTTCGCTTTTGGAGGAGTATGATGTGCGAAATTCGTTTATCCCTCCAACGGCACTAACAATGATGATGAAGGAAGTTGAAAACGTCGCCGGCAAATATAATATCAATCTTAGAAGCTTGCACAGTGGTGGCGAACACCTTCCAGCAGCGACATTGAAGTGGGCTGAAAAGGAGCTTGGCGTCTCAATAAATGAAATCTATGGATTGACAGAGGCCAATTTTCTCATCGGGAACTGCAATAGTAGCGAGGTCAAACCTGGTTCTATGGGCAAACCGTACCCTGGCCACAAGATCGAGGTTCTTGATGAAGGTGGGGAGATACTCCCATCTGGAAAGATTGGGGAGATAGCTGTCTTCAGGGAAGATCCTGTCATGTTTCTGGAATATTGGGATAATCCTGAAGCAACGAGGAAGAGCTTCAGTGGTCATTGGTTTCTTACGGGTGATCTTGCTTACAAGGATGGGGAAGGGTACTTCTGGTTTGTGGGTCGTAAAGATGACGTCATCATAAGCTCTGGACATCGGATAGGTCCCATCGAAGTAGAGAGTAGTATAATAAGGCATTCCGCCGTGGAGGAGGTAGCAGTGGTCGCCTGTCCAGACGAGATAAGGGGAAATATCGTCAAGGCGTTCGTCAAACTCAAGGCTGATTATAGACCCTCTTTGATTATCAGGAAAGAGATTCAGAAGTTGGTGAAAGAAGACATAGCGTTGTACGCTTATCCCAGAGAAATAGAGTTCATAGACGAGATTCCAAAATCTGTTACTGGCAAGATCAAAAGAGACAAACTCCGAGAACGACACTAGGCTCATTTTCCTGAAAGAGCCGTGAAAACCACTTCAGATAACTGATGTCTGGCAGTTTGAGCAGACACGCACCATAGTTGTAGCAGTCTTTCGCGTTATCGCGTGCGCGAACGCTTGAAGTGTTCTTTCATGTGGTAGAATGGGTTATAGATGCGGTTGGGATCGAGTTCGCCTGCTCTGGTTTCGTCAGTTTTGCTTGAACACTCGTATAGAAAAGTAGGTTTGCCCAGTCTTTTGAGTATTTCAAGATTGTTAGCTATGACGCCGCTGTTGTTCATCCAGATGACTACGGCGGAATCACTGTCTTCAATCATCTTTCTCTCTCGTTCTTTGAGGTCCTTACCGTATTTCACGTCTCTCCAGTCACCTGCGTTATACCTCAACCTGACAGCGTGACCAGCAATGACGTTTCTGTAGCCTTTGGTCTTCAAGTAGTCTTGGTAGAGCCTGTTTGCGCCTGGAGCTTCTCCAACAATTATTGTCATCTTGCTTTCGATGGCCTTGTCTATACGTTCCTTTACTTCAGCAGGCAGTTCTCTGTTCTTGAATGCACTGCTCCCCATCAAAAGAAGCTTCTTTCTTGTTGGCTTCGTTTTGCTTTCCATGTGCATCATCTAGTTCATATCCCGATGATGATGAAGAGCTGTAAGATTCCAGCTTTCACTCTGGTATTGCTCTCAATCCTCTATAAACGGTTTCTGGCAGAACCTACCAAAGACGGTGAACACAACTGATACATTATTGATCACGTTGATTCTGGGATGAACAGCTGCAATTGAGGTTTCTTCAAAGCTATTTTGTTAATTTGAGGAGTGGATTTTCCCGATGACTTTCCCCATGAAATCAGTCTTGTATATCTTAGTTTGAATACTATGGATTTGTGAAAGATTCTCAGGAAGATACGTCGTCAATTATTTGTTATATAGTTGGTCCATTTCTCACGCTTTTGCGAGATAACAGAAATTTCGTGAGCTATTTGATGCGATAGTTTTCCTTTCCATCCTGGCCCAATCGCGGTATGGTTATAGTGAATTGTGCTCCTTTGCCTTGTTTACCTGTTTCTTGAATGGTCCAGCCGTACACGTCACACATCTTCCTCATCAAGTAGAGCCCATAGCCTGTGCCTTTCCCGTAGCCTTCCTTGAAGATTTTCTTTTTCTCACGCTTGAGTATACCGATGCCGTTGTCCTCATAAACCAGATTCAGCTGGTCCTTTCCAACGTCCTGAAAGTGCACTCTGATTCGGCTAACCTTCTCGCCATGCTTCAAGGAGTTGTCAATCAGATTGTAGAAGAGCTGCCTTAACAACGAATCAGCTAGCAGAGTTAGACCTCTGCAGTCATTCACCACCTTTGCCCCTTGCGAATTCGAAAACAGCCGAACAGTCTCTTCAAGAGTTTTCTCTACGTTCACGTAAGCTAACTCTTCCACACCCATCTTCTCGTAGATTTCTGCGAATTCAAAGATTTTTCTCACATCTCCACAGGCTGACTCGATTTCACTCAGATGTTGTAAGGCTTCGGAATCGTGAGCCAGCTTCTGCTTAGCCAAAAAAGCGTTCATTGTCACCGCGGAAAGCTTGTTTCGAGCGTCATGTCTGGTCAACCTGCCAACAACATCTAACTTATCTTTCATTTTCCTTCTTTCGGTGGTGTCTCTTGAGATTGACTGAAAACCTATCGTCTTGTCGCCTTTTTTTATCGGAGCGACATGAACCTCAGCCCAAAAAGAGGTCCCATCCTTACGGTTGAACTTGATTTCAACCGGTTTGGTGACCTTTCCTCTTACAACGGAATATAGCAACTTTAGGTATTTGGGGACGTCTCTCGTATTGAAGACTCCTACCTTTGCGAAGTGTTTGTTGACGAGTTCATCTCTAGAAAAACCCAGCATTCTTGTTGCAGCCATGTTGCATGCCGTAATTACTCCTTTCTTGGTGAAAGTCACTATGCTGTCAGGAGCCAATTCAACTACACGTTCATACATTTCTTTAGATTCTTTCAAGTCTTCCTCTGCTTCCTTGCGTTCGGTGATGTCTCTAAACGAGGCTATAAAATTGAGTGGCTTTCCCCTCGTGTCCCTCAACAGTATTCCATTTACAGATACTGGAATTCTTTCTCTATTTTTTGTTAATGCAATTGTCTCAAACACTCTTGATGTGCCTGTTTTTGCCGCTGCTTCCATCTCTATTCGGTGTTTCGGTGTCTCTTCCTGTGTAAACAACTCAAATACAGATTTTCCAAGTATTTCTTCATGGGAGTAACCCCAAATCTTGGAAAAGGCTCTATTCACTTTGATTAGTTTGGCATCTGGGCTAAGCACCATCAACGCATCACCCATCATGTCAAGATAAGCTGCAGAATTCCCTAATTCTAGTTCTGCTTTCTTGCGTTCCACCTCTCTCTGTACTCTTTCAAATGCTTGAGCAAACAATTCGCAGAGGTTTTTCATAAAACGGACATCTCCAAGTACTATAGATGGAGTGGAGATTCCAACGGCACCAATAACATCCCCTCGAATGTTCAATGGCAGAATCAACAAGTCTATTCTTTTAGGTATAACTGACACAACTCGTTTGACTATCCCAAAACGTCTGCCCCTACCCCACTCTTTGGGCAAATATTCCCTGATGAAGTCTTCCAGCCTAATTCTCACGGTATGTTTAATGTCAATTGTCGTGACGACCTTAGAGTCTAAAAGATGTGTGTTAAATGATGTTGTAGCATCTGTCTTATGCCCTAAAAATTTCACCCCACCTATTTTCTCTAGCAAAAACTGAGACTTTTTGTCCATATGGTTCCTCTTCACCACAAAATAGCCATCTTCCAAAAGACTAATCTGGCTTTGAAAGAAACCCAGCATGCGCAACCCTTTAATGGCGACATCAAGGCAATCATCTAGACTCTTCGCTTCAAACAGGTTGCCAATTAAATAACTCAAAGCTTGAGTTCTCATCTCCCCCTTTCGCTCACGCAAAAACTTCTCTATATTGCGGAGTTTTTCCTCAGCCTGTCTGACCTTAACCAATTGTCGTATGCCATGTGCCAATTCACCGTACACCGTTTCTGGCTTACCAATTTTGTTGATGTAATGGTCAGCACCCAGGTTCAGCGCTTCAACTGCTACTTCTTCTCTTCCCTTCCCAGTAAAAATGATAAAGGGAATCATGTTACCTTTCTGTCTCAATTCCTTGAGAAAATCCAAACCGCTTTTTTCAGGCATTATGTAATCAGAGACAATCACGTCAAACGTTTTCTCTTTCATTCTCTCCATCGCTCCTTCAACAGAAGTGGCAGTTTCTACATGAAAGTTGCTTTGCATTTCCAAGATTGGCTTCGCAACCTTCAAGAAGCCAGCTTCATCGTCAACGTGCAGAACCTGTATTGGTGCTTCCTTTGTCGTGTCTGCAAAATCTCTTTCTGAATACTCTACACTCGATTGAGCCATCTAACCCAACTCACCTTGCTAGTTCATGCATGAAACCTGAGCCCTTGCTCCAATTTCCGCTTATAAGGCTTTAATAATTGTGAAACCGAGAGCTGGATTTCCAATCTCTCGATTCAGATTCAGAATACAGAAGTTAAGAGTTGTGTATTGTTCGGAATCGGAATATGAGCAGAGATTGCTTGTTTATTACTATAGGATTTTTCTTGTCTTCAATAATTTAAGGAAAGGGCGCTCTGTGAAAGTGCTCTTGAAATAGCTGTGTTGATTGGAAAAGGGATTGAAATGCAAATCAGAAATCGGATAGCCCTCAACCTTTTGAATAATGTGTGTTTCTGGCTTTCTTCTCTTTTCGCGCTCTAGATCATCTATTCCAAACATCGAGAGGAGGCTTATGATCTAGGGGTATCGGTGAATTGTATTTGCTACTGCCTATTCTTCGTCGGTGTTCCTTCCTCGCTTTGCTCAGTGCATCCTCATTCGTCAAGAGGTCAATAGCTGTAGTAGCCATGACTTTAGATGCAAATATCAAAGATTTGTGTCCAAGTCCAACTCCGCATTGGGCTACATATTTCCATGAATGTCCAGGTGTACCTAAAACTGCTGTGGCAGTGCCAAATTCTACTGTAGGAGCCTGCCAACTTACGTCAGCCACATCGGTGCTCCCATGACTGGTTTCACCTTCACCCCAGGGTTCAGGAACTTCGTCATCTATCAGTTTGTCCACAAGTTTTTCCCATCCTGGGCGCTTGGATTTCCTTAGTTGAGCAGTTTTGATTTCAGGTGTAATTGTGGCAGCGATTTTCTCAGCAAACTTCATATCTTCGTCACTGTATTTGGGAAGTCCGATATTGCGCATGTTCTCTACAATTAGCTCTGAAATCGCTCTGTTAGGAATTAGATTGTAGCAGCCTTCAGCGAACTCTATCTTTACGTCAGTTTTGGTCATGATGGATGCTCCCTTTGCTATGTCAAGAATCCAATTGTATATGAATTCTAGTTGATCTCTCTCTGGGGCTCTTATGTAGTACCAGCTTCTGGCGTATGGTGGAACAATATTCGGTTGGTCTCCGCCCTTTTCAATTGTATAGTGTATTCTTGCATCTTGGATTACATGTTCCCTCAAATAGTTAACACCTGTATTCATCAGTTCCACCGCATCTAAAGCGCTTCTACCGTGCTCAGGGGAACCACCAGCATGAGAAGCCTTACCATAGAAGTGAAATTTCGCCGAGTCAACCGCCAAGCTGCTTTTCAAAGTAACTTCATTCATTGTGCTTGGATGATGGCTGATTACTGCGTCAACATCATTGAAACAACCATCTCTCACCATGAACACTTTGCCCGAGAAATTCTCCTCAGCTGGACATCCAAAAAATTTGATAGTGCCTTTCATCTTGTGCTTTTCCATGGCTTTCCTTACTGCTACTGCTGCTGCCATGCCGCTTGTCCCATGAATATTGTGCCCGCATCCATGTCCGGGTTTCCCTGGTTCAAAGGGCTCTTGCTGAGCAGTCTTTTTTTGTGATAGCCCTGGCAAAGCATCGTACTCACCCATTATTCCTATGACTGGTTTTCCTTCACCCCAAGAGGCTACAAAAGCTGTGGGCATACCCGCAATACCGCGCTCAACCCTGAACTTTTGTCTCTTCAACTCGTTTGCTAGGAGGTTTGAAGACTTGAGCTCGGCTAAGCCTAGTTCAGCGAGCTCCCAGATTTCGTCGCTTATTTCGATAAGTCGTTTCTTGTTATTCTCAATCCAATCAAGGGCTTGTTCCTTGTCAGTGCGCATGAAGAACACCTGCAGTATATCAGTATCAATTTATCGGGCTTTTATGATTTGGGAACGCATTTAAGTCCAGTTGTGATGGGCGCGTCTATAGAAGATTGCTTCACAAGACATATATGTCGATTATAGTAATGATTAGTTTTGGAGGAGAATTGAGAGCTTTGACCGGAAGGATAGTGTCGTGTATACTGATTCTGCTTCTAGTGGGTGTTTTGACATTGGGATTTCGCGTGTCGTCAGTATCTGCAGAGGTATTTGAGCCCAGTGTTACCGTGACACCGGAATCTCCGACAGTAGATGACGAAGTAAATGTTGAAGTCAGCTTTGAGTTCACTTCAATGCCTCCATACGTTGAGGAGTTTGGGCCTCCAACTCGGATTGGCAACAGGTTTTACGTTACCGCCACTATATATGTGCCTACTCCAGATGAATTCGTCGCGACGGTGATGCATGACGACAGCTTCACATACCAACTAGGGAATTTGCCAGCAGGGTCATACCAGTTTGATGTGTATGCTTATCATGTGCATTACATGGAAGGTACGCACTACCTTGCAAAGAGAGTGTGTTTTGAGGTTACAATCCCAGGCGACGTCAACGGCGACAGAATCGTTGATATATTCGACATCGGCGAAATCAGCGCTCACTGGCATCCAGGTCCTCCAGTTGGACCTTTAGGCTTTGATACGAGTGCTGATGTCAACAGCGATGGTGCTATAGACATTTTCGACGTTGGAATAGCCAGCGCCCACTGGGGAGAATCCTGATAGACTTCTTAGTATCTGGCTTTTTTTCTCGTACAGTGGATATATCACCTATTTTTTTGCAGGAATCCCCTTTTTTTCTGAAAAGACCTCAGGATGGCTGTTGATTCAATCGAACACATTATAAATTTCGATGGCTGAATACTAAAATCGGAGGAATTATGATGACCGAAAAAAAGAGGAAACTTACCACAAACTTTGGCAGGATCGTTGATGATGACCAAAATTCTGTGACAGCAGGCAATCGTGGCCCAGTTCTAATCCAAGATACCCACCTAATTGAAAAACTAGCTCACTTCAACCGTGAACGAATCCCTGAACGGATTGTGCATGCCAAAGGCGCAGGTGCTGGAGGATACTTCGAGGTGACAAATGATGTAACAAAGTACACCAAGGCAAAGTTCCTCTCCAAAGTAGGCAAGCGCACTGAAGTATTTGTAAGATTCTCTACTGTGGGTGGCGAGAAGGGCTCAGCAGATGCTGAACGTGATCCACGGGGATTTGCGGTTAAATTCTATACAGAGGATGGCAACTATGACCTTGTAGGCAATAACACTCCGGTCTTTTTCATCCGTGATCCCTTGAAGTTTCCAGACTTCATCCATACCCAGAAACGCAACCCAGCGACTAACCTCAAAGATGCGAACATGTTTTGGGATTTCCTATCTTTGACACCTGAATCAATTCATCAGGTCACAATTCTCTTCTCTGATAGGGGAACTCCCAAGTCATATCGGCACATGAATGGCTATGGAAGCCATACATTCAAATGGTACAACGAGAGAGGCAAACATTTCTGGGTGAAGTATCATTTCAAAACCGATCAAGGCATCCAGAATTTGACACGAGAGGAGGCCGAGCATGTGAAGGGAACTGACCCTGATCACGCCACCGGAGACCTTTACAACGCAATCAAGAGAGGGGATTTCCCCTCTTGGACACTTCAGGTGCAGATAATGAAACCTGAAGACGCTGAAGACTATCGCTTTGATATATTCGATGTCACCAAAGTCTGGCCTCATGGTGACTATCCACCGATAGAGGTTGGCCGCATGGTCTTGAATCGCAATCCAGAAAACTACTTCGCTGAAGTGGAGCAAGCTGCCTTTTCTCCAGCAAACTTTGTTCCAGGTATCGCTGCTTCACCAGATAAGATGCTACAAGGTCGTTTGTTTGCATATCACGATGCTCATCGGTATCGGTTGGGTCCCAACTATCATCTTCTGCCGGTGAATAGACCAAAGGGTGTAAAGGTGCAAAACTACCAACGTGACGGGTTCATGCGTTTTGATGATAGCGAAGGCAGCGGCCCAAACTACTATCCTAACAGTTTCGGTGGTCCCGAGCCGGATATTCAGGCCGCTGAACCAGTTTTCGAGGTTTCTGGCAAGGCTGCCCGCCAGCCATATACTCATCCAAACGATGATTTCGTGCAAGCGGGAAATCTGTATCGGAAGGTTATGACCGACAAGGACCGTGATCATCTCATTGGCAACATTGTCTCACATCTGCGCAACGCAAGAAGAGACATTCAGATTCGACAGGCAAAGATATTCCACAAGGCTGACCCTGATTATGGTCAATGTGTTGCGGAAGGACTTGGGCTAGATCTTAGAATTTGAGTTCGTGTTAATCTGAACAACACCTGCAGTTGGGATCTCCCGCAAACTTCCCTTTTTTCTATAAAATCCACGCAGAAGATTGACTGGTGAGAGAGGGTAGATCTTATTAGTATCTGGCTTTTTTTTCGTATTGTCTTTCATAAATCTCTCTAACTCTCTGTATAGTATCTGCCTCTTCCGGACTCTTGTCCTCTCTAAATCGAGTAATCCTAGCAAAGCGAAGCGCCATCCCACACTCATATTTAGGGCTCTTCTGAATCTCATTATAGGCTACTTGAACCACAATCTTCGGAACAACCTTGACACCGTGACGTTTCTTCTCAACCGTCAACTCCTTCAGACGTTCAGTAATCTGAACAAATTCCTTGTCAGTTAATCCTTTGAACGTCTTCCCAACAACCAAAAATTCACCTGTCTCAGCGTCACGAGCAGCAAGATAATAATCAGAAAGCCAATCATGTCTTCTCCCATAGCCCCATTCCGCACCCACAATGACAAGATCAAGGGGCTCCAGTGTCCTTTTTATCTTGAGCCAGCGTTTGCCTCGAACACCCGGCGTATAAGCGCTGTCAAGCCTTTTCGCCATCAGTCCTTCATGTCCAGCCTCTATAGCTTCTTCCAGAAACCTCATAGCCTCTTCAGTGCTCTTCGTAATCAACTGTTTGGCTAACGAAATGTCACCAGAGATTTCCGCCAGCTTCTTTCTGCGTTCAACATACGGAAGCCCAATCAAGCTTTTACCATCTAGATACAAAATGTCAAACAAGTAAGGCTCAATCGGAATCTGCCTCTGCATCTCATCTATCTTATGAATTCTGCGAAACCTGCGCATGAGATGTTGAAAAAGCATGGGGCTCCTATCCTCTCCAACAGCCACAACCTCGCCTTCCAAAACTGCTTTTCCAGCGCTCACCTCGCCCCTAATCAACTCCACAATTTCGGGTAGGCTCTCCGTGACATCAGTGAGTCGGCGACTGAAAATCCTAACATCATCAGCCTGCTTGTGAATCTGAATACGAGCCCCATCAAGTTTATACTCAAACGCTGACTCCCCACCATGCTCCTGTAACACCTCATCTACACTCTCGCAGTTTTGAGCCAGCATAGGCCTAAACGGTCTAAACATTCGAAGCTCAAGTTTCAACACGCCAGCCTCTCCATGCTCCTTGGCTATCTTAGCAACCTCAGCAATATCACCAACCAACATGGCTGCAGTTTGAACAACATCAAGCTGAATGCTGAAACTCTTCGAAACAGCAAGCTCCATCAAACCTTCGTGAAAGCCTATTCTCATCTCACCAATTACGATTTTCACAAGATACTTTGCTTCGAGAGCCGAAGCTTGACTGAACAAGGTTTCCAGCAAACGCTCCTTTCGCTCTCTCGAACTAGAGCCAACATTTTCAGCAATCGCTTCTAAAGCACGTCTAACCTCAAGAACGGTCAATGGCTTTTCAACAAGCGTAGCTTGCTTCCGGATTCGGCTTGATTCAAACAAGATTCTTGTAGCCGCTCCAATGTCGCCAGTCTTCGCAAGACTTTCTCTGAAACTCGTCCAGTTCACATCCGTCAAGCTTTTGATCACATTGCTCAAGGTTGCCCAACTTATCTCGAGCACACGTTGGCCCCACTTTGGAAAAGCTCTACCTAGCAACATGGAAACTGCAGGCTCAACCTCAGCTGCGCCCAGTTGATTCAGAAAATCAGCTACCAGATTGATCATAACTGTGCGTTTGCTGGTTGCCTCCACTTTCTCGCAAAGCTCTGCCAACACTTGAAACCGCGTTTGCATGCTATTCCCTTTCAGAAAACAGTCTTCTGAAAGACTCAATCTTGCCAACTAAACATAAACATTTTCATAGGTTCATAAGAGAAGAACAAGGCAATTAGCGAAAATAATCGAACCTTTTATAATCGTCAATTTGAGGCGGCAACATCTTTCCAAAGTTAAAGGAATCTCAATCCTTCTACCATTAAAAGCCTCCCAGCTCCACAATCGGGAATCATATCCTAGAACACATAGATTCATTTTACTCCATCATTTTCCACGTTTCTTGTCACGAAAAGACTCGAAATATACTTTGTTTAACTGAATCTGTCATTTTTCAGATTTCGGAGTTCAAAGGAGATGTACATTATTGAAATGAATATGCATCTATCGTATGTTCCTAACATAGGAAGACTATCGTAACTATTCTCTTCTTTCAGTTGACAGCATAACAGAAAAAAAGGGAACAGTGTTTTCGGTTAGATCAATCTGAGTTTTCTGCCGCCTTCTTCAAATGCTTCAATGGCTTTGTCCAAGTGCTCCTCTTCGTGTTTAGTGCACAACTGAGTTCGAATTCTTGCCTTGTCGCGACCCACCATAGGAAAGACGATTGGAAGCGCGAAGATGCCTTTCTTCCAGATGAAATTTGCAAGATCCTTTGCTTTTTTGCTTTCACCACACATAACTGGCACAATCGGCGTTTCACTATTACCTGTATCGAAACCAAGATCCTTCAACGCGTTTAGGAAATACTCACGGTTCTCCCAGACTTTCCTCACATGTTGAGGCTCAGACTCCAAGACATCAATTGCTGCAATACAAGCCGCAGCCACCCCTGGAGGCACTGCACCGCTTAGTAGCCAAGTTCTAGACTTGTTGTAAGCGAAGTTGCGCAAGTCTTCGCCACCAGAAACGTGTCCACCTATAACTCCGAAAGCCTTTGAAAAAGTTCCCATTTCAACATGGATCTCGTCGCTGTTAAGATTGAAGTGATTAACTATGCCCCGTCCGCCTTCTCCTAGAACGCCTTCACCATGAGCATCGTCCACATAGACACCTGCACCATGTTCTTTAGCGATTTTGGCGATATCTGCCAACGGAGCTAAGTCACCATCCATGCTGAAGACGCCGTCCGTGAGAATCCAGATGTGCTTGTAAGGTGGTTCATGTTTTTCCGCTTCGTCCATGACACGTGCTAGATCTGGTGCATCTTTGTGTTTGAAAATGGCACGGTCTGCATGGCTCAGCCGCACACCGTCTATGATGGAACCATGGTTCAACTCGTCAGAAACATATAGATCTCCTCTGCCGCAGAGTTGAGGAACAAGGCCTTCATTCGCCATGAAACCAGTTTGATAAGTCAACGAAGCAGGAGCCCGCTTGAACTTTGCAAGACGACGGTCTAACTCTTCATGAAGAGTCATGTTGCCAGAGATTGAGCGGTCGCTGCCCGCGCCGGCGCCGTATTTTTCCGTTGCTTCAATTGTTGCTTCTACGAGTTTCGGATGGGTCGCAAGATTAAGGTAGTTGTTGGCGCAGAGCATGATGACTTCTCTGCCGTCAACTGTGCAGATGGGTTCATTGGCGGTTTGGAGCTCTTTGAGTTCCCAGTTCAGACTTTGGCTGACTAGGCGCTGATATTCTTCGCCTAGGTATCTCGTTGCATGTCTTTTAATCGACACATCAAACACCTTTGAACAGCTTACACATTTTCTCTATTCTAACGATGTTTCTCTTAACTTTTTCACCATTTGGGCTCAAGCGAAACCTTGCCGGCTTGTTTTGATTTGATCAGTTCTATGCCTTCAGCTATGTCTCGCATGGGCAACTTGTGGGTTATTATCCAACTTATCTTCTCTCTGAAACGAGAATTCGCAAGTAAGCCTTTCAGTTGAAACCAAGTTTGAAACATTCTTCGACCAGTTATGCCATAAACAGTTGCGGCCTTAAAGATCAAGGCGTCATTCAAGTCAAGCTCAACAGGTCCTCCAAAAAGGCCTAAGAGAGAAACGCGTCCACCAAGAGTGAGAATTTCAAAAGCCTGTCTAATAGCGGTGGAGGCTCCCGACATCTCCAATGCAACATCCACACCTTTTCCATCTGTTGCATCTCGAATGATCTTGACAATGTTCTTTCCTTCTTCTTTTGCGCTAAGAACAATATCTGCGCCCATCTTCTTTGCGAGTTCCATGCGAACCTTATTGAAGCCCCCTGCAGTTGCAAAAATCTTAGCTGCCCCTAACTCTTTCAAAACAGCTATCGCCATCAACCCGATCGGCCCACAACCCAAAACTGCGGTATCTTTTCCAACAATGTCTTCAATATGATCTTTAGGCAATGCGGCTTGTACAGCGTTTCCAAGAGGCTCCTGCACAGAAGCAATCGCTGCGTTCAATTTTGGATCGTTTTTCCATGCGTTTCTTTCAGGCAATGCGAAATATTCAGCGAAAACGCCGGCGGTGTCAACGCCCAAGATCTTTAGGTTTTGACAGATGTGCATGCGGTCGGTTTTACATTGGTAGCAGGTGCCGTCTACTATGTGTGTTTCAGCTGAAACCATGTCGCCTTCCTGTAAGCTTGTAACACTTTGACCCAACTCAACAACTTCACCGGCAACTTCGTGGCCAAAAACCATGGGGAGCCTTTTAATGCGGTTCTGTGCCCATCGATTCCAGTCCCATATGTGAACGTCTGTTCCACAGATGGAGGCTGCACTAACCTTCACGACTATTTCGTTTTCCCCAGCCTTTGGAACTTTTAAGGTCGTGATTTCCGCTCCTAGCTTTGGATATTTCTTGGCGATTGCATACATGTTAGCTCAAACCTTGACTTACTCTTGAGATGCATGGATTGAAGATTAGCAATTTATTAGCCTCTTGCTTATAAGTTAGTGTTTTCCTTATGCGTGAGTTGCGACAACCTGTTTCTGCGGATTCTGGAATACAGAAAAAGGGAAAGTAAGGGCGCATGCGAGGTTCATTCTATTGTTGTTCCACAGTAAACGCAAAATTTTGCGTCTGATGGGAGTTCTCGACCGCACTGGGAGCATGTTTTGACTTCCTCCTGCTCCTTAGGCGCGCGCTCTCTTTGAGTCGTTGTTGTCTGCTCCTTTTTGGTCGGTATGAAGACGGATAAGAATAGCCATCCAACGAGGAGTGCAGCCAGAATAGCGACAATCATAGTTCCAATCAAGCCCGTGGTCCGCATGAGCAAGTCGGATACAGCGGTGTAGAAGTTGCCCTCAACTGGACGTATGAACAGCTCATAATAGTTAAAGAATGGACGTAAGACCCATGTCAGCTGGGTTCCAACGAACATAAGGATTATGCTTCCCAGTATGAATGCTGGTTTCCAGTTCTCTGAAGACCCGCGATACAAAGTCTCAGCACCTTTAACAAAATAGGTCAACGCGAAAAATCCACCGAGAGCAAAGATAGCTATGTTGAGAAGAGTCGTGAAATTGTGCGATTCGTAAGATCTAGGGGATGTAAGTATGAAGAACAGGTTTACCGGCACAAACGCTATGAGAACTGTTGACATTATGGTGAAGCCGAGCAACAGAAGCATGACAGTTTGGCCAAAAGTTCGTTTGCCGCCAAGAAGTGAATATAACACGTAATAGCTTGGAACAGTAATGTAAAGAGAAACCAAAAGAAGCATTGGAACTTTGATGGCGCTGTAGAGAATCTGCAATCCTCCCCCATAGATTCCCATAGTTGCCCCATAAATAGCCGACAGAACTAAGATAGCCAAATTTGAGTTGACAAAATAGGTCTTAAGGTTCTTTTCAGCCGTCAAGTTCTTGAGAAAATCATCCCTTCGCTTGATGAATTCTTCCACAACAGGGAGTACTTTCAAAGTAGACGCCGAGACATACATTTGGGAAACTTCGTCTTAAATTTTTGGTATGAAGTCTCGGAATAACCCATTGGAACTACACTTCTGCTTTTCCCCGAAGGGCATTTGAGCGATAGTTTGCTAAATCTCTTTCTTCAGTGTGTGGCTTCTGATTTCGAGTGCGTGGGCAAGTGTTGTAAGCGGATGGAGGACCCTGCTAATGCGGAACTTCGATTAGATTAGAAAATTGATAGAAGTTTTGTCAAGAGAGGAAAGGAGGTTTGCAGCAGAGTCGTTGGAGGCTTTGTTGGGATTGATAGAAGAATTTTCTAGAAGAAAAACTATGGGATATTTTATATAATACCTGCAATGAAAAAGGAGATTTGTTTTGAGCGCCGAAGACTGGTGCAATGAACAGACAATACGAATAAGAAGAGGAGAAAAAATATGAGAAAGAAGACATTTCTGCCCTTAGGACTGGTCTTAGTGTTCTTGATGCAGGCGCTCCTAGTTACTGGAGCATTAGCAGCAGCACCACCACGAAATGAATGGACATTCATGATTTACGTATGCGGTGACAACGACCTTGAAGTCGATTGGCCTCCAAACCTGGAGGGATTAGAAAGCGTAGGCTCCACCAGCAACGTTCATTTTGTTGCTCTCGTAGACCTCTACAGCACTAGTGGATGTGAACTCATTCACGTCGAACAGGGCACCTCCACAGTGATTGAGACATATTCTGAACTAAACTTAGGAGACCCACAAGTAGCGATAGACTTTGTTAGCACAGTGAAATCTCTTTACCCGGCTAAAAGGTACCTATTAGACTTCTGGAACCACGGTTGGGCTTGGGATTACTTCTGTTGGGATGAAGGTGATGACGATTGGCTTGACGTCCCCGAACTAGGCCAGATCATGGACACTGTTGGCTTTATCGACATTGTTGGGTTTGACGCTTGTGACATGGCTCAGATTGATGTGTACTATGAGCTTGTTGGTCATGCTAGTTACGCGGTAGGTTCAGAGACATACATCCCCCTGCTGGGGTGGCCCTACGATACAAATGCCCAAGACTTGGTGAACAACCCGACGCAGGACGCTCTAACATACGCAACTGAGCTGGTGGTAAACTACGGGGAACTCTATACACCCTTGAAGGGATACGGCTTCGAGACGCTTTCAGCCGTTGACGTAGGCCAGATACCAAACTTGGCAACAGCTTTCACCGATTGGACGTCAGAGATGTCCGTCAACCTAGGTGGATACAAGACGAGATACGCGGCAGCGCTCAGAGGCGCCACGAAGATGGCGCAATCAAGCTACTACGTGGATATGTATGACTACACGCTTGAGCTTTTGGATGAGACTATCCCTACCTCGTTGGTGATGGCAACGGAGAATGTCAAGGCCGCGATAAACAGTGCAGTCGTAGCCGAATGGCATGGAAAGAAAATGAAGGCTGTCTACGGATTGACCTTCTACTGGGCCAAAGAAGGCTATTGGACGGGACCCTCAAGCGTTAGAGAAGCCTACCTTCAAGTTCCTTGGGGACAAGTAACTGGATGGGCAGACTTCTTAGATGCGTACTATGCATAGCAACAAAGCTAGACAACATCACAAACACCCTTTTTTTTGGGTTTTCAATGTTTCTGGTTCCGTTCTTGAATGCACGCGTATTGTTCTTTTGACTACTTCTCGTGTGTGTGCTTAGCAATTTAAGGAGAAAGGCTCTACTGCCTTATTAGACACTTACCTACAAAGACAACCTGCAGGATCCATGGTGGAATCTAGCTTGAAAATGGGCTTCATCGTCAATCCAATCGCTGGCATGGGCGGGAAGGTCGGACTCAAAGGAACAAACGGAGTCTTGAAAGAAGCCCTTACTCGAGGAGCGAAACCCATTGCACCAATTAGAGCAAAGGAATTTTTCACAAGACTAAAGGAACTCAGACCTAATGGGTTAATTGACATTTTAACCTGTCCAACTCCGATGGGTGAAGAAGAAGCAAAGGCTGTGGGGTTTTTACCGAGAGTCCTGTCTATGGCTCTTGAGTCCGAGACCACTGCAGAAGACACAAAGCAGGCCATTAGGTTTATGGTGAAGTCTAAAGTTGACTTGATAGTTTTTGTTGGAGGAGACGGCACAGCCCGAGACATATTAGACGCCATGCAGGAAGCCAACAATACATTAGTTCTAGGAGTCCCTTCAGGCGTCAAGATGTACAGCGGCATATTTTCTACAAGCGCGTTGGACGCTGCTGAAATCGTTCAAGCCTTCGTCGAGGAGTCTACTCAGACAATGGACTTTGAAATCATGGACGTGAATGAAACCGCAGTTCGAGAAGACCGTCTTTCAGCAAATCTTTATGGCCTTCTTAAAGGACCTTTCGTGCCAATGCGCTTAGTAGGCAGCAAACAAGTGAGCCCGGAAACGCTTGACGAGCATGAGAATCAGATGGCAACGGCACGTTCTATAGTAGAAAGCCTGGACCCAAAAGCCACATACATCCTTGGCCCAGGCACAACGATCAAGTGTATCACTGATTTGCTCGGCGTAGAGAAAACGTTGCTGGGTGTTGATATCTACCGTGACAACACGGCTATTAGAGACGTGAACGAGCAGAAAATGCTGCAAGAGATTAGAGATTGGCAGAATGTTTGGATTATGCTGTCACCTATTGGTCGTCAAGGCATGTTGCTTGGAAGAGGAAACCAGCAGATAAGCCCAGAAATAATTAAACGAGTTGGAAGGGAAAAGATTATAGTCGCAGCTACGAGGAACAAGATTCAAGGAATCGAAGGAAACACTCTTCGAGTGGATACCGGAGACCCTGAAGTTGACAACATGCTCAGAGGCTACATCAAGGTGGTCACTGACTACAGGGAATGGAAACTAATGCAAGTACAATAACATAAACACTGAAACCGCACTTCAGCAAACACAAAGCTAAAATGGCTACACTAAGGAAAGATACAAGAGGGGGAGAGCATGAGTGAGGAGTGGCGTCCACCTGCATGGATGTTCCGAGACACTCGTCCTCAGAACGACGACGCCTACTTTGAGAACATGACTCGCGCCATTTTTGCTGCAGGCTTAAACTGGAAAATGATTGACAAGAAATGGCCCAATTTCAAAGAAGCCTTCCAAAACTTCTCCATTAACAGGGTCGCCCGGTTCACTGATGATAATGTAAAGCAACTCATGGATAATCCGGGCATAGTACGCAATCGAGCGAAGATCTTGGCGGCAATTAAGAATGCCAAGCAGTTCCAAAGTATCAGACGAGAGTTTGGGTCATTTCAGCGATTCGTCGACAGTTTAGACAAATCTAGCAATTATGAAGAGGTTGTTAAAGAGCTAGGCAAAAGATTCAGTCGTGTAGGACCTTCCTCAGCACGCATTTTCTTGTATAGTGTTGGAGAAAAGATTGAGCATTCAGAAGAGTAGAAATACCTGAGAGACGAGCCAAGTCCGCTTAGGTCTATTCGCCTAGTACTTGAACTATAACCGTTCTCTGTCTCGGATACACATCGGTCTCAACAAAGACCAGAGACTGCCATGTACCCAAGACAACCTGCCCGTCAATTACAGGCAAAGTTCTATCTGGGCACAAGAAGACTGACCGAAGATGGGAATGAGCATTTGACGGATGCCGATAAGAGGCGTGTTTCGGAATAAATTCTTCCAGGGCCTTCTTCAAGTCCGCCATCAAGCTGGGTTCGTATTCAGTTAAGACTAAGATACCCGTTGCATGTGGTGCAAAAACATGAGCCAAACCGTTCCTAACGTGAGACTTTGCCACTACATCTTGAACCTTGCCAGTGAGATCCACTAGATCGATTTCACCTTGAGTGGAAAACCTGAAGCTCTCATTAAAGACTTTCATATTCGAGTCCTCCAAACATGACTTGCATTAATGCCTCTGAAAGAATAAAACTGTTGCGAGTAGCCGTGTATGCTTTTGTATCCGGCTTTAGTGAACGTTAGTGATGAAACAGAACATGGGTAATATCTATCTCACCCATATCACTAAATAAGATCTGTACTATGTTCATATAAGGAAGAATCACAAAGGTTTGCCTACATAAAACTGTTAAGAATGCATGGGTCATGTCAAAAAGCCTTGAATTAAGCTTCTTTCGTTCGACTCGAACCCTCAAAAATCCTTTGGTGAGCCCTGCGAGAGCCGGTTTTACTGCGCACTTTTAGTGAATACAAAAGCATACACGCCACATGAATCCTGGAACTCTGAAAAGACTGCTACCCAGAAAGGCAAAAAGTCGTCGAATACTACATTTGGATTATATCACAAAGCGTGCGTAGCTAAGCAACCTAAGGATAGTTATTTGTTTGTGACGGATGTGAACAAGTGGAGAGACATGGATGAATACATTAACACTCTGGGAAGGAATCAGCTCTCTAACCCTGAAATAATCGCTAGAATCCGCGAGAAATACCAGACAAGCCACACAACCGCATACCGAAGACTCGAGGAAAATAATCTGAAATTTCAATAGATTTTTCAGTGTGTGTTTTTGCACCACTCTTTCTATTTATTATATTATAATAAAGGGTCTTGAAAAAACTAGTTCTAATGATAAAAAAGAACCTATATATATGGGAACTGAAATATTTTGTAGATAAAATAATTCAGCGAGTTTTTCCCTGATAGGAAGTTTCAACATGGGCAAGCGAGGGAATCCATACCCAAACAAGTATCAGCATGGCAAGCAGACGAAGGCCATAGACTTTGAAACATTCAAGAACGGTATAGAGTCATACAAGTTTCCGCATCCGTTAAGAGACCGCAGCTATCTTGCCTTTCTTTATTGGAGTGGAGTAAGACGCAGCGAAGCCTACGAGAGAGTGAAGAAAGATTTTGAATTGAACAATGGTGTTCTCAAGGTAACAGCTCCTTGTAAGAAACATGGTGAACGTGGAGGTCCTCTAAGAATTCCGGCTAACTTGCCTTTTGTGGACCTCATTCTAAAGAGAGTTCAAAAAGCTAGAAGGTGTTATCACCCAGAGCTAAAAACTGAAGATCAATTCCTCTGGCCTATCTCTGCCACTACTGCATGGCGTATCGTCAAGAGGCCGTTCCCTAAGCTGTACCCTCATTTCTTCCGTTTGAACAGAGCAGTTCTGTTCTGTCAAAATCCCGACACTAGCTCAGTAGATGTAAGAAGCTGGTTTGGTTGGCAATCAGAGAAGACAATAAACTTCTACATGGGAGTAAGCGAAAGGTCTATGATCAGGATGGAGAAGCGATTAAAGCCTGAATGACATGACTACCAGTTTTTACACAAAACCCCTACCCAAACCACTGCAAAAAGGCAAGGGTTGACGTATACCTTGTGTTGAAGATTTCTCCTTAAGTCTTTAATGCAACTTCAAACTTGAAATAGGTGGCAGGAGAATAGCTTCTCTATAGAATGTGGAGAGTGCTGATCTTATCGTGAGTGAATCTGAAACCATATTGAAAGCTTTACGAGGGATAATTGTGAACTTCAGGACTGGCAGAAAGACTCAAAGTTCCAAAGAATGCATTGTCCAGTTTGGAGGCGTGGAATCAGCTGAGCAGGCAGCTCGATTGTCGGGTCGAAAGGTT
>JASFPO010000015.1:0-24130 GCA_050115935.1 Candidatus Bathyarchaeota archaeon | reverse complement strand
ATTCCCATTTGTTGAATCTCCTTTAATCTGATTGCCCTACCATGGGAAAGATGCTGAGATACATCACTCAAGTTTTCAGCTATTGCTTTTGCTTCAGCCTCGCTAATATGCATATACTCTCTGAGCCATCTTTCAGCAAGTGACTTAGAGTAATCCAGAGCATTTTTGGCCACGTCAAGAAGAGTCGGATCTATTTTGTTCACTAAAGGTATCACTATGTTGGGATTTCTACCGCCTCCAAGTTCTTCCTCTAATCTTTTCAAGGAGTTAATGTAGGACCAGGCAGGTCTGAATACAGGTTGTCTCATTGTAGGATCAATTCCTATCACAATTGCTGGGTCAATGGGTCCCAATTCAGCAATCCTACTCATTAGTATTTTATCAGATGCTAGAGCAATCAATGTGGCCGCACTTTTTGCAGCTTCAGGCACTATAACTCTAAATGATTGGACACTATCTCTAATCATGGTCACTATATTCTCTGCAACTTCAACAATTCCTCCAGGGCTATGAATTATCAAATCCAACTTTTCGGGGAAACCCAAAGTAGAAATCATTTCATTAAACATTATGACATCAGATCGGATAATATTTCCAGCGGGATGAGCAAAATTCGCACTGTAGTTTACTATTTTTGTTTCTGTAGTTTGTTGGATTTCCTTAATCAAATTTCGCCTTTTCTCATCTTGTTCTTTAATTATGTCAGTTAAAGAGAAGGGGTTAACACTCAAGAAGACGGCCTCTTCAACCGACTTATAGCTTTATCGCGGGGGAGCTAACTACTATTTTGAGTTCTGGATAGATAATCTGTTCGAGAGAAGTTGCACGGTACTTTTCACAGATCTCGAGTATCTTTGCTATATCTCTTCCTTGCTTGGGATTCTGTTCTCTCCACTCTTTCAGACTCTTCACCTGTTTTGGTCCAGAAATTGTTGGAACAGGCATTTTCTTCACTTTTTAATGTTATTTTCGGTTTACTTAAGTGTTGCGAAGCTTTCTTTTAAGCCTTATGAAACAAGGTTCCAACCCATGTATCTCACAACAAGCTTTGGTTGGTTGGCTTAAATTGTTGATTACCCAACGTGTGTTTCCCTTATTAGTGGAGCAAGCAGAAAAAGATAGAGGACTAGACTGGTTTCTTTCTTCTCTTGGCTACTACTGCTATTCCAACAATGGCAACCACCACTACTATTAGAACTATAGCAATAACTGCTATAGAGAAGATCGAAATGCTTTCAGTTAAAACGGGTGTTCCACTCAAAGTTCCTACATCTTCTGAATACTCATACAAAGTTGTGCCAAGAGCTTCTACACCAACGGCTAGGCTTAGGACATATGAAAGCGGTATCGTTATTCCGATTGTATCAAAAGAAAACATTGAACCCGTATGAGAGATTGATACAGATTTAGAACCTTCTGAAGTCCAAGAAAGGCTAGTGGGTGAAACAGACCCAGAACCCTCAACCCCAAGTGTAGTTTTCACGCTTCCAGTAATCCTAGCATAAATTGTTCCTAATCCAAATATGGTAGTGATGGGTATTTTGACAGAACCTATAGGCGTAGTGAAGTTTAGAGTATAGGTTGTCCCTAAGAATACTACAGAAATTGAAGTATTTTCTGGAGACAGGCCTATTTTCATATCTCCAGAACCTCCAGAAAATATAGCAGGAACATTAGTCTGCGCAGAAGCTCCCACCTCTAATCGAGCTGAAAAAACAACCAAATCTATGTCACCAGTGATGAAGGTAACTGAGTTGGTTCCTGCATATGCATGAGGAATGTTGAGTATCATTGAGCAAGCAAGTAAAGCCGTCATTACAAAAACCGATTTTTTCATTTTCAAAGATTCACCATCAATCTCATTTGCTTGTCTTTTACCGATAAAAAACTTACCGCAAGCTAAGTGAAAACTGATATGGCTGAAACCATATCTAATGGTGAATGTCAAACTGAAATCCAAGAGATAGCTTTCTACTCAGCTTCAACCACTCAGAAATTCTTGCTGAACTTCAGAAACTCAGGAATCCTCAGCCAACGTGTGTGTGCCTTGAAACGTTAATGCACTTGCCATTTGCTGGGTCGTGGTTTCGAAGAACGTCAAAGAAAAAAAGCTTACATATAGTATCCTCACTTATCGAACGTTAAAATCTCTGCATACGGAGCGAGCGTGGAACAAATGAATCTTAGGTTGTTATACCTGGTGTTGGTTATCTATTCAGTGAATGTAGGAATACTTGTCACCATTATCCCACTGTATTCCAACAGTATTGGTGCCAACGAAATGGTTGTTGGCCTTATTGTTTCAACTTATGCAATAGCATATGTGGCAGCGTCACCCCTTTGGGGGAAGGCATCTGATCTATTAGGAAGAAAACTCGCGCTTGGTCTTGGAATGTTGGGATGCTCTGCTGTTATTCCTCTATTCTCGATTGCTGCAGACCCCAACCAACTTGTTTTAATTCGACTGTTTCAGGGATTTGCTGATGCTTCTTTTTGGATTGTGCCAACAATTATCGTAGCCGACGTTTGTGGGCCTTCAGAGAGAGGAATGGCTCTTGGAAAGATTGGAACCTTTCAAGGGATGGGCTTTATAATCGGACCATTGCTGGGCGGCCTACTAAGTGAGCAACTAGGCTACTCCTACTTATTCTACATATGTTCCGGTTTGGCGTTTCTCACGGCTCTCCTAGTTTTCTTTGGACTTCAAAAAATGTCTAAGGTTAAAGATGAGGATTCATACAAAGTCCGACCTAGGTTCAAAGCGGTGGCCACGAAGAGCTTTACTATTGCATATTTCCATACAGTATTGTCCGCTGTGTTCTTTGGAGTGATTGTGTCTCAATTCGTTTTGCATGCCGATGAAATATTAGGGAAAGAATACTTGGTGGGCTTTCTCTTAACTGGTTACTACATCGTAGAGACGTTCATCCAACCTGCGGCTGGCAAATTGTCCGACTCTATTGGTCGGCATTGGACAATTCTGCTAGCGTTTGTTGCGTGCGCATTTGGTTTTGCAATGTTGATCTTAACGTCCTCATTTGTCTCCTTCTCAATTGCAATAATGATCATAGGGGGCGGTATAGGCGGACTATATGTATCCTTGACTGCTCTTCTCATGGATGCCGCCTCAAGTTCCCAACGAGGCTTAGTCGCTGGAATACAAAACATAGCGTGGGGAATCGGCTACTTCATAGGCCCAGCAGTTGGAGGCATAGCAGCTACTTCCTCATTCAGCGCCACATACATGTTATGCATAATCGCATCAATAATAGGTGGCACCTTAACCTTAATATCCCAATATCGCATTTCCACAGATTAGTGTGAGCGGATTTTTTGGGCATTCTTTTTAGCATGTCAGTTTCGTATGGCGCGGCGGTGGGATTTGTTCTCTTTCCACAGTTCATTCATTTGTTCTAAAAACTGGAAATATAAGGGACTTGTTATAAACTCTCCTGTGGAAGGGTGCTGTTTCTTTGAATTCAGAGAGTGGAATCGAGTTTGAATATGCGCTTCGTGGAAAAGACTGGGATGTCTATTGGCTTCTTTTAAAGAATGGCGATCCCATGAGTGTTCGCCAAGTTCAGAAAGCCCTACATTTTAGTAGTCCAAGTGTGGCTCAACACCATCTTGAGAAGCTTCGTGAGTTGGGTTTGGTTCAGAAGCAAAATGTCGGAGGTAACTATCTTTTGGCAACTGAGGTGAAGATTGGAGTACTCCGTCATTTCGTGAAATTTGGAAGACTTCTCTTCCCTAGGTATTTTTTCTACGCGGTTTTTTCAACGGCTTCATATTTTACATATCTTTTGATGTTCATGCAGGGGTCGACACGTGAAAACTTGTTTGTCATCTTTTTTGGAGCCGTAGTCTCTGTAATTTTCTGGTATGAAGCCTTTCGAGTCTGGTCTTTGAAACCGTTCTAATTTCTGGTACAGATTGTACTAAAGGCTAGCATAAAATACGTGAATTCCCATTGGTTTTGATTGGTGAAAATATCGTGGAGAGTAGAATTAAGAAAAAGGCAATGCTTTACGGAGTTTTAGCCATTTTACTAGTCGCTTTTGTAGCCGCGTTCGCGTTTAGATTCGGTCTATATGATCCAAGAACTGGACCTCTGCCGCCAAGTCCGGCGATACAGTCGACCCTTTTAACAACGTTCAATTCACACGAAGCACTCAGGGATTTCTTGGCTTCAAACACTGGGACTACTGGACCCTATCCGTTCTTTGGACCTGAAGATATCAATGCATTGGACACTTTGACTAAGGCCACATTGCGGGAGCAATGGGGTTTATCTGATTATTCGACGACAAATATTCAGGTTACTGGCGTTGACGAAGCAGATATCGTGAAGACAGATGGCGAATACCTCTATGTCCTCTCCAGTGGCTCGTTGTTGATAGTGAAGGCTTATCCACCCGAAGTCGCTGAAGTTGTGACCAACATGACTTTTGACGATCTATATCCGATAGGGATATTCGTAAAGGGCGATCGTTTAACCGTGTTAGGAAGCAAATACGTTGTCCCTACATTCTTGGATAGAATGTACGGATTATACGTTGTGGACATCAAAACTTTCGTCCGCATCTATGACATTCAAGACAAGGCGAATCCTGTGCTGCTGCGCAATCTCATGCTAACCGGTAGCTATTTCAATTCTAGGATGATAGATGATTACCTGTATTTCGTTGTTAGCCAACCAGCCTACATCATCTATGACACTGTTGTTCTCCCCAAAATCTACCAAAATGACATATTAGTCAAAGAGATTGCTCCTTCAGAAATTCACTACCACAACGGAACAGACAACTACTATCAATACACCACCTTCGTAGCCATGAACATGCAGGACACAACCGAAACACCAACTTTCGTCACAGTCATGATGGGTGGAACAAGCAACATGTACGTTTCCCAAAACAACATGTACGTAACATTTCCAGAGGTCAACGGAACCACCACGATTTATCGAATGCGCATTCAAGCTAGTAACATCACTGTCAAAGCTAAAGGTCAAGTGATAGGAAACGTACTGAATCAGTTCTCGATGGACGAGCACGATGGCTACTTTAGAATAGCTACTTCAACTTGGATCGATGGAGATCCTCGAAGCAACCTGTTCATAATGGATATGGATTTGATCGAAGTTGGAAAGCTCTTGGATATTGAAGTTGGAGAGACCTTAGACTCCGCCAGATTTGTGGCAGATCGATGCTACCTGTCTACGTCAGTCGTTAGGAGAGATCCTTTCTTCGTAATTGATGTAGAAGATGTAACGACGCCCAAAATATTGGGATACTTGAAGATTCCAGGATTCAACCGCTACCTCCATCCTTACGATGAAAACCACGTGATAGGCTTAGGCCGCGACGAGTTTAACAATGTCAAAATCTCGTTCTTCAACGTCACTAACGTAAGTGCTCCAAAACTCATAAGCGAACACAGGTTCGAAGGCGCTTGGTCAGATACACCAGCATTATGGGATCACCATGCCTTCCTCTTTGCCTACACTAAAGATCTGCTCGCACTTCCAGTGTCGATAAACCAGTACAGCTTCGATCGCTATACAACAAAGCAAGGCTTCTTCGTATTCAACATCACGCTAATCAATGGTCTTGTCCTGAAGGGAAACATAACCCATCAGGAACTCGCAACTGAGGACTGGGATACTCGCCCTCATGTCCGACGCGGGCTCTACATAGCAAACGTGCTCTACACAGTTTCAGACGCAAAAATAAAGCTGAACGACCTTGAAAACTTGACATTGCTGAAAGAGATTCCACTTGACTAGCTCATAGAAAGCACTGCAGTTCCATCTGGAGCGCACATCAAGCCCTTCCTTCGCCCTGCATATATGTGTGCAGTGGTCACCAGATAGGCTAGGCGATTTCTAAGATTTCCCCCACGCGCGCATCTTGGCTTGATAAGTTTGGGCATACACAGATGGGTGGATAGCCGTACGATGTCTTGAAGTGTAAAAGCTTATAAGAATGCATGGTGCAATTCAATGAGCAAAAATTGTGAGTCCCGGGGAAGAGAGGAGGTGATAGGTTGCCTGATGTGAATTGTCCGGAATGTGGGGTCAAAATGAAGAGGGCTAAGCATTACAAAGTATACGTGTGCAAGAATTCAGATTGTGGCAAGTATGTTGCTGTTCCAAAGAGCATTTTTGATGTGACTAGTGACGAACCTCACCGTTAGAAGAAGAGTCTTCAGTAGATGCATGCATCAAACAAGATGAGATCAACACTGAATACTTCATTCTTTTTTTCTGGGTTTTTTGTGTCAAAAGTATCAAACTGCTTTAGATGTGCGCATGTTTGCAAAAGATTTTTTTCGTGCGACGTGCAAGGCTTTAACGGTTTGTTGTTATGCCTCGGGGAGAAGTAGAAGAGATTTTCAGTAAGGCTAGAATATTGGAGAAGAGTTATGATTGGCTAAAAGCTATAGTTCTCTATGAACAGATTTTGGACGCGGTAGAAAAAAAGGGCTCTTTGAGGAAAGGAGAAATTCAGGAAAGGATTGGCTATTGTTTCTACCGTGCTGCGTTTCAGGCCCGAACCCGACGGGAATTCGAGAGACGCATGGAGTTATCAATTAGGGCTTATAGAGAGGCGGCGATGCGATTTGAGAGAACTGAGGATTCAAGGAAGATCGGTAGAATAAACTGTTGTAGGGCAAGAGCTTTACATAACAGATCTTGTCTTTTGGAGGACTCGTCTGAAAGGAAAAAGTTGTTGGACGAGTGTTGGATATTAGAGAAAGCCGCTTTGATGACCTTTGAGAAGGCTAGAGACTACTTAGGCCAAGGAAAACTATGCAACGAACTCCTGTACTGTCTATTTGATCGGTCTCGGATTGAGTGGGATGGAAAGCAGCTGAGCAAAATTGTGGAGGAAGCTGTGGGCTATGGTGAAACCGCGATAGAAGCTCTCTCCAAGGTCGAGGACGAGCAAGAACTTGTTATCGCATATTCAATTACAAGCCTCCACTGTTTCTATGGCGCAAACACTAGTGAAGTAGAGGAGAAAAGGAGGGAGTTCAGTCAGAAATGCTTACGCTACGCGAAGATGGCTCTAGAGCTTTCCGAGAAGGTTGGAGACAGCTACCTCATGGGTCTGTCGAACTGGGCAGGAGCCCGTGGGGCATTCTCTTTCTCTGGCAATATGGCTTCCTCACTTGAAGATGCTGAGAAAATGCTGCAACATGGCAATGCTGTACGAGACAACTATATGGTGGGAGTGGCATTCTACCTACTAGCTTCCATCATCTATGGGATGATGTTGGTTGAAGAGGATTCAGACAAGAAAAGAGAAGGATGTAGCAAAGCTATTCGACATGCTGAGAATGCGATTCGCTGTTTCCGAATAATCGGTAATGATTATTTTGCTGCTGAAACTCCTCTTGCTAGGAACCTCTTTCTGGCATTCGAAGTTGAGACTAATCAAGAAGAAAAGCGGATTTTCTTGAAAAGGACTGTTGATGCTGGGCGGAGAAGCCTGGAACACGCTGAACGATCAGGTTCTCCCGATGCCATAGGAGCAAACCTCCATGAACTGAGCAAGGCTCTATATTCCCTATCTAAAATGGAGACAGGCATCAGGAAGAAGAAAGAGCTACTTGAGAGAGCAGCAAAACACAGACAAGACTACATAAAACTTGTGGAAAAGATGTATCCGTCCAACTACTGGGTTCGTGGCGTAGGTCAAACCTATCACGCTTTGATAAGAGCTGAGTTGGCTAAGATTGAACCAGAAGAGAAAAGCAAAAGAGGACTTCTGGAAGAAGCCGCTTCGATCATGGACAGTTCCCTGAGATTGATTGAGAAATGGAAAAGAGTATACCCACAGAAAAGAATCTTGGCTGTTCTTGGAGAGTACTCTGACCGATTTGGATCCATCTTGAGCCGATTGTACTGGCTAACTGAAGATGAAAAGGTTCTGGAAAAAGCCATAGACGCCTACGGAAAGGCTGCCGACATGTATGGTAAAGCTGAGCTTCTGAGTCGCTTGGCCGAGGCTCACTGGAATACAGCCAAGCTGTATGATCGCCTCGGTGAACACATGAAAGCCTCGGAAAGATTTGAGTCTGCGGCTGATGCATACAAAGAATTTGCGGAGAAGAAACAACGGCTCAGCGATTTCTATTCAGACTGCGCTGCTTACATGCAAGCTTGGAGTTCAATAGAGAAAGCAAAGCATAACCACAGCGTAGAAGAATACTCACAGTCAAAACTATATTATGAGAAAGCGGCTAACGCCTGCGAAGCACTGAAGTTATGGGGTTATCTTGCTCCGAACTATTTAGCTTGGTCTCATTTGGAACATGGCGAGGATTTAAGCAGAAAAGAAAAGAGCAGGAAAGCCATACAAGCCTTTCAACAAGCTGCCAAACTCTTTAGTGAAGCAAAAGGATCTCTTGAAGAAGCAACTCCAAAAATCGAAAGCAGTGATGAAAAAGAGAAGGCGTTTGCCCTAAGCAAAGCCTCTGAAACAAGACGAGAATATTGTAAAGGAAGAATACTCCTAGAGGAAGCCAGAATACATGACAGAGAAAACAACACGTTACAAAGTGCAGAGAAATACAGCTTGGCAACCAACGTTTTCCAGAAAGTGGCCGAAGCTTTAGAACAAGAGTCAGAACGTAAAGAACTCTATCCAATAATCTACTCCTGCCAAGCATGGGAGAAAATGAAGATAGCTGAGCAGAGAGTAACCCCTGCATTATTCATTGAATCTTCCAAGCTGTTCGTAAAAGCAAAAGAACACAGTGCCAAAGAAAAAACAAGTCTACTGGCGATGGGAAACAGTGCTCTATGTAAGGCTTTAGAAGCTGGAACGAGGTTCGAAGCGACACGAGACTTAAAGCTATATTCAACTGCCAAGAAAAACATGGAAAGCGCTGCAAACTACTACTTGAAGGCAGGATTTGAGAAGGCTGCAACATGGGTGAACGCTAATCAATCCCTGCTTGATGCTTACGTTTACATGAGCAAAGCAGAAACTGAAATTGTCCAAGGAGAAAAAATGCGACAATACCAGTTGGCTGAAAAATATCTTGAGCGGTCAGCCAAACTATTCGAAAAGGCCGGATACACTGGCAAAATGGATGAAGTGCTTAAAGTTCTGGCAAAAGTTAGGGAGAAACGCGAATTTGTACTTTCACTGAGTGACGCCCTAAAGCCCCCAACTCTCACCTCAAGTACTACTGTATTCTCAGTTCCAACTTCTACCCAAGAAGAAGCGGTTGGGCTAGAGAGGTTTGAGCATGCTAACATTCAGGCATACTTATCTGCACCTGAAGACGTGACAGTTGGAGATGAATTTGAGTTTCGCGTTGACCTTGCCAATATTGCGAGAGAATCTGGACTGCTGGTCCGAATTGATGGATTGATTCCGGAGACATTTAGGGTTGTCAAGACATCCATTCCGTATGTTATCGAAGGAAAATCATTAAACGCGAAAGGTAAAGAACTTGCTCCCAACAAGGTTGAATCCGTCAGAATCTCAGCACAAGCTACCCAAACTGGTATTTTCCAACTGTGTCCAGAAGTTATCTATGTCGACCGGCTGGGAAAATTCAAGAGATGCAAATGTGATGTGGTTCCGATAACAGTACTCCCCTCAACTGGTTTCCAGTTTAAAACAGAAAATGCCCGAAAAGTCTTTGAGTACCTAACAAAGTCGTTTATTGCAGACTATATGAAGAGAAGACTTACACTAGGAAAATCAGGTTGGAGAACCTTCGTTCAAATCATGGAAGACGCGAAAGTCCCAAAATCATGCATATACGGCATTGCTGGACGTCACGGATATGCGATCTCCGAACTGGAAAGACGTGGGTTAGTTGAAACCAGAGTCTTTCTTGGAGAACGAGGCCGTGGGGGACGCATAACCAAAGCACGTATCTTCTATGAGAAGGAAACAATAAAACGGTACATTGATCAGCATGTTATGAGAAAATAGGGAAAAATAAATAGAGCCATTTTGAACGCATCTCAACAAAATAAGATAGCAGAGCTTGTGTTCATCCGTTTTCAGGTTCTTGTTTGGTTGATCTTTGCTGTCAAACCCCTAACAATGTTCTTTCGGCATTTCCGTTCGATTCTTCCGCTTTTTGCTTGGCAAAAATACTCAGCTATTTTTCCTCGCTTTAAAGGGTAATAAGAACACAAATGGAGGTGAACAAAAGATGCAAGCTTTCAAAGTTAAAGAGAAATTGATGAGTTTGGCTAGCGCCAAAATAATATTTGGCAAGCTCAATGCAGTCCTTGAAAGAACTGCAAGTCCTGTAGTGGGCTCTGAGCAGACAGAGAGCGTTCCATACTGGGTAACGACCGAGAGATACAGAGCCCATCAACTAGAGGCTGAGCGAATCAAGGCGAAGGCAGAGAAATTCGCACGGACTCTTCGAAGGGGATTCAGGTAATCAACGGTCTTTCCTGCGCGCGCAAGAATCAAGCGCGCGTAGCGTTTTTCTGCACTTTGAGACAATTGAATGGGCGAGCAGAAGAAACCTTAAGAACGTTCTACCTATGAATCTCATCCAATTCATCTGTGATGTGAACTACATTGACACGGCTGGAAAGAAACCTCGAAGTCTTGTGCGAAGCAGCAAGAAACTTGGGGGCGACCAATACCGCATCCTTCAATGCCAAAGGTATCGTTGTTGATGAAAGAGTTAGACTGAAGTGTCTTGTACCCCTCTGTGACGACTACCGCTTGAATCTGATGTGTCCACCTTATGTGATGAGCGTTCAGGAATTCGGAGATACACTGGCCAAATATAGTTGGGCAATTCTCATCCAGATTAAGGAGTCAATACCAACTGAAATGGCGAAAGAGATACAGCATGCGAACGACGTTGCCGAACTGTACAAGAGCGCCGAGTTCGTCGACAGTTACAAGAAGTCGTTTGATCTGGTCAAATTGAGACTACATAGTATAGTGCACAAAACAGAGGCTCAAGCATTCGCGATGGGTTATCGCTTTGCCGCCGGATTTGCCGCAGGTTCATGTGTCTTATGCCCTGAATGTTCAGCAACCAAGAATCCACAAGCCCCATGTCGACATCCTTTCCGAGCTCGACCATCTATGGAAGCTGTGGGAATCGATGTATTCAAAACCGCAGAAAACGCAGGCTTGCCTTTTGATCTTCCTGCGAAGACCCATATTGTAAACAACGGGTTGATTCTGGTTATCTAGCAGATTTAAACCAACTCTTTATTGTTCTGTTGACGTTCATTCTCTCAGCAGATCAAAGGTACGCTGTTTCGACTTGCAAGATGTTCAGGAAGCAAAATCAGGAAAAAAAGACGAAAAGAACCTAGCGATGTCGGGTTAGAGTTACTTTGAAAAACGGGGAACTGCACTAGGGATAGGTGTCTCCCCAATGCGCACTTGTTATTCCGATGTCGAATATGTCAACTGCTCCATCATTGTTGATGTCAGCGTCGATATCGAAACCTGATGGACCGATGGGTGGTCCTGGATACCAGTGAGAACTGATTTTGCCAATGTCGAATATGTCAACTACTTTGTCCATGTTAACGTCGCCTGGGATTGTGTTGTAGAATAAGCCATTGTCCAGGTGATCGTAGGGTGGTGGAGGTTCTATGATATTGTATTCAACTTCAAAGTCGAAATCATATCCAATGAGTCTCGTATCTCTTCCAAGTGTTATCTCGGTCTTGCCATACCCCACTATTGTGAAGGTTACGTTGGCCATTGTTCCGGGTCCAGTAGCTACCGGAGGCGGGTCAGGGGGGAAGAAGAAGAAGCCGTTTCCAGTCAGACCTAGTGTGCCCTCGGTGTTGTTGAAACCCTCTGTTTTCCACAAGGTGGGTCCTATATCATCAGTGATGATGTCTCCGTTGACGACTTCGACGCCTTGTAGGATGCTGGCGTTGAAGCTCAAGGTGAACTCGAAGCCCCAAATGTTGTCATTGGTACAGTTCGTGTAGACCGATACTGTGTAGTTAGTGCCAATTTCAGATGTTGGGTCAGCAGTGTGCCCCCATGCTGGGACAACATAAATGGCTGGTTGCTCAACAGCTGAAACTCTTAAGACGCCCAAGCTTAATGCGCTAAATATGCTGAGTGTTGATAGTATAAGGATCAATATACCTGCACGTGTTTTTCCAATCATATATCATTCACCTAATCTGCACACTTGATTCTCCTAAGTGAGAAAATTCCCTCACTCTCTCTATATATATTACTTTATGACAGAGATTTAAAGTTTACCTTCAAAGTTTTCACATGTCAAAAGGGGAAATTATATAAAGCAATCAACCATTTTTCTTGCGTAAGGCTATCATTAGGAGGATCGTGTAGTGACTGAAAATATACTGCAGAGACTTAAGGAAGCCGTCATAAACTATGATGTCGAATTAGCAGTTGAAATTTCTAAGGAGGTCATTGCAACTGGTTTTGACCCGCTCAAGGCAATTGAACAAGGCTTGGGAGAAGGTCTTAGGGTTATCGGCGACAAATTCGAAGCTGGGGAAGTTTTCCTTCCAATGTTGATGATTGCAGCTCAAGCGATGAAGGAATCGTTAGCCATACTGGAGCCAGCGTTGGCAAAGGGAACGTCCAGAAAGGTATTGGGCAAGGTGGTTATCGGAACGGTTGAAGGAGATATCCATGACATCGGCAAAACCATAGTAGCTGCAATGCTCACTGCAAATGGCTTTGAGGTTTATGATCTGGGATGCGACACACCAACATCAAAATTCGTTGAAAAGGCAAAAGAAGTCAACCCAGATATCATTGGAATGTCAGCTCTGTTGACGACAACCATGACCAAGATGACTGAAGTAATTAATGCTCTCAAGAAGGCTGGGCTTAGAGGAAATGTGCGGGTGATTGTAGGCGGGGCTCCAGTATCAGCGGCTTGGGCCGAACAAGTTGGAGCCGACGCATATGCTGAGGACGCCATAGCAGCTGTTGGCACTGCCAGGAAGTTGTTAGGCAAATAAGTGAAATACCTTAGAACATGTGAAGACTGAGACTTGAGAGATTTCAAACGGAAAACTCCATGACATATTTGACATTTGTAGATATGGATGTAATCATAGTTGATCGGTTTCCCTAGAGCATCTCACCGGCTGTCGTGTCGTCTCTTGTCCAAAGAGTCGCTGGACACCATCCATAGTGCTACCATTGAAGTTTTGGAGAAGACAGGAGTAATCGTCGAAAGCGATAAGGCTCTGAAGATATTGGAAGAAGCAGGATGCACCGTGAACCATCGGAAGCATCTTGCATTGATTCCGTCACATCTTGTCAAAGAGGCGTTAACGAAAGCGCCTAGAAATGTTACACTCTATGCAAGGAACCCAAAGAATGATCTCAGGTTGGACGGTGAACATACCTATTTGTGTACAGATGGAAGCGGGACGTATACAATTGATCCTAAAACTGGAGATCGAAGAGCTTCAACCAAAAGAGATCTTTCAACAAGCGCCAAGATCGTAGACTACCTTGACGTGATTGGTATCTATTGGCCAATGATCACATCACAGGATGTACCCGCTCATGTCAGAGTTTTGCATGACCTAGAGGCTTCATTGGCTAACACGGAGAAGCATGTCATGTTCGAAACAACAATCACTCCTGACGAAGCAAGATTCCAAATCGAAATGGCTGCGCTTGTAGCTGGAGGTAAAGATGAACTGAAAGAGAGTCCAATAATTTCCTCCTGCCACTGCTCCATATCACCGCTCAAACATGCAAAAGGTCCCACGGAGGCCGCTATCGAGTTCGCAAAGGCTGGAGTACCAGTATATTTTCTGCCAATGCCTCAAGCAGGAGCGACGAGTCCCATAACACTTGCTGGATCATTGGTTGTTAGCAACGCTGAAATGTTAAGCGGATTAGTGATAGTTCAAATATTGGCTCCCGGAGCTCCGATGCTGTACAGTTCAGAGAGCTCAAACTTCGATATGAAAAACTTAAGATGGTGTGGGGGAAGTCCAGAGTGTGGACTTATGACCGCCGTATCGAATGAACTTGCTGAATACTATCACATGCCTTCAACCTCAGCCGGTTTCACAACAGACGCAAAGGTGCCAGGCGCACAAGCATGCTATGAAAAGGCTGTTACTGGCGCGCTTCCTGTATTAGCTGGCCACGATGTTGTTGGAGGTCTCGGCTTGCTCGACGCGTGCACAGTTTTCACTCCAGAGCAAATAATAATCGACGTTGAGATTGGTAGAATGCTCCATCGACTTGCTCAAGGAATAGACATAAATGAAGAAACTCTGGCTCTTGATGTCATTCACAAAATCGGGCCGGGAGGCAACTACTTCACCGAAAAGCATACATTGAAACATCTGGAGAAGGCGCATTACACGCCAGAGATAAGTGACAGGCGTTCATATGAAACATGGAAGAAGGCAGGTTCAGAAACTACTTTGAAGATTGCAAGAGAGAAGGCTCAAGAAATATTGGAAACACATCAACCCGCTCCCCTTGAAAAAGACATTCAAAAAGGAATTGCGGAAATACTCAAGAGAGCAGAAAAAGAGTTAGCAGGTGCTTGAATACTAGGACACCAGCTGCTGCAATTCTCTGGGTTGTCAGATCATGTTAATACCATTTGAAAAGAGGAGGTTCTTTTGGATCTATGCCTGATAGAAGCCATCTGAACATACTCAGCAGTGACGAGATTCGCGACATACACCTCGCTACACTCGAGGTGCTAGAGTACACAGGAGTTTTAGTTCGAGAGGAGAAAGCCCTTGGGCTTCTGGAACAAGCTGGCGCCAACGTAGATCATGAAAAGCGCATAGCCAAGATTCCGTCTCATCTCGTTGAAGAAGCTGTGAGTAGGACGCCGAAGAGTTTCATTTGGCATGCTCGAGATTCAAAAAAGAGCATCAGAATTGGTGGTGAGCCCACCAAATTCGGTCCAGGATCAGAGTGTGTGAACATAATCGACTTGGAAACGGGTGAATGCCGTACACCAACCATGATGGACGCGAAGCAACTAGTGAGGCTTATGGATGCGCTAGAGAACATTCACATCAACTATCCTCCGGCCTCAATATCTGATGTACCTGAGCAAGTGTCTGATATCTACAGCTTCGCCATTGGAATAAGAAATTCCTCAAAATGCATGATGGGAAGTTCCCATTCTGGGAGCGCTGCTCAAGACTCCATCAGAATAGCTGCAGCATTAGTAGGCGGGGAAGAGGAGCTCAGAAAAAGGCCGGCTATTGCTGGTTATGTAGATCCTGTGAGTCCACTAACGCATGGTAAAGGAATGATTGAAGCTATATTTGAATATGCAAATTATGCACAACCAATATTCATAACTGCGATGACTCTAGCGGGGGGCACAGGACCCGCCACGCTCGCTGGCATCTTAGTTCAGCAGAATGCAGAGATCTTGAGCGGCTTGCTAATAGCATATTTGGTGAATCCCCTCACTCCCGTGATTTACGGATCTGTATCGTGTCCGTTGGACATGAAAACTGGAGTCTCATCAACCGGCTCGCCGGAAGTCGGCTTGCTAGGTGTTGCATCAGTTCAAATGGCAAAGTATTATGGCATGCCCTGTGATGTTGGGGCGCAATCCAATGCTAAAATGCCTGATGCTCAGGCTAGCTACGAGAAGACAATGTCGCTTATAATGGGAGTTATGGCAGGGGCGGATTTGATAGATCTTTTTGCGGGTTCTATGGAATCTTTCAGAACTACGAGTTATGAACAGATGGTTATTGACAATGAACTTGCTGGAATGGCCTTAAGATGCGCAGAGGGAATTGTGGTGAACGCTGAGACTATGGCAAAGGATGTCATTGACAGAGTTGGTCCAGGAGGTCACTATTTGGCAGATAAGCACACGTTAGATTGGTTCCAACGAGAACATTATCGTCCAACAGTAAGCGACAGAAGAACCAGAGACAATTGGGAGAAGTCAGGAGGCAAAGATATTCGACAGGAAGCCAGAAACCGAGCAAAGGAGATACTGGGAACCCACAAGCCTAAACCGGTTGATCCAACAATTTGGAGAAAAATAGAAATGATAGTAAAAGACGTAGAAAAAAGAGAATTAGGTGGTTAACAGTTGGCCGGAGCGCGCTTAAACCTGCTGTCAAAAGACGAGTTATCTAGCATTCACAATGCGACACTGGAGATTCTGGAAAACCCAGGGTTAATGATTCCAAGTGAGCGAGCCCTAAACATCTTAGAGACCGCCGGGGCAAACGTCAACTACAAAGAGAATACCACAAGCATTCCCTCCAGCATCGTCGAAGAAGCTTTGAAAAGAGCCCCGAAAACCATAAAATATAGTGCAAGAAACCCGAAGTACGACATCTTGCTTGAGAAAAAGAAAACATACTTCACGACAGATGGATATGGCACCTTCATAAGAGACTTTGAAACCGGAGAGCGAAGGAGTTCAACAGCTGAAGATCTTGCCAAGTGGACTATACTCGCGGATTATCTACCTATGATTCACGTTTTCTGGCCCTCATTGACACCTAATGACGTACCAGAGCCTCTACAAGAGATCAACACATGGGTCATCTCACTAAACAATACGGAGAAACACGTGGAGGGTGGGGCAAGCAATGCCAGCGAAGCACAATTCTCGATCGAGATTGCGGCCGCTATCGTTGGTGGAAAGGAAGAGTTGAGGAAAAGGCCAATAATCTCAGTGGTTCAATGTCCTATATCTCCTCTCAGGTTTGAGAGCGGTCTGATAGAAGCAAATATAGAGTATGCAAAGGCTGGTGTGCCAGTTGTTCCGCTGACTATGCCTCTAGCTGGCGAGACGGCTCCAGTGACACTTGCTGGAACGCTTGCTGTCAACAACGCTGAGGTTTTGGGAAGCCTTGTTGTCTCTGAATTCGCTAGCTCTGGGGCACCTGTTCTGTATGGTGCATGTCCCAGTAACATAGACTTCAGGACAGGGCTATTCATTTGCTCACCTGAGAGTGGACTGCTGAATGTGGCTCTTGCGCAATTAGCTCACTACTATGATTTGCCGTCTGAGATATGTGGTGGGTGTTCAGATTCGAAGGTTCCCGATGCGCAGGCTGCTTATGAAAGAACTCTTACTCTACTTCCCGCTATACTTGCGGGTCCAGACATCGTCTGTGGCATGGGTGGGTTAGAGGCAGCCAAAACCATGGTTCCAGAGCTGTTGATTATTGACAACGAAATCTTAGAGGGGATTCTTAGGCTTGTCCGCGGATTTGAGGTGAACGATGACACTTTGGCGCTAGATGTCATCCGCAAGGTTGGCTTAGGTGGCCACTACTTAGCAGAGAAGCACACTCTAAACCGCTTCATGAAAGAGCACTGGATGCCAAAAATCAGCGATAGAAGAGCCTATGACCTCTGGAAAAGAGAAGGCGAAAAGGGCATCCATGACGTTGCGAGAGAAAAAGCCAATGAAATCTTGGCGACCCATAAACCTGAGCCTCTTCCAAAGGATGTTCAAAAAGAAATCTCTCTAATCTTGAAAAGATATGAAAAGTTTCTAAAGCAACAAGAATAACTGTATCACTTTCCTCGTGATTAGCTATGCAAGTTGATTGCATGCACTAGGCGCGCGTGTAGCGAAGCAACGTTTCGACCCCAAACCCAAGCGTGAGGGGTATGTTTGTGTGGGATTATGCTTTTATTGTATTCGTGATTTGTAGAGTGTGTACTCTCATGATAAGATGAGGGATGAACATTGCACAAGCTGCTACTGGATATTCCCACGCGACTGGATACTGAGAGACTGACTATTCGGAAGTCCTCTGAGGGTGATGGGCGAGAACTTCACATGTTGCTTGAGAGAAACAATAACCGTGAGTTTCTTAGAGAAAACGTGGAAGAGGTATCATCCATTAGAACTGAAGAAGAAGCCGAGATAAAAGCTCGGAAGCATTCAGCTGAATGGTTTGCCCGTGACAGATTTGTTATGGGCATCTGGTTGAAAAGTGAGAACAAATACGTTGGACAGATATGGATAGAACCCAAGAAATGGGAAGTCCCCTCATTTGAGATCGGATGGTTTCTAGACCAAGGTTACCAGGGAAGAGGGATCGCGAAGGAAGCCGCTCGACGTTCACTAGAGTTCCTTTTCAACGACCTCAATGCCCACAAGGTGATTGCCATTACACGTGATACAAACTCTAGGAGCATTAAGCTAGCAGAAGGATTAGGTTTTCGTAGAGAAGGGCATCATAGAGAATCGGGAATCGAAAATGGCAGGCGATACGGTTTGCTATATTATGGAATGCTAAGAACGGAATTTTCTTCAAGACAGGGCTGAGTCAAGGTCCGCGCACAGTAGGTTTGTAACAAAAGCAACTAGGCTTATTTTCGTCTTCTCCAGAGAAACGTCACTACAATGGCTGTTCCTATCGCTGCCGCAACTGCACCTAAAACCCAGAGAGGAAACGCTCCAGTTGGCAGAGCCTCGGCGTCAGAGAGGTTTGGGTCTGTGTCTTCTTGATATTCTTCTAGGTTGGTGAGGCCATCTCCGTCGGGGTCAAGGGAAGCGTCAGTTGGGTCCAATGGGTCGAGCCCGTTTTCTATCTCCCAACTATCTGGCATCCCATCGTTGTCGTCATCCGTGTCAGCGTTATTTCCGACTCCGTCTCCGTCGGTATCCACAGATTCTGTTGGATCTAATGGAAAAGCATCATTAATATCGAGAACTCCATCGTTATCATCGTCTGTGTCCGCGTTGTTGCCTATCCCGTCTCTGTCTGTGTCGACCCATTCTGTGGGGTCAAGGGAAAACGCGTCTCCGTCGTCATTTACGCCGTCGTTGTCGTCGTCTGGGTCCGTGATGTCTGGCGTTCCGTCTCCGTCCGTGTCAAGCAGAACAGTGATGGTAATTGTGTCGGTGGCGTTGTTGCCTGCCGTATCCTCTACCGTTAATGTAACTATGTAGTTGCCGGGGGTTGTGAAGTTGTAGGCTGGATTTATGCCATTCAGGGTCTGGAGTGTTATGTCGACAAATGTCCAGGTGTAGTTTATGATGTGTACATTGTCTGAGGATTGTGAGCCGTTGAAGGTCACTAAGGTCTCTTCGGCAACGGTTTGGTCGGGGCCCGCGTTTGCCACTGGCGCAGTTACATCAAGGACTGTTATCACAACCTCGTCGGTGTCCCAGTTGCCCACAGCATCTGTCACGTTTAGAGTAACGGTGTAGGTGCCTGGTGTAGCAAATGTGTAGGTGGGGTTCACCCCTGTTAGGGTTTTAGGGGTGACATCTGTGAAAGTCCATGTGTAGCTTGCGATGCCATAGTCGTCTTGAGAGGCTGAGCCGTCAAATGTTACAGGCGTGTCTTCTTTTACTGTTTGGTCGTTGCCGGCGTTGGCTATGGGTTTTGGTGTGTCTAATATGATGGTGTCTGAATATGTGATGGAGACCAGTCCTGCGTTGTCTTTGATTTGGTAGTGGACTATTTTCGTTCCGTCTCCTGACGTTAGTGTCCATATTTTGGTTGGTGAGAAGTCTTCCCAGGGTTCGGTGTCCCAAACACCGTCGTTGCTGAATCTAACCTGATAGACGCCTGAAGTGACGTCGGTTGCGGTTAAAGTTAGCGTCACTGAAGTTGATGTTGTGTAAGTATCGCCATTGTTGACTATGACAGAGCCTGTGGGAGCTGTCTTGTCTAATTTTATTCTAGTTAGGATTTTGTGTGGGAGTTCCTCGTTGCCAGCTTTGTCGATGCTCCAGTATTCCAGCTTGTTGTTGGCGCCTTCTATAGTGATGAGTGGCTGTCCATGGGTGCTGACGGTTTTTGTTGGTCCGTCGTTGATTTTGTAGTACGTTTCGGCTACACCGCTCATGTCGTCTGTGGCTGTGAGAGTTATTGTGAAGTCAGTTGTGTGCCATAAGCCATCATAATCGTCAACAGTTGTTGGAGGATTGGAGTCTTCTATGACTGTTAGTGATTTTGTGGTGCTGTGCCATAAGCCGTCATTGTCGGTTACTGTTAGGTTTACTGTATATGTGCCAGGTGCCATGTAGACGTGCGTTATGATCGGGTTAGTTAATGTAGTTACGTTGTCGTTGCCAAAGTCCCATTTATAGCTGACTATAGTGCCGTCCCGGTCGTAGCTCCTAGAAGCGTTAAAGGTTACTAATGCGCCCACGTCTGGTTGTTCTGGAGAGTGAGTGAAAATGGCAATAGGGAGCTGAGGCGAACCCCAAGGTTTCATGAGCGGATATCGATCTCCAACACTATATGGGGGGTCTCCGATTCCATCGCTACCTGTCTCATTTTGAAAAGGTCCACTGTAAAAGTCGACACCAGCGTAATCGTCCCAGTGGTTCCCACCAGAAGGATAACCATCGTCCCAGGTACTATTGTCAATTACCAACTCACCAACGTGTACCTGTGAAGTGTTGTTTATGAAGTTGTTATGATAAAAGCTGTTGTAAAACGAGTATCCCCCCATACCCCGCGAGCCAAACTCCCCAGCGATTGCTATTTGTTATGTTATTTTCACGAATGGTATGGTAAGAAGACATGAGTATTATGACGCCATCCAAGGTATTGTCTGCTATGTTGTTCCCTGAAAGAGTGTTGTAAGGCGAGTATGCCGAGAGTTCGACTCCCCGTGAATTGTTCGCAATTGTGTTCCCAGAAATAATGTTATGAGACGAATACGCGCGGATAACAATGCCCCAGGTGTTGTTTGTTATCGTATTTTCAGAAATCATGTTATTTTTACACGATTGTAAGAGATAGATGCCATTGCCGTTGTTCGTTATGTTATTGTCGGAAATATTGTTGTTATTACTTGAATCCTCGAAACCGATGCCAATAAGATTGTTGTCTGTTATGTTGTTTCCAGAGATATTGTTGTAAGACGAGTGTTTGAGTGTGATGCCAAACTCGATGTTGTTTGTTATGTTGTTTCCCGTTATGTTACACTCGGTAGCTGAATCGAGGTGGATGCCTGCCATCCATGCATGCATACTCTGACCACAATTCTGTACCGTGAACCCTTTTATATTCACGTTACTTGCTGTGACCGTTACAACATTTACATCTTCTATTGGGCTGCCACCGTCAATGACCGTTATGCTTGGGTTTTCTCCAACTAAGGTCAAATTATTCTTGTTCACAACAACGATTTCATAGTATGTTCCATTGTATACGTATATCGTGTCTCCTGGGTTTGCCGCGTTTATAGCTTCTTGAATTGTGTGGAAGTCTGCCTGTCCATCATCATCCACAGTCCAATTTCTGGGAGTTCCGTTGCCCTTGACCACTGGAACATTCAACGTTACACCAAAGACTGCCACAAGAAGCAGAAAAGCCCAAACACCAAAAGCAAAAACAGCTCTTTCTCTACCCATAATTCTTCTCCCTATCCTCATTTTTACAACCCGCTAGCTTATACTAGCAACTACAATGACTACTCTCACTATCCGTTTTATGGCTTATGGAATAATTCTCTAGCTTGACAAAATGTTACAAGAATGTTACAGGGTAACGTAACATTTTCCATCATTCTGGTGTCAAAATAACTTCGCGCGCACAGTCGTAAGGCTGTTTAGAACCTGAAGAATCAGTAAGCTGGTTTGTCTCACGTAATATATCAGATTGAAATTTCTGGTTTCAGAGGTGCTCATTTGTTAGCATTTCCACGATTGACAATAATCGGCTTTCTTCCTCTTTGATGTCTTCACTTAGACGGGCTGCTGCCACTGGCAGTCGCCACAACTCAATATTCGCAAGAGATATGGGTCGAACTTGGTCATAACGCCTCAAATAGGTCTTAATGAACAAATTGCGCATAGACTGGATACGTTCTGAGTCAAGCTCGAACGGCTGTACGGGTTCGCCTTGCTTGAGTAACAACAAAGTTCGGGCAATATCTGCATCTGGATTGCCTTGGGTCGCGTCGTTCCAGTCGATCACTACAGGACCAGAAGCTGACATCAGAATATTGTCAGGATGAAAATCTCCGTGGCAAAGCACATTATCATCTGGAAGTTGTTGGAGAGCCTTCAGAACCGCTTCCATCCTGACGTTCAACAAGACTTTTGCATTGCAGATTTTCTTCTCTAGTTGCTGACGGTGTGATGGAAGTTTTCTTATCTTAAGCGAATGCATCTGTGCGTGCAGTTCAGCAAACATGAATGCAAAATGCTCAAGCTCTTCTGGTTTGGATATGAGTTTCTGTAACATGGATGGTCCATAAACACGCTCATAGATAATCCCGTGTCTGCCATCTTTTTCAATAACGCCATAAACAGCGGGAACAGGCAAACCTGCCTCATATACTGCTCGAGCCACAGTCTCCTCCCACTTCACAGATGAGATTGACCAACCATCACGAAACAGCTTCAGAATTCGATTTTCATCCCAGACAACTATCTCAGCGGTTCGACCGAACCCAATAATCTGCCCTTTTCCCATGTTATCCCTTACCAGTTCTTTTCCAAATGCGCGGGCCTCCGCAAATCTAGGTCAAGACAACGCAATTAATGTTTCGTCATAACAAGAGGAAATGTCCATGCACGCAGGTTAAAAGGTGTGGCTAGAACCATGCATTTTATAGGTTAATGGTATATTCATGATTCAGGGAGTTATGATGGTTCCCAAACTCAGTGGAGTTGAACCCAAAGTTAATGACACCGAACTTGTGCAACTTCTGTCTGACTTGATAAGTATCCCTAGTGTGAATCCCAAGTTCAAGACAGCTAGAGAGTCTGACGAAATCAAGATCATTGAGTTTCTGGAAAAGAAAATGACTGGTTACGGGTTTGAGATTGAGAGGCAAGAGATTGAAGGCGGAGGATGGAACCTTATCGCTCGAATCAGAGGAGATGGAGAGAAAACGCTTGTGTTCAACGGTCACTTGGATACTGTCACCGGAGCCAACATGCCAAACGCTTTCAACCCGAGAATTTCGCATGGAAAGTTGTATGGAAGAGGCGCTAGCGACATGAAGGGCGGAGTAGCCGCAATGATCGAAGCAGCCAAAGCAGTCAAGGCTTCAAACGCAAGGTTGAATGGTGATCTCGTTCTTTCTCTGGTTGTCGATGAGGAATATGGAGGGACTGGAACGAAGAAATTTCTTGAGAAAGAGAGGCCTCACTACGCAATTATAGGGGAGCCAACTCGAAACGAGATTGGACTGGCACAAGCTGGCTATATCGAATTCAATCTAGAGAGTGAGGGAGAGATCAGACACGGATCAACCTTGAAGGTAGGTGACATCTCAAGCGCCTACGTGAACGCCACAAAGATCTTGAGCGGAATCTTAGAACTCCCCAACGTGAGAAGAATTAGACACCATCTGAATATCGAAATGCCAAACACTGTGAATTTTTGCCCAGTGGACCAACGGGTGTTTACGTCTCTTGCATGGATGACTGTTGACTATTATAAGGTGAATGTTCTGATAGGAGTTGCTCCAGGTAGAACAGTAGCAGAGAGCGACCGAATAATAGAAGATATAGTAGAAGCCTTAGAAGCGTTGGTTGAGGATAGCAACAAGGCTGGACAGCGAAATAAACTGGAGTATAGTTTAGCTGTTCCGCCGTACAAAAACCACGGATTCATCCAACCCAGAGACGAATTCGTTGAGAAATTTGAACAGGCAGTGGATGAAATACAAGGTTCTCATAGATATGCCTACGTATTGAGCTTTTGCGATGGAACCTTCTTCTATGACAAAGGAATCCCGACGCTAACTTGCGGACCTGGAATCATGGAACTAGGACACAGTAGCAATGAGTGCGTTGATCTGAATGAGGTGAAGTCTGCTGCAAGAATTTATGCTCAGGCAGCTGAGAATATTCTAGGATCTGATCTCTCTTGAGATGCTTGAGCGTGGTGGTTTTGAGCTGAGAAGCGAATTTAGGATGATCCCAGAATTCGCCCCTCAAAAGGCAGTGTGGCTACAATGGCCAACCTCGAAATATCTTGCGGAAGAGGAGTTAGATGAACGCAATTTTATCCCTGCTTTCGTGGAGATCGAACGAGAATGCTGTACCGAGGGTGAAGTTCACAATATAGTTCTGAACAAAGACGCTGAAAGAACGGCAAAACAAAAACTCACCTATGCGGGAGTTCCTCTCGATAGGATCTTCTTTCACATAATGCCCATTGATTCATGTTGGATGCGTGACAGTGGTCCCATTTTCCTGAGAA
>JASFPO010000014.1:0-24967 GCA_050115935.1 Candidatus Bathyarchaeota archaeon | reverse complement strand
TAGCATTGGTTGAACTCGAAAAAATAAAAGCAGAAACAAGCAATTTAGAAAGCACCGCAGGGAATTGGCTAAAAGCGTTTATTGAACTTTTAACAGAGGGGTTGAAGGCAGTAGCATAATCCAAATGAATCTCAATGTTAACTCTATAAGTGGAGCGACAACTCTTCGAATTTGTGCACGCCCGTTCTTCTATTCCTGCACGCAGAATAAAGCGCACGAACATTTCGCTGGTAGATTTGGGATTGAAATTTTATCGAACCAGTCACGGAAGACGGTTAACGGACAACCAACAATAGGCTTCTAATGTACGGCTAAGAGGTGGTTTACCAGATTCAAGATACACCAAAGCCCAATGTGGATGTTGCTGGAATGATAGAATAATAAGGTGACAATATGTGGGGCAAAAATGGCTGGAAAGCTGACCCTCGCAATGTGAGCGCTCACAAAAAATGGGATGTAGAGTTACATAGGTTTCCTAAGTTCTCTCTTCCACAAGGGGATGATCACCCTCTTGATCAACATTACTACTCCGAGGGAAGCAAAGCATAATGGCACTCCAACTATCAACCCTTCAGCGACCCACACTAGACCTGTGACTACGATTGGAAAGACAGACATCAGTTGAATAACTGGTTCGGGTGTATCCTTTTCTTCTTCAGATTCCTCGCTTAGGAAAGTCTTGATAGTCGAGTATTGCTCAGTTTGCGTCGTATCTTGACTCGATGTGAATTCACGAATGTCAATTTCAATGGTTTCAACCCGCCCATTTTCATCTATCTTTTGCCTAGTTTCCATTGTGAAGGAGCTTGCATTTGTGGGAGGCAGTTTTGAAACTATTTCACCTCTCCACAAACCGTCTTTGAAGATCAAGGATTCGGTGACTATAAAACCTCCTTTTTCTCTTGTCAGCGCTTCAATGAATGGAACAACTGCTTCAAATGTTCCCACCTCTAGTTTTCCTTGGATGTCAGCGTCTATTATTCGAACACGCTGTTGTAAGGACGCAGAATTAGGGGCTGACCTAGTTTCACTATCGAGACTTAGCGGGCTTACGCCAAGCGAATCATCTCCCTGTGGATATAGATTACTGAAAACTGAGAAGATTGCAATCGTTACACCTAGTGCTACAGCGACCGCTACCTCTTTCTTTCCCATTTTCACCCCTAACACCCACGAAAAAAAAGGGTAATCCTCGTGTATAATGCTATGTTTTAGAACAACGTGTACTGAAACCAGAACAGGCTATGGCGCACGCATTAAGATTATATCCAACCAACGGACGACGGGGATAGCGTAAGATAAGAAAGGGGCATTTAGTTTCGTTTTTTGCTTGACATTCTATTGTAGTAAACTAGGAGACAACTGTGGAAATCACAATGAGACCGAGAACTGTATGATTATTGTTATAGCCAACAGTGTGAGACCAATTATCACGATGATTTTTCCTTCTTGTCTATATCGTTGTCTCTCCTTGGGTTTCAATTTGGCGAATTTTCTGTAGTCAAACCATCCAGTTCGAGCTCCTCCCCAACGAGATGGGATGCTATTCTTTCTGTAGATATAAGAACTTAGTATCTGGAGAGCTCCTATAATCAGAATCAATATTGCTTCGTATATTAGAATGAGGGTGAACAGGTTAAGAATATTCAGAAACCATAGAACAGGTAGAACTGTTAGATTTAGAACCAGAATCCATCCTAGAATCTTAGCTACAAACCTAAATGTCCAGTGAGAATATGATTTGAAGAAGGAATTCATCTTAGATTCAGGTTAAAGAGAGACGCTCAAAGAATAAAGCATTTGCTAAATCGACGCCTAAGAGAGAGCACTTGGTTTTTACTATCTAATGTTTACTTCATTTTGCTTGATATCCCTTTTCTTCTGTAGACTCTGTTTGCTGAGTCTCAACTGTGGTTGTCTCGGAAGCCAATGCTTTGGTTATGGTAAGGGTTCGTCGATTGTGTAGGCTATCTGCACGTGACTTAGTCTATGGTTATTGTCTCCACTTCTTAGGGTTCCATACAGAAAGTATGCGTTGTTATGGTTGTCAATGGTAGGATAGGATATCAAACTAGTTGAAAGTGGCCAGTAGATTTCCATTTGACCAGCGCTAACAACATACGCCATGGAGTCAGCAGATGACCCACTTGCCACCTGTCGTAGTAGTTGCACTTCAATATCTGCCCCATCGTTGTCATAGACCCATGCTTTGAGTTCAGTTACAACTGCTCTATGAGGTAGAATTACAGGTGCATACCAGTAGGTGACACCAGAATTGGGAGTCCAAACAGACGTTCCACTATTACTAAAGGCGATGGTGGAATTTGAGGGTTGCCAAGCTGAAGCTGGCGTTGAATAATATCTTGTTGTCAATGGTATGTTTATTGTGCCCGAAATGTTCATCGAGCCTGCAATGTATGTATCGTCAGATACAAAAAATCTGTCGGCGGAGTCTTGCCAGTATAAGTACTCTCCTGTTGGTATTCCACTATCCCAGAAGAAGATGACGTTGTTTCCTTCTGTACTTCCCACTATAATCTCATCAACAAATAGAATTCCCCCATTGATATCTGAACCAGAATGCAAGTGAGCAAGCAGTGCAAACAGGCTATCGCAATCAGTTATGTTGTAGTAGTCTGCGAGAAGTGAAGCGTTTAGGCTGTCTGTTCTGGCTGCGAGTTCAAGGAGTAATTCTGTTTTGTTCACGGGAGTTCCAGAAGTTCCCCAGTGAGATGACAACACTCCAACATCAAAGATGTCGATCACTCCATCCTCGTTCACGTCTATCCACGGATCATAAGGCAAAGGCCATGTTTCTGGTGGTTGTGCCAGTATCATCTGGCTGTAAAACAGGCTCCCTAGCAACAATGAGATGGCTGCCATAGATATAATCACTAAGTATTTCTTCTTAGTCACAGTATCACCCCCTTCCCGTCTCCTAGCATATTTGTATCATTAGGAACTGATTAAGAATTTTGGAAGAAAGTTCTAGTAGATTCTATTTCATCTGAAGTTGCCTTAATGCTTTAAGGAGAAATAGTCTATTATAGATAATCTTGCTTGATATTCATGTTATTCTGCAGACATGACTGCTAACAGTGTTGTTGCTGTGAAACAGTGACATAGGTGTAGTCTTGGGGTTTTCTGGCTTTGAAGAGTATCGTGAAAGGTGTTCTCCTCCATACCTCATAGTCTTTCAAGTATCCTTCTTCAAAATATGGTATCTTTTCTCTTTCAGCGTCTGTTATCTCGTTAAGACGGTATGGTTCCGGTTCGAGGATTCTGTCAACAGCAAACCCAGTGGATACAAGTGAATTGAACCAGTCTTGAAAAGTTCGATGGTACCCATAAAACTTAGCAACGTTCTTTCCTATCTTCCAAGTCCAAGTCCGCCTTCTTCTGTCAAAATAGCTGCCTAAGCCCCATATTCTTCTTTTCCCATATCGGATTTTCCTACCTCTAGAAGCTATTGGATGAACAACACAGAAAACAAACAGACCGCCTTTCTGTAATACCCTAAAAACTTCGTAAAACACTTGTTTCGGATCTTGTGAATATCCTATTGCGCACGAAGACAGAACTATATCAAAGCTTTCATTTTCGAACATGCTCAAATCCTCCATGTCACCCACATAGAATGAAACATCCACTTTGTTATTCTTGGCAAGCTTCTTGGCATACTTTATCTGTTCCTCAGAAATATCCAGGCCAAATGATCTGGCACCCCATTTAGCTAACACTATTGCATTTTGTCCTCCACCACAACCGATCTCGAGAATTCTTTTCCCCTTCACGTCTCCAAGCAATTTGAACGCTGATTCACCAGGAGAAATGGGTCCATAGTGCACATCTTCAAGAGAGATTCGTGTCTTGTCTTGATATCCTCTGGAGATCATATTCCATCCTTTCTTGGCTGACATTCTAACTACCTTCCATTTAAAATGCGGAATGTTTCTATTCAGCTTTTATGACTTATGGAAGAAATTAAGGTTACTTTACGGTAGCATTAAAGATTTAAGGAGAAATGTTCCAGGTAAATGTGTGAATCTATGCCAAAGAGAAAGAAGACTAAGAAAGGAACACCCCCAAGCTCTTACAATACTATGCCTCATTATTTTCCAACAGAACAGGTAGACATCGTTAAGAAGATCAAACCTAAGAGACGAAGAAAGAAGAACTAGTTCTTATCATTCGATTTATGTCCACTTTTTCTGAATTTTCTCTGCAATTCTTGTCAGCAAAGCGTAAAGAAGAACCGTAGCAATCATCACAAATGAAATACGACCAAGACCAAGCTGAATGCCTGTTAAATACAGGAGAACGTTGAGCAAAAGTGCAATGAATAGGGCAAGGACAAGCAACTTCGTTCTTGGTGACATGATTACCTCTATTCTATCTACTCTTTAGTTCTAATATGTTCCTATTTCTGCTGTGACATTTCAAATAAAGTACCGACTAAAGATTAGCTCAATTAGGTTCCAACAGCTAGACGTTCAATTGTTGTGCTAAAGATTTAAGAAAGAGAGTTTTAGACAATTCACAAGAGATCTATGTCTAAGAGTTTGTTGTGTAGAATTGGCATTCACAAATGGAGTAAACCCAGATTCACCTATTATGAGGGTTCTAATGTGAGAGATTGGGAGAAGCGTTGTCTAAGATGTGATAAAAGGAAATCTTGGATTGAAAGAGTCTAGTTCTGATCTGAATTGCCTACAATGTTTCAAAGATGCTTTGCCCTTTGCTACTCTCAGCGTAAACCAAAGCGACATTTTGCGGAATTCCAAGCTCCTTAATTCTCCTAAGGAAATCTTCTCTGAAGCTCCAGTCTCTGGCAAACAGTAAAAGATAGCCATACTTCACTTCGTTATCTCTCAGTTTGAGCATATCCCATTTGGTATGATTGATGGCTTTCTTTAGAGTGTTCCTACCTCTTCCTTCTAGAAGAAGAAATTCAAAAGCGAAATACGTTTGTTGTTCATCTTCTATCTTTTTGGAGTTCTTACTTCGGAATAGTCTTATGTCTACTTCTTCTGGGTTCCATATGCACAAATCAAAATGTCCTCTTTTTCCAGATTTGTCTTCAACTGGTTTTCTGTACCTTTTCTTTGTAGGATACTCTTTGTGAAGTAGGTTAGTTAGTTTCTTATCCAGAGTTTCATATGTTCCGTATCCAGCATCTTCTAATCCTTCGGATAGTAGTCTGTAGAAGTAGCAATGAAGGTCATTTTCAGTATAGAACATGTAGGGAGTTGAGAAGAAAGTTTGAACTAGTTCATTTATGCAACTCTCTACAGTTTTCAATAGGAAATTCAGTATTTCTTTGGAGATCTCTGAAGACATTAGTCACCAACCAAAATTCTCAGTTGAATTTCTATCTAACAGTTATGAACTGGGAATATGAAATACAGAAGAAGTTGCCTTACTGAATTTCGAGTAGTTGTTTGGCTCAGCTACAGCTTTCCCACATTCACTTTCACTTCTCAGTCTGGGCTATCTGCTGGTTTGTTTCATCAAGGATTTCAAAAGACTACAGACCGAGTTTAGTTTCCCCTAAAAACATTGGAGTTACTGTCCACTGTGGGGTGGAGAGCAGGAGTTTTTCTTTATTTCTCCTGCTCCCCTGTAAGGAGGATTATCAATGGTTAGATGCTTTGAATGCTGTAACTTAGTTATGTCTTGGAAACCTACAACTAAAACTGACTGGTTGTTTGAAGAGAACTGGAGATGTAGAGTAACTGGTAATCTATTAGAGAAGCATTATCTCATCAAGAAAGAGAATGTACATTCTATGAAAAGAGACCAAAAATTATTGGTGCAACTAGTGGATATGGAAACCTAGCTTCATCTTACTTGATATTCAGCCTGTAAAAGTTTCAAATTAAACCCAATGTGTTCGTTCTTTAAAGAAAAATTCCGAATAGCCACATTCTTGACATATGTAAACATCAAATCTGTAACCTCTACCACCGACCACTCCATGCCGTCCACCCATAGCCAATTCTTCATGTCTCAGATCTTCTGAACTGCATTTAACACATTTAGTTGGAATTGTTATCTTGGGCATCAGAATCATCTCTTTTTTCTTTAGTGTACTATTTCCACTCTAGTTGCATTAAAGATTTAAGGATAAACACACTATTCGCTCTAAGAACGGTGATTGAACTTGGATATCAATAGCGAGGAATTGAAGGCGTTCGTCAGCTCGGCTGTCAAGAGCATTACAGATGGACTAAATGAACAAAACTACGTTGCTGCTGGAGGTTGTATCGAGTTTGAGCTTGCCGTTGTCAAAACCAAGGAAAAAGGAGCCGGAATCAAGATATACGTAGTGGATGCCTCAGCTAAATACAGAAACGAGGTTGTGTCTAGGATCAAATTCCATGCTGCTCCAAAGGGCTCCACTATCGATCGAAGTTTTAGGTAAGCCAAGAAGTCATGGTTTTTGAGCAGTTAGCCTATGCCATTTAGCCTCAAGAATGGTGCTCTGAATCATCTTGCTTGATATTCATATTGAGCTAATAAACCTCACAACAACTATTGTCTCTCCTTATTTGAACTCAAACCCCATAAGACGAGAATAATTCCCACAACAAACAACCAAACAGCATTAGCAGATAGATATCCTGGAGGAGCTGACTTTCCAAGCAAGATAGAGAGGACTATTAACGAGCTAATTATGAACACAAATATTCCTAAAGCAACAATTGTCTTATTCAAAACAACTAACCGGAAGACATTTCATTTCAAGTTGCATTAGTAATTTAAGGAGAAATGTTCTATCTAATAATGGTGATTAAATGTGGGACTTGATTCTTGCAGATAACAAGACTCTTGTTTACTGGATTGGTTTGATTATTTTGGGTTTAGCTTCAGTAGTTCTATTTGGAATATTGTGGCGACTTGCCATCTGGGATGGGTATATGAATCGATTTGAAATGCTCAAACAAGCAGTTCCAGTTATTGTGGGTGGAGTTGTCTTTATCCTAATAGGATTGTACATGATGAAGTCTAGTACGAAGAAAAAGAAAGATTAATGGTGCTATCTGGGCAAATACAAAGATCTACCTAGCGAAATTAAGGAACCATTAGACAAAGAAGAAGTTTATACTGAAAAGTATGCACAAAATGAAAAACCACAAAAAAACCTTAAATTGAGGAAATCTGCTAAGAAAGTGATACTGAGCCCTGGTAGTATAGTCAGGTCTAGTATAGGCGGCTGTCGCCCGCCCGACCCGGGTTCAAATCCCGGCCAGGGCGCATTTTCTCTTAATGGTCACTCCAAAAACAGGACACAGCAAGGCCACTTGCCTTTCAGCTCAGCAGCCCACTTCGCCAAAAGTTCCTGTCGATCAACATTCTCAGTTTTAACCATTAAACCAGCGCCACGGGCGCCTGAGCGCATCTTCTGCAGTATTTCAAGATTCTTACATGCTTCAGGCTGGTCACATTGGCTACAGTCGATTATGCTTTTGCTTGAAGCGCAGGCTCGGATTCCGCAATCTGTCCTACCATCGCCTTTTTGACATCCTTGACATAGAGGCACTCCTTGTATCGACGCTAGTCCCTTCGAAAATTCCTTGAAATCGAAGTCTTTGGGAGCCCACTCCTCCAGACCATATCCTTTGATGACCTTCTCATACCTTTTTGTCAGTTCAATCAGAGTTCCATTGCCTACGACGCAACTGCCACACCAGATTCCGCAATATCCAATTTGGTTCTTCACATTTTCAAAAGGTTTAAGCTTCAACTTGCATGGCTCCAAACAATCTTAGTTAGCCAGAAAACCATAGAGAATATAAATAGTTTGCCAAGTGTCAGCTGGCTTGCCTACTTAATTCTAGAGCTTGTTTGACCTCTCTGGGATCCCCGGGCTTATAGGAAACTGCTCTTCCATCCAACACTACACAGAAAGTACCATACGGGTGAACACCATCGTCTCGAGCATCGTTGCAGCTCGTAATGTATTTGATTTTTACTGGAATCTTGGCTTCTTTTGCCATTTCTCTATACAGATTGACTAGATCACTTGAATAAGGACATTGATGTGATTCCAGTATGATTAGCCCTGATCCATGACTTTCAAGTTTCCCCTTGGAAATGGAAATGAATTTGGGTAAAGGGGCATTATCTGAGAATCTTTTTACGTAAAGCTCGAAATCTGGCGGCGCCGTGTCAACTTTCTCAAATCCATTCTTGATGAAAAGCTTGCTTCTGGGCAACCAACCTTTATTGGAGGTAACCACTGCAATTCCATTCATCGTTTTCGCATCTTTGATACATTCTTCCAATAATTTTGTGCCATACCCTTTCTTCTTGTTTCTTCCGACAACCCAAATACAATGAATGACCATGTAGCCTTTCGCATCAATTCCACGCCAAGCAAATTCGCCGGGGATGTATTCAATGAATCCCCTTGATCTGAAGCCTCGTTTTGGGCCTTCATTAATGAGGAGAAGCTTTAGACATAGGCCTTCCTTGAAACGGTTTTTTACCCACCTGACCTTGTTTTGGTATCCCTCTCCTTTTTTTCGGGATTTATGGCAAAAAAGATCGTAAACATCAAGATTTGTTTCATTTACATCCACGATCTTATACGCTAACTCAGTCATTTCTCCACCCTATCTTTTAGGAACTTCCTTGCCCTCTTTTGAGCCTTTGGGCTCTCGCTCTTTAACTGCATATTAGTAGAACTCAACATCTTCTGTTTATAGCGCGACATGAATTCGAAATAATGTTCCAAAATTCATAACTCTAAAACCCTCAATGACCAAAAGCTTAAGTGGAACGAAAATGTCCACGGAATCCGAGCAGGAAACATCCTCAGAAGCAAACATCAGCTTAGACGCTGAACAATTCACTTCTACGGCAGAGGAGTTTCTAAAGAGACTTGGATACAAACGAGGTCTGCAGCCTACAAAAGCAACACTAGAAGGGGAGCAATACGTAGTTGAAATGGAATCGAAAAAGAAGACAGCCAAAGTACAGATTGACACAAGAACAAATGAGATAAGAGAATTTGAGATTCTTGAAAAACCAAGCGAATTCGGCTTTCTAAGACGAAATGTGCTCATAATAGCAGGCGTTTCCATAGCTGCTGCTTGCGTTGCAGTTTTGAAGTTTATGGGTTTCTTCTAACGTCTGACAGCTTCAATAGAATTTCGATGTGGATTCAGAATTCACAAAGCTATTAGGTTAAGCTCCATTACAGATTTTTGAGATGTTCCTATGCAAAAGAGAATGCTGCTTGGCATAATGCTTTTGGCAATTTTTGGAATGACATCAGTCTCGCCAACCACTGCTGCAGATACCCTAAGTCCAGGAGACTTTGAGCAAGAAAGCTGGAGCAAAACCATCGATTTCTTTGATTACGCTCGCATCCATGCAGCGGTCCATGGAAAAACCCCACCACCGGCAAACTGGCATGCCAATCTTTACATGGTGTACATCAACGTTAGTGGTTTCCAACTCTTATATGCTGGCCTAGTCAACATAACAACTGGCAATGCAACGCTGACAATTCCAGTTCAGAACTTCTTGGAGCACTACAAGACACAACAGGGCAAAGACGTGCTCATGTCTTCTTCATTCATTACACTCTTAGCTTTTAACGACACCACAAGTTCTCTTTATCCAGACTCTCCTGACATAAACGACAACCTATACGCTTCTTTCAGTCTTGGACTTAACCTAGAGCAATATTTCGAAAACTCTTCGCGCCCAGCCTTGAGCAGCAAGACGACTGTTATTCCGCTAACGTCTTCAGAGGACAAACTCAACTGGTCTTGGGGCATGCGCTACACAAATCTAACAGCGATCTGGTGGAGAATGCATCCAAACGCAAATAATCCACGCTATGAGAAGTTGCCGATTGCCATAACCACATATGAAGAGCTGACGTTCACCTATAACCTCACAATAAACCCGGCTGATCACACGGCTACCGTCACTGCAAACTATGTGCTCGGGAGAATGACCAATCTCTGGTTAATCCATTGGCTACTCTTCATACCCGTCGTAGTACATTACAACAGCACAGGGGCCTACTGGCTGAATGGAGTGACAATCTCAAACGAAACAATCTACAAATTCCTCGAAAACCAAAACATAAAAATGAGCGTGGTTTTGTACCAAAACTCCTTCGTGCTCAACCATAATACCCAATGTTCTTATGGTGCACAAAATGTTACAGATGCAGAAGTGGATGTTAGCAGCGGTGCTATAACTACGAGCGCAGACGATGGAGAAAAAGTCTTCGAAACAGACTTTGGCACAAAGGAAACCTACAACTTGTACAATTACACGGCTGATCCAACGGAAGAAACCTATGACACCTACGACGCTGGAACAAGGACAAAGGAGATCACGGGTTATGCACGTAATCCAATCTTTGACGTTCACACAGCTCTTCTAAGACTTGTTCCTTTGGTGATCGCCCATATGCGTCCAGAGCTTTATCAGAATGCGAAAGATCGTATCATGGACATGACGCGAGCTGACTGCTTTTACATAACCTCGTATCCCACGTACAGCGGGTTCAGAGTGGAGCATGACCCAACATATACAGCGTACATAGCTGTCGAAGAAGGTGGTCCGGCAGGAGTCGTTCCCAATTGGGGCGCCTTTCTGTTTGCAGGTATGCTCGTTGCAGCTATTGCAGTAGTCGGTGTAGTGCTTGCAGTGAAACGAAGAGGCGGAAAGGTTTCAGAAATCTCTCAAACATCGAGGGCAATTGAAACAACTTAACAAGTTCTCTCTCCCCTTTTTTTCGTGTTGAGAACATTGTCTAATCTCGGGAATTCGTGAAATCTCATTGTGTTTGAGCAGCTGGCTGAAAACCTATGGTTTGGTCGCCGCTGATTTCTCTTTGCCGTGATTCATAAGGCTCGTGCTGAAGCCTACACCCCAGAGCAGGGCAGGGTAAGCAATCATGCGTTCCATTCCTCCTTTGCCCAAACCCAGATAGGTTCCGGAACCAAAGAGAACAAGCGCTGCCAGTGATATTGCCCCTAATGTGACAGAGAAGTAAGAGAGAGGTGCTTTCTGCAGTTTATATGACATGATCGTTGTCAATCCTCCAAATAAGAAGGTGATCAGCGAAGCGACAAAGTGAATCACTTCAAAATTCTCTGGAAACAAGCCAACGCCCATGGCACCGATGCCAGTTAAGGTTAGGAGTATGAAAAGAAGCTTAGAGCCGAACGCACGTTGAACATAGTAAGCAGCAGCTACCATAGTTGCGCCAAGTAGGAACACTGACGAGTTGAAGAGAAGAGCAGTGGTGCCGACACCTAGGTCACTTATGTAATTTTCTGAGATACTGTAACCCGGATACAACGATGCAGCTATAACCATTGCCATAAGACATTGGACACAACCGATGAACAGGAGAGTGCCAGCTATCTTTCCGTTATCATACTTCATAATGCAAAGGTAACCCTCTAAGCATCTTAAAACTTTGGGTGCTGTTCTAAAGGTGCAAATGAGACAGCTGAAGATTTTGTTTGAAATGCGAAAACTTCAACAATAAGTTTATATGGTGGATAATTGGTTTAGGTTGTAGCACCTCATATATAATGGGGGAAGAATATTAGGAGACCCGGTTTTTCCGAGTCGGATGACCCGGCCCGGCAATTTGGAGGAACCTCCAAGTTTGAAAGATAACAAGCTCTATCCAAGGAGCATTCACAGCCCTTATCCTAAATGTAAGTTTATGGAGGAATAGACCACGTCTGAAATTTCACAAGACGACATGTTTCGTCTCCAAAAAGCTTTCTTCAAAGCGAAAGGCTTAGTTCGACAACATTTAGATTCTTACAATGAATTTGTCGACTACGGCCTTCAACAAGTTATCAGCGAGATTGACGAAATCAACATTGAAGTACCAGAGGCCCCCTACAAGATCAAACTCGGCCAAGCATGGATCATAGACCCTCAAACAAAGATAAGCGGACCCTACGTAACCGAGGTAGACGGCACAAAACATGAAATCTACCCCTTAGAAACCCGCTTTCGCAACCTCACTTATGCTGCCCCCTTAGCTTTGGAAATGACTCCAATCATAGATGGAAGAGAACAAGAAACAGAACTTGTGCTCATAGGCGACCTGCCTGTTATGCTCAAATCAAAACTCTGCATTCTTTCTCAGTTGCTTCCAGAAGAACTGGTAGCACATGGAGAAGACCCAAGCGACCCAGGTGGCTACTTTCTAGTTAACGGTTCTGAACGCGTCATAGTTGCGCTTGAAGACCTAGCTCCTAACCGAATTCTTGTAGACGTAGACACAAGAGGAGCAAAACCGGTCTACCAAGCCAAAATCTTCTCAACAACAGTTGGCTTCAGAGCAAGAATCGAGTTGAGACTGAAGTCAGATGGTGCTATCTACGTATCCATGCCTGGTGTCCCAACTGAAGTTCCCTTCATTGTCATTATGCGCGCATTGGGATTAGAATCTGACAAAGAAATCGCCGAAACTGTTTCCACAAAGAAACTCATACAGAACGAGCTAGAAGCCTCCTTCGAGAAAGCCTTAGGCATCGATTCAGTAGCAGAAGCCATATTGTATATTGGCAACCGTGTGGCCCAAGGACAAGTGGAAGAATATCGCCGCCAAAAAGCTCAAAGCATCTTAGACAGAAACTTTCTGCCCCACATCGGACGCACAATGGAAAAACGTAAAGAAAAGGCTCTCTTTCTAGGGGAAATGACCTGCCGTGTTATTGAGCTAAAGTATGGAAAACGCAAAACCGACGATAAAGACCACTTCAAAAATAAGCGCTTAAAGCTTGCTGGACCCCTGCTAGGCGATCTTTTCCGTGTTGCTTTTAGGAACCTTTGCCGTGACATAAAGTATCAACTCGAACGCATGGGCGTTAAACGCCAGATGATTGCAATCTCAGCGGCTGTGCGACCTGGCATCATCAGCGAACGTTTCGCACATGCCATAGCAACTGGAAACTGGGGGCGAGGTCGAGTTGGTATCACGCAACTTCTAGATCGAACGAATCGCACGTCAACTCTAAGTCACCTCCGAAGATTACAATCTCCGCTTAGCCGCAGTCAACCCAACTTTGAAGCCAGAGACTTGCACCCCACTCATTGGGGTAGACTCTGTCCAAATGAAACACCCGAGGGATCCAACTGTGGTCTGGTAAAAAATCTCGCTCTCTCAGCTTGCATTTCAGTAAGCGCAGACCTCGAAAAGATGAAGCAAATTCTCTACAAGATGGGCGTCGTCCCAGCTTTGGAAGCCAACGAATCCGTCAAGAGTTCTGGAGCCAAGGTTTTCGTAGACGGCTCATTGGTTGGATATCACCTTTCTCCACAGAAGCTAACCGACGAGATCAGGAGAATGCGCAGAACCGGCGAAATTCCTCCAGAAGTAAACCTTGCGCATTTCTCCAGAATTCTAAGCGAAAGAGAAGAGATCTACATTAATTGCGACAAAGGACGTGTACGCAGGCCTCTAATTGTTGTCGAAAATGGAGTTCCAAAGCTGAAACTTGAGCATATTGAAAAGATTCGTTCTGGCGAGTGGACGTGGGAAGATCCGATAAAAAGCGGCATAATTGAATACATTGACGCTGAAGAAGAGGAAAACTTGTACATAGCGCTAAGTCTTGACGAAGTGACACCTGGACACACTCATGTTGAACTTTCCACTTACACTATACTTGGAATATGTGCATCACTCATCCCCTATGCGGAACATAATCAGTCTCCACGCAATTCGTATGAGGCTGCAATGGCAAAACAAGCGCTCGGGATCAATTTGACCAACTTCCTGTTGCGCGTTGATTCCCGCTCCCACATTCTGCATTATCCCCAGAAACCTATCGTGAACACTAACCCCATGAACATTATAGGATATGATTCTCGCCCTTCCGGACAAAACTGCGTGGTTGCAGTCATCTCTTTTGAAGGCTACAATATGGAAGATGCCCTGATTTTCAACAAAGCCTCCATTGAGCGAGGCCTAGGTCGCTCTACGTTTTACAGAATTTATGAAGCTGCTTGTCGACAATATCTAGGTGGACTCAAAGACAAGCTTGTAATACCCGAAGCCGGCATCCGAGGGTACCGAGGAGAACAATATTATCGCATGCTGGAACCAGACGGCATCATAGGCCTAGAGTCGAAAGTAAACGGCGGCGACGTTCTTGTTGGAAGAACAAGTCCACCAAGATTCCTTGAAGAATACAAAGTATTCGAAGTTAAAGGTCCAACAATGAGAGACACATCGGTAGACATGAGACCAGCAGAAACAGGAGTTGTGGACGCTCTTTTCATTACTGAAACCCGTGAGGGGGCCAAACTCGTAAAGTCCAGAGTGCGAGACCAGAGAGTTCCTGAACTGGGCGACAAATTTGCTTCCCGTCATGGCCAAAAGGGCATCATAGGAATGATAATTCCGCAAGAGGATTTGCCTTTTACAGGCGAAGGTGTATTTCCTGATGTCGTCATCAATCCTCACGCAATTCCATCCCGTATGACCATCGGACAGTTTCTTGAGTCTATGGCTGGAAAAGTAGCTGCTGCAAGAGGAAGACCAGTTGATGGAACACCTTTCATCAGTGAAAAGCCAGAAGACTTGAAGCAAGCTTTGATTGATCTAGGTTTTAGTCACTCAGGCAGAGAAGTCCTCTATAACGGCATCACTGGCGAACGTTTCGTTGCCGACATATTCATGGGAGTCGTCTACTACCAGAAACTTCACCACATGGTTACTGACAAGATTCATGCAAGAGCAAGAGGACAAGTTCAAATGTTAACTCGTCAACCAACTGAAGGACGAGCCAGAGGGGGCGGACTCCGCTTCGGGGAAATGGAACGTGACTGCCTAATTGGACACGGAGCTGCCATGCTTCTGCGAGACAGACTTCTCGAAGAATCGGACAAATATCTACTTTACATATGCGAAAACTGCGGTTATATCGCGTATTATGACCTCAAACAACGCAAGTATGTTTGCCGAATATGCGAAGACCAAGCTCAGATATCACCCGTTCATGTTTCCTACGCTTTCAAACTGCTTTTGCAGGAACTAATGAGTTTATGCGTAACGCCTAAATTGAAGCTGAGGGAGAGAGCGTAAAATGGCATCATTAAAAGAAAGTATAAACAAGGTTGTAGATCAGCTCTCGTTTGGCTTAATGTCTCCTCAAGACATAAGGAGACTTTCTGTTGTTGAGATCCAAACAGCGGACACCTACGATGAGGATGGCGCACCCATCACCTCAGGACTCATGGATGGACGCTTAGGAACACTTGAACCAAGACAGAGATGTAAAACGTGCGGGAACACAGCCATTCGATGTCCCGGCCACCCAGGTCACATCGAATTGGCAGTTCCAATAGTTCATGTTGAATTCACCAAAGTGATCTACAACTTGCTGACTGCTACTTGCAGAAACTGTGGACGCCTCTTATTGCCAGAAACCCGAATCGAAAAAATCAGGTCGCAGATCGAAAACACACGCAAATTGCTGGGAGTGATATCCTCCGCCTTCTTCAAAAAAATCTTACGTGAAGCAAGAAACAAAGAATGCCCCCACTGTGGCGCTCCCCAGTATAAGGTCGAGTTCACGAAGCCTACGACTTTCCACGAGATCTCAGAAGAGGGTGCCCAACGATTAACCCCAAGTATGATTCGGGAAAGACTTGAGCGCATGTTAGATGAAGATCTTGAGGTCATCGGATTTGACCCACCGAGTGCCCGCCCAGAATGGATGGTTCTTCAGGTTCTTCCTGTGCCGCCAGTTTATGTTAGGCCTTCTATAACCTTAGAGTCAGGAATCCGCTCTGAAGACGATCTCACCCATAAGCTTGTTGACATCATCCGCATTAATCAACGTTTGAAAGAAAACATGGAAGCTGGAGCCCCAACCCTCATTATCCAAGATTTGTCAGAACTGCTTCAATATCACGTGACAACTTACTTTAACAATGAGGCATCAGGAATTCCCCCAGCCCGACATCGTTCTGGGAGAGCTCTCAAAACTCTATCTCAACGTTTGAAGGGAAAAGAAGGAAGGTTTCGAAGCAACCTTTCTGGAAAACGAGTTGACTTCTCAGCTCGAACCGTAATTTCACCCGACCCAAACCTTGACATCAACGAAGTTGGAGTTCCACTTGAAATTGCGATGAGGCTTTCGATCCCAGAGAAGATAACCGAATGGAACATTGAAGAATTACGCCAGCTGATAGTCAATGGACCAGAAAATTATCCAGGCGCTCTATACGTCGTAAGACCCGACGGCAAACGCATTAGACTTGAATTTGTTACAGACCGTGAGAAGATTGCTGAAGCCTTGGAAACGACATTCGTTGTGGAGCGTCACCTCAGAAACGGGGATACAGCTATTTTTAACAGACAACCTTCTCTCCATCGCATGTCAATAATGGCGCACAAGGTTCGAGTGCTTCCCCATAAAACGTTTCGTTTACATCTTTGCGTTTGTCCTCCGTATAACGCAGACTTTGATGGAGACGAAATGAACCTTCATGTACCGCAAAGTGAAGAAGCCCGAACAGAAGCCCGTATTCTAATGCAAGTTCAAGACCAGATTCTCTCGCCAAGATTCGGAGGACCTATTATAGGAGCAAAAACTGATTTCATAACAGCCGCTTACCTGTTCACCAAAAAATCCGCATTACTAACAAAGGAGGAGGTTTGCCGCCTACTCTTGGCAGCAGGATATGAAGGAGCACTTCCAGAGCCAGCGGCAAAAAAGCCGGAACTTCGATGGAATGGAAAGCAGATTTTCAGCCTTTTCATTCCGCAGAGATTAAATTACGCCTTGAAGGCAGCCACCTGCATGGCTTGTCCAAGTTGCCTCCGGGAAGATTGCAGATACGATGCCTATGTTGTCATCAAGAATGGTGTTCTGAAGTCAGGCGTGATAGACCGGAACTCGATAGGAGCAGAACAATCGGAAAGTCTTCTTCACAGAATTATAAAGGATTTCGGCCCTGCTACTGGGCGGAGTTTTCTGAACCAAATCTGCAAAGTCCTCAAAACGTTCATGACAATGCGAGGATTTACATACTCGTTCGACGAATTGGAACTTTCACTTCCAGTTCAAAGAAAGATTCGCAAAATACTTGATGACAGGGAGAAACGAATAAGCAAGTTAATCAAAGATTTTCAGGGAGGAACTTTGGAAAGGCTGCCAGGCTTAACATTAGAGGAATCTTTCGAGATTTATGTGATGAACGAACTGGCTCAGGCAAGAGACAAGGCAGGGATAGCTGCAGAAGATGATTTTGCTCCTGACAATGCAGGTATGATTATGACGCAGACTGGAGCAAGAGGTTCCAGCTTAAACATAGGTCAGATGACTGCGGTTGTTGGACAACAGTCAGTGCGTGGCAAACGAGTTATGCGTGGTTATCTTGACCGAGCCCTACCTCACTTTAAAGTGAAAGACCCATCTCCAAAAGCTAGAGGCTTTGTATACTCATCATATCGAGACGGATTGGATCCAGTGGAGTTCTTCTTCCACTCTATGGGCGGTAGAGAGGGACTCGTAGACACAGCTGTAAGGACACAGCAAAGCGGATACATGCAGAGACGTCTCATCAACGCACTGGAACACCTGCGCATCGAATACGACTCAACGGTCCGGAACTCCATTGGTGACATCATCCAGTTTGCGTACGGAGAAGACGGAGTTGACCCAGCTAAGAGCGACCATGGAAAAGCAGTCAATGTCAGTCGAATCGTGGAGCAAATGCGAATAATGACCAAGAAAGGCAAACCCACTCCGAAAGAGTATATTAAGAAGCAGATTGAAAAAGTCAAAGATCAACTCACACCTCTCCTTGTTGTGGAGTTGAATAATAACTTAGGCAAAGCTGGATTAACCAGGAAGGGCGTTGACCAAGCAATTGAAGCAACAGTGGAAAACTATAAACGAGCACTTGTTGAACCTGGTGAAGCAGTTGGAATAGTTGCTGCTCAATCAATGGGTGAGCCAGGCACACAAATGACTTTGAGAACATTCCATTATGCAGGTGTCCGAGAGCAAAACGTTACTTTGGGCTTGCCCAGGCTCATTGAGATCGTAGACGCACGGAGAATGCCTTCTACGCCGATCATGTCTATCTATCTCGACAAGAAACACCGTTCAAGCAAGCGAAAGGCTGCTGAAGTAGCACGAGAGATCATCTGCACAACTTTGGTGGACGTTTCGAAGGTCATGTATGTTGATCGAGAACTCGGGGAAGTTGTAATTCAGCCTGATCCAGCTATGATGGAGGATCGCGGAGTAACATTTGAACATCTCGAAGAGAGCTTAAGCCTGCCAACCAATTGCACGTTACGAGTAGAAAAAGATCAACTTTACCTAAAGCCTAAGAAGATCGAGCCAAAGAAGTTACTTGAAAAACTTTCGAAGCACCTGATCAAAGGCGCTAAAGGCATTCGACGGGTTTTGATCACCGAAGATAAAGGAGAATGGGTTATACGAACCGATGGTTCTAACCTGCCAAGAGTGCTTGAGATTAGAGGCATAGATCCAACTAGGACCGTAGCTAACAACATTCATGAAATTGCCAAAACACTGGGAATCGAAGCCGCAAGAAACGTTATCATTCAAGAAGCCGTTGGAGTTCTTGAAGAGCAAGGCTTGGACGTGGACGTCCGCCATGTAATGCTAGTCTCAGACATCATGTCAGCAACGGGTGAAGTTCGCCAGATAGGGAGACACGGAATCAGTGGCAAAAAAGCTAGTGTTTTGGCGAGAGCAGCCTTTGAGATCACTGTTCCAAACATCGTGCAAGCTTCTATCAGTGGCGAGAGCGACCCACTGAAGGGCGTGACGGAAAACGTAATCGTAGGGCAATCAATACCAATAGGCACGGGTCTCGTTGACCTCTATATGTCAGCGCCTTATCGGGTGAAGAAAAAATGACAGACATCAACAAAGCCATTTCTACAGCGGTGAAAACGGGCAAAGTTCTTTTTGGCTCCAATAATGCCATGAGAAGCGTCAGAACCAAGAGAGCAAAGCTTATTCTTCTAGCGGAGAACTGTCCAAAGCGTGCTCGAGAAGATATTGAATATTACAGTAAGCTTTCAGCCATTCCAGTAGTTATTTATAATGGAACTAGCATAGATTTGGGTGCGGCTTGTGGAAAACCCTTCATGGTTTCAACCCTAACCGTACGAGAACCTGGTGATTCAGACATCTTGAAGCTTACGAGAACAAAGAAATCCAGAGCAGAAACAAAGACAACGGAGGAAGTCAATGCATAGCGGCATAAGGCTTACAAGTCGCGAGATGCGGTACATAGCGTTGTTTGAGAGCATAACAAGTGCCAATGTCAGAGATTGTATCATTGATGACGAGCTTAACAGAATTATCTTTGTTGTAAAACAAGGCGATATTGGAGCAGCCATTGGGAAAGGTGGAAAAAACATTCGCCTGTTGGAAAGAATGACTGGAAAGAAACATGAAATCATAGAGCATGCTGACAATCCAGTTGAATTCATAAAGAACACTTTGAAGCCAGCTCGCGTGAATGAAGTGCGCATTACTGAGCGTCCAAATGGAAAAGTAATTGCTGTGGTTTCAGTGAACCCAAGAGATAAAGGTGTAGCCATAGGCAAGAATGGAAGAAACGCAGAACGAATGCGGTTTTTGGCCAAAAGATATTTTCAAATACAAAACGTAAGCATAACATAATTCCCACTTCTGAAAAAATTTCTATAGAGAAAAAAAGGACACTCTTAGGTCAAGCAGGATTCGCGCGGCTTCTGAATATAGGATAAAACTTCAGTTAGACTTCTTATGGTTTCAACGTTGGCAGGAGTTTTTCCTTCTCTATCGATAAGTAGCGGTTTTAATCCAGCTTTTTCGGCGCCTTCATAATCCTGTTTTACTGAATCTCCAACGAATATTGCTTCTCCTGGTCGTACACGAAGCTTGTTGATGGCATAAAGGAATATTTCTCGGTTTGGTTTCGCCTTTTTGCAGGTGTCAATTCCAACAACAACTTCAAAATGGTCTGACAGCCCAACCTTACTTAGAATCTGCTGAAAATCGCTTTTCAACCCATTGGTCACAACTCCCACCTTTACACCTCTCGCTTTCAGTTGAGTAAGTGTTTCAACAACATCAGGATAAAGTTCCAGACCAGCGTACTCCCACCAGAGCTCAATTATTCTTTGAGCTAGAAGCTCCCTGTTTTCTTGTATGCCGAGTCTCTCCAAAAATTTCTGATTCCACTTAACCCAGAAATCCTCCCCCAACTCAATCATGCCTTCAAATATGTTCGACTCCCTCTCATTAGCCTGATGAGCCTTGAGGGCTTCTTCAGCGGAAATCCTAACTCCAGAAGCTTCAAGAATTCTCTTGTAGATTTCAGGACTCTCCATGATATTCACAAGTGTCCATCCGAGATCGAAGAGAACGGCTTTGATCCGCATTTTTCATCCTCAAAATACATAGTTCACTTGACATAAAAACAGTTTTCTCAAAAGGACGCCCGTAGAGCCACGCTCGTAACCTTCATTTAAAGATAATTCCTATTCTTCTAGCTTGTGTTTCCAGTAGGTTTTGAAGCAATCTTTGCGTAAAGCACTTCTTGAATAAGCTTGATTAATGCACAAATGCTACTTTCTGATGCGCTGATTTTTTCCTTTGTACTCTCTTGCTACAATCATGGTGGATGTCAAGAGTACGCCTGGCACTTTTCTTATCTTTACTGAGAGAAATTCTTCCAGTGCCTGCAAGTCAGGTACAGATATCTTTGCAATTACATCATATTCACCGTAGATTATGCCTACAATTAGAACTTCGTCGAAATCAGCGACTTTCTCGCAAACTTGTCTTTCATTACCAGAGCTAACCTTGAAGAGTACATAAGCTTGAGCTGCCATGAACTCACCCTTAAACAAGTCACCTCTCTACTTATTCATCTACACTGCTTATTACTTTTTCATCCTGAATTCTTTTCATCTCTCTATCACGGACAACACATGATTTAAACTAGTTCTCAATATTTCAGTACACCAAAAGATGTTCCAGAGGAGTTACCGTTGAGCGAAGAAGAGGTTGCCAGTGCGCTTCACGGCAATACACTCAAGGTTTACTGGTTTCTGTTGCGAGCAGAGAATGGCATTATCGGAGTCAGGGAAACTCAACGTGCCCTGGGATTTTCAAGTCCAGCATTGGCTGTTTATCATCTAGACAAACTTGCAGAGCTAGGTTTAGCGGAAAAAGTTCGTGGAGAGTATCACCTAACAAAAACTGTGAATGTTGGAGTTTTAAAGCAGTTCGTGCGCTTTGGAACCTTCATGTTTCCCCGCCACCTACTGTATGCAAGCATGTTCACAACACTGCTAGTCTTCTTTCTGACACAGTTTAGACAAACTGACTTCTACAGCGTCTTTGCACTTATCTTGTGTGCGCTCAGCACCGGAGTTATGTGGTTCGAAACTATACAAGCTTGGCGAGAGAAGCCTTAGTTTTGTCGAGCTATTCGGAATAGGCCTAACACAGATGTCAAATATGAGCAATCAGTGTTAGGGTGTGAGCCTGAAGCGATCTCTTGGAAAGAGAACGACTTCTCTAATGTTCCTCTTTCCAGTCAACATCATCGTTAATCGTTCTAGACCGATGGCCCAACCTGCATGTGGCGGCATGCCATAGTCGAATGCTTTCAAGTGATGGTTGAAAGACTTTGGGTTTAGTTCACATTCCTTCAGGCGTTTAATGAGAAGGTTTTTTGTTGGAACACGCGATCCTCCAGATGACAATTCTATCCAGCTCCACATCAAATCGAAGCCTTCAGTCAGTTTTGGGTCGTCGTCTTTCTGCTTTATGTAAAATGCTCTTGCGGTCGTCGGCCAGCCTGTGATGAAGTAGAAGTATGGATGTGACTTTCCCAGAGTTCTTAAAGCTGGTGTTGGAATGTCTTCGCCCCATGGAGCATCAACTTCTTCATCTTTTAATTCGTTGAGGATTTCATCGTATGTAAATCGTTTGAAAGGAAGTGCTGGCACTTCGAAATCATGTTTGAGAATTTGAAGTTCCCTTTTACATTTTTCTTTAACATCTTTACAGGTGAGATGCACAAGTTGTTCGAGGACTCGCATGACGTCTTCGGCTGTTGCGAAGGCTTGTTCGATGTCGATTGATATGAACTCACTTATGTGTCGCCGTGTGTGCGACGCTTCAGCACGGAAGAACGGTCCGATTTCAAACACCTTTTCGAAGCCCAGAACAAGTTCTTCTTTATACAATTGGGGGCTTTGAGCTAGAAATGCTTCATTTTCGAAGTATGCAACTGGGAAGAGAGCAGCTCCACCTTCAGTCGCTGTTGCAATTATTCGTGGCGTGTGAACCTCTATGAAGCCTTTCTCTGAGAGAAAGTCGCGTATTGCCCGTAGTGCCGTGTGTTGGACCCTGAACACTGCGCGATTTTCTTGTTGACATAGGTCAAGAGCTCTAGCGTCTAAACGTACATCTATTTTGGCTGGGGTTCGTCCCGTCACGTCTAAGGGAAGCGGATATTCTGCCACTCCAAGGATGCGAATCTCTTTGGGGATTATTTCGACTTTGCGCGGAGTCATCTCAGTTCGTTTAGCTACTCCTCTAACGCCTATGCTGTACTGTCTCTGAACAGCATCAGCCTTTTCTACAATTTGCTTCTCAATCTTTTTGCGAGGAATTGTAACTTGCACGGTTCCTTCGCGGTCTTGCAATATCAGGAAGCGTATACCACCGAGATCGCGGACATCTTGGACCCACCCGAAAACAATAATTTCACGTCCATCAAGCTGGGGTGTCACTTCAACGGAATAGTGGGTTCGCCGCCAATCTCCCATTTGGTCAATCTTCATTGGGAAGTATTCACCCGCTAGTTCGAAAACTCGATTCGCAGAGTCATTCCACGGGCTTTCAGGGCAATCTGCCTCAATGCTTCAACGTTCAAGAAAGATGGTCTGTGTCGTCCTCTCTTCTTCAATATTACACGTGTTTCAGTTGTTCCATCTGGCAACCAGATCGTGTTTATCGTGAGAATGTTAAGCGGCGCGAACAAGTCTTCTAGGAATTTTCTGTCGTCTACGCCGGATTCCAAGACTCGAACAGTTTTGCCGGTTTTATTTCTCACAGCTCGTAAGATTTTGCCGCCATAACTGAGCAAGCGGGCTACGTCGCCTCTGCCAACAACTAAAGCAAGAACGTCATCATGTTCTATTGCTCTATAGAAGTAGATATCCTGTAAAGGTGGATATTGACTTTCAAGCGACATGAGCAAGCGTCCAGTTTCCAAATCGGTCTTGGTGATCTCGCCTAGCCTAAGCTTAGTTTGGCATTTGGAGCATAAAATTCCGCTTTTGAGGCAGAAGTGACAGACATTCACCATTTTCGGCATCTATTTTCATCGTCCAGGTTAGGCTTTGGCAGTATCATACACAGAAAGTGCTAATATAATATAAACTATACTGCAAGCTTTTTGGACTGATCTTGGTTGTTCCTCAACTTCCACTTTTTTCGATGTATACTTGTCCAACATTAGCGCAATAATATTTATTATATGTCACGACTTACTATATTGATTGACGGTCACAAGGCGAAGACATTGGAAATTGGATGCCATCCATGCAAGAGGTCCATAGAAGACGAGAACGACATATTTACAGAGAAAATCAGCGTAAGCCTACTATTGTTTCTGGCGGTTCTTCTGGTAACTGCTTCAGCGTTCTTAGTTGCTTATTCAGCGGTTTTGGTCATTTATAAGCAACAATTCTTGTTGGAATTTCTCAAGACATTAGTCTTTGCGTCCCCATTGACAGTACTAGGCTCAGCAATGTTATATTATCTGTTTCTCAGAAAAAGAGTGAAAGCACACGAGAACAGTTTCCCTCTGGGACTTGCATTGCCTCAACTAGTTTCCTGCGAGAATTGTGGGGCAACTCTCTATGAAGGAAGCGAGCCTATTTCACCATACAAAGTCATCAAAAGTTGCAATGGTAAATGCCCAGAGTGCGGCGAAGAACTGTCATGACTCAATAATATGACCTGTTGAATATCATCTTCACTGATTTGGAATATCCAGAAGAAAAAATAGTGGGGGGTGGCCTCTGTCGGTCGTTGAGCCACTACTAAGCCAACGTTATCTCTATTGTGCTGACGTTGCTTGGCGTGCCGCCTTCTTCGCGTGGAGGCAACTGCTGAGTACCGATCTCCACGGTTTTGACTTTTACATCAGGTAAGAACCGACGCCTTACGATTTCGACGACATCGACAGCTCGACTGATGGCTCGCCCTCTAGCCTTGACGTTTATTTCTTTTGCTCCGCCGTGGAAGAGGGTTATACAAGCTAGCACATAGTTCATTGCAGGCTTTCTTCCGATTAGAACAGAGTTGCTCTCTGACATCTCAATGTTACACTCCATGTCTCAGATTTCTTTGGCTTTCAATGTAGTTGTTGACGGAAAAAATAGTACGTTTCATCATTTATAACTGTTAAGGTTTTGCGCCCGACACAAATTTCTGTATAACTTGAACGATATTTACACAAAAACTAAAGAGAAAGGAAATCCCCGCGTTATTTGCTAGCAAGAGAAAGCAGCAAATCTCTAATCTTCTTTCTATCTTCCTGCTGTTCAGCAAATATCTTATCTGACATCAAAAGTGTTCCAGCGAAATCCGTGGCTATCTGTTTGGTAAGAAGATTCAGGTCATCTGCATTCCATATCTTATCATGAACGCGGGTAAATTCCTCATCGTCTCTACAACATTCAGTGAGCCCAGCTCGCAAGTCAACCAATTGCGCGATTTTGCTTTCATCGAATTTCAGTTTAAAGCCAAGCCTCTTCAAAGCGTTGAGAACAGCAGTCACCTGTTCTTCAGCTAATTTCTTGTCGCGAAATGTTTGTGACTTTATTTTTCCAGTTGTGAGAAGGAAATCATCAGCAGTCGCTCGATAGTAGCTTTCAATGAGATGACCAATGCGT
>JASFPO010000013.1:0-27894 GCA_050115935.1 Candidatus Bathyarchaeota archaeon | reverse complement strand
AAGCTCTGGGTCATTTGAGTTGGATACTTCCTTAACTTGCACATCTGCAGATGGTCTTCACATACTGCGCGGATGGCACTTGCCCAGAGAATCTCATCCTCTCCTAGGTCCTCATAGACAGTTTGATTGGCTCGTTTCCGCAGATCACGATCTGGACTTTGATACAGACCAATTATCTCACCATAAGGAAGCGTCTCCACCTTGCCCTTAATTTCTATACTGAAGGTTCTTGTAGAGAGCCAATCACCTTGAAGCATCTGCCATGCATTGACTCCGTTCTTGTCTTTGACAATTACCAAGCGTTCCTCGGTCTCAGAGAGCATGTGTGGCACTCTTCTCAATATCCTCTCAAGAAAATGCTTGTACTCTGCTAGTACCGTGTCTGTGATTAGTGATGGGTTTTCAGCAAGAAGCTTACCCAGCTCTATATCTATGAAGGCTATTGTCTGGCCGACTTTCATATATGCCCTGCGTGCAGCATCGTTAAGTTGTTTAGCCGTATCATTAGTTGAATCAGCTGCATACATCAGACGGCAGTACATGTACACTCCCTCAAACTTGAGGACGTAGGTGTCTTTCATTTCCAAAAGCTCTAGAAGAGCCTTCGCATCAAGACTTCCGATTTTGCCGTGATATTCATCCCGAACTTCTTCTGCTTCAGCCACCATAGCTTCCAGTTTCTCTTTAATGAAAGTGGGATTAGTGTTTTCAACGAGTTGCGAGAGATCCCAAGTCATCTCTTCTTTTGTCATGGTCAATCAATCCAACCTGTCCCCAGATATTGCCAATGTCTTATTAAGTTATGCGCTCTTTTGTCTGTCTGGTGTTTCTGCCTTGGCTCCCTTAAACGAGCATTTGGTTATACTCATGTGGGTTCATGCCGGAATGGCTCTCTGTTGAGTGCGTGAGTAGGGCTATGTTATTCCACTTCTATCGGTTCGCCTTTAGGCTTTTCTTCTTCTTTTCTTCTAAGGGTGACCTCTAAAACACCGTTCTTGTATGAAGATTTTGTTTCTTGTGAGATCACCTTGGCAGGCAACTCAACTTCTTTGTAGTATTTCCGCTGAGGCGTATCTACGGAAATCGTCAACCTGTTCTCTGTTCCGTGTAGCCTAATGTCTTCCTTATCAACTCCAGGTAACTCCACCAGAACTTTGATTTCACCATCATCAGCCATCACATCTACAAGGGGCTCTCTCTTCTCTTTGATGTCTATGTTCGGTCTTCCCATCCTAGTTTCGGGCTTAACGTTGCCAAACTCTCTGATTTGTGGCTTTCCATCTGGACCCACAGTTACGCTGTAGCCGTACACAAAAGGCCCAAACTCACTCATTTTGGTCCCATCTGGTAGGATACGTTCCCTAATAAGCTCTTTAGGAGCTTTCTTAGAGAGTTCCGCGAATTCTCTTTCCATCATCTCTTCCATCTCTCCTAAGATTCCGCTTATATCCCAAAGGCTGCCCTTAGAGAAAGGTCCTCTCTTAAACCATCTTGACCACCAGTCTCTTTCTGACATAACTTATCACCTCCTTCTTTCCTCGTGATTATCCTGGACGCTCACCTTCAAAGCCATCTTCGACTGACTTTTCGAAGGGCCTTTTTGGCATTGGCCTTCGCCTTTTAGGGAAGAATGGTTCAAAAGGATCAAATGGTCCGAGTGGCTCTAAAGGTGGATATAATCCAAAGTTGCCAGAAATCTCATTTACTGACACTAACTTTCACCTCTCCAAAAACTTTCCATTTCATCCAGAGCTTCCATGAGATGCCTGAAAGCGAGGCTCATCAATATAAATCCTGTCTGCCCAATCTCGGAACAACGATATTTCCCCCTGTCGATCTTTTCTACGAGTCCACCCTCCGTGAGTTTCTTCGCGTTCTCCCAGACGATCTTCGGGTTTAAATCAAGGTCCCGCATGAAATCGGCGAAGTTCATTGTGTGATCTTCTTCCTCCACAAGTCGTTTCATCATTCTTAAGCGAGTCTCGTGGGACAAGGCGTCAAAAATCTTTGAGAATCTCTGACAATCCGCTTCAAAAGCTTGAAGCTCATTTTCCAGCTGCTCCTTTGGCCAATCTGCAGGAGAAAGAGGAATTTCGAATAAAACTTCATTGCCTCGAACCAACTGCAGCTTAAGCTTCATGCAACCACGCCTCTTATTACCATAAAGTAATTACTATTCAGTAACATATAAACCTTACCCTTTGGTAATAATTCTGCTGTCCTCGATTAGTTTTCGTCCTCCTCTTCTTTTTGTTCCGAAAATTGACGCAAAAGGGTAAACACTATTTATTACAAGTTCCGTCGTTATAGCGTAAATTGTGGAGGTGCCTTGTTGAGTTTTGAAATGTGGGTTGAAAAGTATCGTCCTCGCTCGCTTAAGGAGATGGTCAATCAGAAAGACATTGTAGAGCGCTTGGAGAGTTTTGTGGGAGCCAGAAACATTCCTCACTGTATCTTTGCTGGTCCACCTGGCACAGGCAAGACTACTGGAGCGCTCTGCTTGGCTCGTGATCTCTACGGGGAAGCTTATAGAGAGCATCTCATGGAGTTGAATGCAAGCGATGAAAGAGGAATCAATGTCGTGCGAGAAACTGTGAAAACTTTCGCTCGTGTCCGCACCTTGGGGGAGATTCCGTTTAAGATTTTGATTCTTGATGAAGCCGACAACATGACTTCAGATGCTCAGCAAGCACTTAGGCGAACCATGGAACGTTTCACAGAGACATGTCGTTTCATTTTGATTGCAAACTACAGTGGCAAGATCATTGAACCAATTCAATCTCGATGCGCCCCTTTTCGTTTCACCTACTTGCCACGAGAAGATCAAGATGCTTATCTGAGACGTATTGCGGAAAGCGAAGAGGTTCAATTGCTCGACGAAGGGCTTGTTGCGATTTTCGAGGTTTGTGGAGGTGACTTGCGAAGAGCAATAAATACTCTACAGGCTGCTGCCTCGCTCGGTAAACCTGTCAGTAATCAGGTTGTGTATTCGGTTATTGGACGTGCCAATCCGATGGATACACGGGAAATGATGCAACTAGCTATGAAAGGAGATTTCATTGGCGCACGAAACAAGTTGCGCGAGATGATCCTGAAGTATGGAGTTGCTGGGAGTGACATTGTTCGTCAGATTCATAGAGAGATTTTTCGAATGAGAGACATTTCAGAATTGTGGAAGGTCAAGCTGGCTGATGCTGTTGGAGAGATCGATTTTCGGCTGATTTCTGGTGCTGATGAGGAGGTTCAGTTGAGCGCCTTGTTGGCGAGATTGGTTGAGGCTGGAATGACCATGAGGCAAAGCGGGTAATCTTGCATGTATATGGCTTGGACCTTGAAGCATAAGCCCAGAACTTTGGGGGAAGTTGTTGGGAATCGTGAGGCTATTGCTGAGCTTAGTGGTTGGCTAAAATCTTGGGAGCAGGGAATGCCCAAGAAACGAGCAGCTCTTCTATATGGTCCACCAGGAATCGGCAAAACAGTGACTGTTGAGGCGTTGGCCAACGATTGGAAATTGGAGCTCGTAGAGAAGAATGCAAGCGACTATCGAACAGAAGAAGCTGTTCAGAAGTTTGCTGGATTGGCATCCCAATATGGCACACTGTTTGGAAAGAAACGTCTCGTCCTCTTTGACGAACTAGACGGCCTAACTGGCAGAGAAGACCGTGGCGGTGTTGGAGCCATAATCAGAGTAGTTAAGGATGCCCGTTGTCCAATCATACTGATAGCCAACAACGCATACAACCCACGCCTTTCGTCCTTACGCTTTTACTGCAATCTGATAAAATTCAAGAGGCCATATGTCCGCCAAGTTACAAAGCGTTTAAAGCAGATATGCCAGCGTGAAGGAATTGAACCTGAAGAGGAAGCTCTTAGTTTCATCGCTCAACGTGCACAGGGTGATGTGCGCTCCGCTATTAATGATCTACAGGCTTTGGCGCAGGGAAAAGAGAAGCTTACCTATGAAGATGTTTCTTGGCTGGCTCATCGAAACCGCAAAGACGCTATCTTCAACATTCTTAGGTTGATTTTCTACTCTAGAAGCTGTGACGCTGCTAAGAGTGCTGTGGATTTGGCTGATGTTGATCTAAACATGCTTTTTGAATGGATATACGAGAACATGCCTTATCATCTGCGCGACTCAGAGGACCTAGCAAAGGCAATGGAATCATTGGCGATAGCTGACATTTACAGAAGTAGAATTCGTAAGACGCGCAACTGGAAGCTAATTCCCTATGTAATTGACTTCATGACTGCGGGTGTTGCTGTAGCGAGAGAGAAAACAAAACCTGCTGGATTTGTGCCCTTGCGCTTCCCTGAACGCATCAAGCTGTTGTCAAGAACCAAAAAGGAAAGACAGATGCAATCAAAAATAGGTGGGAAGGTTAAGCGGAGATGTCACATATCATCGGTGAAAGCCAAGATAGAGTTTCTTCCCTATTTGAAAGTGATTTTTGAAAGCAATGCTGAAATGGCATCTGGAATAGCTAGATGGCTAGATCTAGACGAAACAATGATAGAGTATTTAGCTGGAACCAAGAAGCGAGCAAAAGCAATAATCAAGGCTTACTAGAAAAATGGCTCCGTTTGAAGCAAGTTTGCATGAGTGAATGCTTATTAGAGGGCCGTTTTTTCATCTACTGGTAGTTTCACTGGTGGATGGTGCTGAGATGTCTTCGAGGGTTAGTGTTTGTCTCCGGCACATCTTGCTTCTCTGAGCTTTTTCTAGTCCAATCGATCATACCTGAGAATCCTCGTCGTGTTGCATTAAAGGCTTTAAAGGTTCAAGTAAGAATAGAAATGGGTGCAAGCTGATGGGTTTATGGATTCTCAACACACTGACAAGACAAAAAGAGGTTTTCAAGCCGATGAATGGAAAAAAGGTTAAGATGTTCGTGTGCGGCCAAACCACCTATGACGACACACATGTTGGACATGCAAAGACCTATATCCAATTCGACATAGTCGTTCGTTGGCTTGGACATTTGGGTTATGACGTTTTCTATGCCCAAAACATTACAGACATAGACGACAAATTAATCAGGAGAGCCAAAGAGAAGAGCATGAAACCCTTAAGCTTGTCAGAGCGTTATACCCAACGTTTTCTAGAAGACATGAAAAATCTAAAAGTGAAAGAAAATGTTGATTTGTTTCCCAAGACCTCTGATTATATAGCTCAAATGATCGAACAGATTGAAACTCTCATTGAAAAAGGCTACGCTTACGTCACAAATGGCGACGTATACTATGACGTAACCAAGTTCCAAGACTACACGAAACTCTCAGGCATGTCTATTGAGGAGTTAAAGAAACACAGAATAGAACCCGATCCTCGAAAAAGAAATAGCTTCGACTTTGCACTCTGGAAAAGCCAAAAACCAGGCGAACTAGCATGGGATTCACCATGGAGCAAGGGAAGACCCGGATGGCACATCGAAGACACAGCCATGACCGTAACAATTTTCGGCCCTCAATACGACCTGCACGGCGGTGCAAGCGAACACATTTTCCCCCATCACACAAACGAAATAGCACAAGCTGAGGCAGCCACAGGCAAAAAACCCTTTGTCAAATACTGGATGCACACTGGTCTCCTGAATATCAAAGGCACGAAGATGTCCAAATCACTGAAGAATTTTGTAACCATAAGAGAGATTTTGAGTCGATATGACCCTGAAGTTCTCCGACTCTACTACGCCTCAACTCATTATAGAAAACCTATCAACTTTGACGAAAAGGATTTGGAAAGACCAAAAGCAGAACTCGAATACTTCTACAACACCTTAAGAAATGTCAAATATGCGGCTTCGCCTGAAGAAAGTACTTTGAAAGAAGTGGGAACACTTCTAGCCGAGATAGAAAAGAAATTCACAGATGCGATGAACGACGACTTCAATACGCCTCTTGCTTTTACTCATCTCTACACTTTGGCGAGACAGATTAATAAGATAGTTACAAAGCAGAAAATCAACCAGGAATTAGCGGAAAAGATATTGCAAACTTTCAGAGAGTTGGGAGGCATTTTCGGCATTCTGGAAGAAGAAGTGACAATAGAAGAGAGACTACCAAACGAAGTTGAGAAACTGATTCAACAAAGAGAGGAGGCAAGAAATAGGAAAGACTGGAAGACTGCTGACAAGCTCAGAGAAGAAATCAGACGACGTGGTTACGTTCTTGAAGACACGATTGAAGGAGTACGGTGGAGAAGAATAAGCGATTAGCCTAGAGAGGTATAACTTCATGAACCTGTCTGAGCACACGTTGGTAGAACTGAAGGCGAAAGTCAGCAACCTCAAACCTGTACGTAGAAAACTCAATGAGTTGAAAGCGGAACATGTGGGAACCTTTAGGCAAACTGACACATATCTTGGCGTTCCTAAGGGAAGATTGAAACTGAGAAAGAGCAACAGCGAAAAGACTCAGCTGATTTACTATGAGCGAGATAGCCTTCCAAAACCAAAACGAAGCGACGTTTTCGTTATGGAAATTCCTGAGAGCAAAGCCTTCCCTGCATTGCTGAAGAGAATTCTAAAAGCTAGGGCTACTGTGAAAAAGACAAGGGAAATCTATCGGCATCAAGGTACACAGATACACCTGGATACGGTTGATGCGATAGGATGCTACGTGGAGTTCGAAAGAAAAACACCTAATACTCGGGGACAAATTGAGAGCAACACTGGTCTTCTAGAAGAGCTGATGGAGACGCTGGGAATCAAAGCTGGGGCTCTTGAAAAGATGTCCTATGGCGACTTGGTTAATCTGGAATAACAAGCTGGCGTTCCGTCTTTTTCGCTAGAAACGCTACTGCTTGGAGCAGACTTCTTGCCAGTCCTAAGAAGTCGATGGTTAGAAGCATTGCAAGGTAAATCCTGAGGTCAGCCTCAATATGTACCGATTCAAAATCGAATGCTACAAAGCCCCCGTTTAAGGCAGAGATGAAGAATCCCATAAATAACAGGGCTTTTCCTATGTTGAAGGCGTGTTGATAGATTGTCCCAGCCAAAAGCTCGCTTACCACAACAAATAAGACAATAATGATAGCGAATGTGCTGAAAAGCTGGGTATAACCCGGCAGGACTTCTTCAGCAAGTTCAGATAGAAAAAGCATTGGTAAAACATAAAGCAGGAAAAACCACAAAATTCCTTTTACTGCAGCCTTCAAAACTCTGGGAAGAATTTTTCCCAAAAGGCTCTGTGTGCTGCCTTCACTCAATTGGTATCACCATTGGGCCAAAGCTGAACTGGGATGTGTCAAAGTATAGGCGTATTTCTGCCACATCTTGAGGGTCACCTGTTATAGTCACGGGCAACGTATCATCGTAGCTGTCGCCTGGTGGTACAAGAATGTCAGCGGTTCCTGAACCTTTTTGGTTGTTTGATCCATCCATGATCTCTAGGCGAACAGTTCCATTTAAGCCGAAAAAGGCATGGTTCTCAAAGCTGAAAGGAACATTCACTTGGATATCTGGAAATGGAAGGGAAATTGAGGGTTCTCCTATTGTTAAATTGCTTAAGGGTGCGCCCCATGGCATGGTTAGATTAGATGAAATCTTTAGAGGGATGGCGTAGGCGTATGTCAACCCGACATACATATCCACGTCCAGGTCGGTGTCGTTGAAGAGCAGATTGGTTAGATCTTTTGCAAGTATGTCATCTAAGCTTACAGAGATGTCATGTGTGTTGCTGACCGTCTCTCCTCTTGATATGAGAGGTATTTGTGTTGCAGAACTCGAAATAACAATTTCATTTTCAGCAATAATGCGTGTCGTGATATTTAGTTCTGATATGTCGTATAGTCCGCCATTTACTACAGAGAATGGAAAGGACATAGTCATCGTGCCATTTGAGGACGCCATTCCTAGCTCTTCTTCGAGGTTCATCTCTATCTGCAGGGCAGAGTAGACAACCGTTCCAGAAAATAGAATGACTAAGATCCAAAGTACAGCAGTAGCCCAACCTAACGCTCGAATAGCATGCTTCATTTAATTTCCCTTTTTGGAAAGATGATGAAAGATCTAGGCTGTGTCTTTCTTTCTTGCGTTGTTGAAATGTTCCATTGCTGGACTAGCTTTTTGTTTATTTTTTGAAGATGTTTGTTTCTCCAGTTTCAGAAGCTGTATGCCTCTTATTGTCAGGATGGAGCCAATCCAGCCCATTATGCCTAGGTAAAGAATCCTGATGCAGGCTACTATGAGCGGAGCTAAAACTTCGCCGAAAGCCTGAAGAATGTCTTGACTGGTTAAGATTTCAAGCTGTCCTGTGAGAAACGCGTAGGCATTAAAGAAAGCGAATATCAGTAGGAATACTCCAATGAAGAGCACGGCTATGCCAGAGATTTCAACCTTGTCCATTTTCATGTTGCAGTCCTCTCTTTTTGCAAGTGCTTTGAAGTTTACTTCTATAAAAAATGAGCGGACTCTAAATACTGATTGTGCGTAAGTCTTTCAGGAGTTTCCTAACTCAGCGTTTTCAGTTGAGCAATTGTTCCTAGGAATGTTCCGTTAAGGAGGTGGATTTCCGCCTCATCTGAGTGAACACCTTTTGAACGCAAAAGCGGTCCCATGAACTCTCGGTATCTGCCTTTTTTGTCTATACCTGTTCTGTTTACTGGTCGTCCTCCCAAGAATTCGTTGAAGCATGGTAATATCAAGAGTCTGGAAGTTTTTGGTGTGACATTGAAGCGACTTCTTAAGGTTTCAACTGGATCTTTTATCTTTCTCAATCTTAGTGCTTTCAGGACGCTTTCTGCCAAATCGGTTTTGCTGCATTTGGCTTTGACCCATACTGGTGCTGCTATGCGGTATCCAAACGGGTCGCGGAAGGCTACTGTGGGGTGGACATGTCCCATAACCAGAGTTCGGCACCCAAGAAGTTCTGGTGCTGGCCAAGCATGTCCATGGAAGAATCCGACATCTCCAATTCTTACGCCTGTAACTGGCAAGAGCATTATTGTTTCTGGCAGTAACGGTTCAAGGTTACCATCGTGGTTTCCTGGCACAACCTGAACGTTGGGCACACTTCTTTCAAGGGTTTCGAAAAGACTTGGAATTTCCCGCCATTCTTCTAGTCCCACCCTGGCCACCGTATGCTTCACGTCGCCAAGAATAACGAGACTAGTTGGTTTAACCATCCTCACTATCTTTTGAAGTTTGTTCAGAATCTTCGGTGTCTGAGAAGGAATGTAAACTCCTTTTTGGGCTAGGGCAACTTCCCATCCGATGTGTAGATCTGCAACAACAAGCACTCGTTGGCCTTGGTTTCGCATAAGTAGTACAGGGTATGGTTGCAGTGGGGCAAGCAATCCGATGCATCCGTTTTATCTGAGCAGTTTTTGAATATCAGTGTAGAGTGTTTTGTTTGCAGCCGCAATAAAGGCTACTCGTTGAGTCGCATCTAAGGTCACATTTAATTCGTTTCCATCTGGAGTTACCATAATGCCTCCTGCTTCTCGGAGGATTAAATAGGCGGCGGCTATGTCGGTTACTCGTAGTTTGCCTCGTATGTCGATGAAGGCATCTGTTTTTCCGTCTGCTATATAACAGATTTCCAGCGCATTAGCTCCGAAGTGGCGTAAGTGCTTGGTCTTTTCAAGCAGAGGAATGAGTTGTTGCATGTTTTCACGCATTTGAAGTGTGTTGAAATCTACGCCCATAACTGCATCTTCCAGCGAAGTTGTTGATGGTGCTTGAATCTTTCTATGGTTTCGGAAGGCGCCTTCACCTTGTTCAGCCGTGTAGGTGACATTATGAATTGGGTCGCAAACAAGTGCGGTTTCGACATCTCTCAGGTAAGGTCTCTTCGATACAGCCAAAGAGATAGCCGTGAAAGGAGCACCTCTCAGAGCGTTGGTTGTTCCATCTAAGGGGTCTGTGGTCAAATAGAAACTTGACGGATTCAAACCTACTTCTTTAGTTCCAGCTTCTTCGCTTATAAGGGTGCATGAAACATCAGATTCTTGAAGAGTCTGAATTAGAGCGTTTTCAGCCGCAAGGTCAATTCCTTTTGTTACATCACCGCCTGCGCCTATGCCGAATCCTGTTTTAGCTTCTGCTGAGCCAAACAGGGTGAGAATTTCCTTTCTCATTTCTTGGGAGCAAGCTTCCAGGATGGCAAGCCAATTGGTCAATTTGTGACTCCTCGTATTTCAGCATGAGTTGTGGTGTGATTTAATATTATTCCTTTAGCAAAAGAGAATTAAGTATCAGCTATTACTGAAGAGTTGATAGATTTTCAAAGCGGGCGGGGGTACCCGAGCTAGGTCTAAGGGGTGGGGTTCAGGTCCCCATGGCGAAGGCCTTCGTGGGTTCAAATCCCACCCCCCGCACTAGGTATGGGCGCGCGCACAGAGATTCACACACCTTGAGCTGACAGGTATAGTATATCTGTAAAATGTGAATACCTCCCACTTTCTCATGGTGTTTTACCTATTATGTAACTAATAGGTAAAGCCAAATATGCGAGTGCGCATACTACCCAAATATGAAATCTCATCTCCGCATTTTTATCAGCTCTACTATGGATCTCAGAGACGAGAGAAACGCTGTTAAAGAAGCTGTAAATCAAATCGAAGGGATTCCAATAGCAATGGAACTTTTCACATCACGGTCTCAGAGTCCGGAAGAAGTGTGTACGGAAGAAGTCTCGAAATGTGATCTGTATGTGGGCATCTTCGGAAAAAGATATGGCTTTGTACCCGTTGCTGACAATCCTAGAGAGCTTTCTGCATCGGTAATTGAATTCGAGAAGGCGAGAGAGCTAGAAATCCCTACTTTGATATTTGTACAGAGAGACATTGACAGAGACCTTGAACTGAAGAAGTTTCTAAAGCGAGTCTCAGATTACAAGAAAGGGATCTTTCGAAAGACTTTTGGCAGCATCGGTGAGCTGAAATATTGGGTATTGGCAAGTTTTGTCCACCATCTTTCAAAGAAAGTATCCAGAGCCGAGGAACGAGATCAACTCGAAAAGCTTGTTATGGACGAATCGTTGTACAAACGTTTTGTTGAGGAAACATGTGAGTATGTTGATTTCAAAGGGGTATATCAACTGCGAAGGGTCGTTCAACTAAGACTAGATGATATATATGTTCCATTGAAACTTAAGGAATCGACTGCTCTGCAACAACAAAGCCTAGAAATATCTGATAAGGAAATGAAGGCATCGAGAGGTGTTGAATTAGCATATCCTTTGTTGATTCATGGGATTAAAGATCGGTTTGCCCCCTTTCCTATCTATATCCGTCAACGAAAGGATTCCACAAGTCCTTTAGATTCAGTACAACGTGAGATGGACTTGAGGGAGATTCTCTCTGCAAACAAGAAGCTCGTAATCCTGGGTGCCCCAGGCTCTGGGAAAACCACGATTCTTCGTCACCTTGCAGGAGCCCTGGTTGGTGAAGATTATTCGGGCTTGGTTCCTATTCTGCTACCACTGAGGGAATATGGACGATACTTGAAATCAGAAACAGATCTGTCAATTCTAGATTATCTAACGAGATATTTCCGGGCACATGGTCTTCAATTGCCCCAGGAATTCTTTAAACGGCATCTTTCTTCCGGTAGGTGCGTTGTTATGCTAGACGGGTTAGATGAAATTCTAGACGAAAGAGATAGAATAGAAGCTTCATCTAGAATCGAGGAGTTTGCGGCATGTTTTAGTGAAGGAAACACAATTGTTGTCTCCTCCAGAATATCTGCTTATAGAAATGTGCAAATGTCCGGCTTTGATCACTACAAGATACAAAGATTAACTCAAGGTCAAGTATCTGACTTCATTTCGAAGTGGTTTGAGAATGTTGAAGGAGTCAAGGAATCCTATGAAAGCAGACGATTTATCTCCCTGGTGATAAGCGATACGAAGTTGCTTAGTCTTAGTATGAATCCACTTATGCTTTCCCTAATTTGCCTTATAGGTCTTCAAGGTATCCCGATACCTAGGAAAAGGGCCGACTTGTATGATGTCTGTGTGAAAACACTGATATCAAGTTGGGAAGCGAGAAAGGGATTCCAAGGAGTGCTTACTGAGCCTCAAGGATTTGACGCTCTGAAGAGTCTGGCCTATTTGTTTCTCGAGGAAAGGAAAGTCACCGCAACAGAGTACGAGATATTATCGTTCACAAAGAAATTCCTTAAGAAGGCCAACCTGTCAGAAGACGAAATTCGAGATCAAGCGCGAGTACTCTTGAAAAATATGACTGAAAGGGCTGGTCTTCTAGTCGAGAGAGAACCAAACGTATACGGTTTTGTACATCTTGGTCTTCGAGATTATCTCGCGGCATTACACTTGGCAGGCGTGGATAATATCAGAGACATGTTCCATTCACTTCTTCTACCCAAACTTCACAATATTGATTATGAACGTGTAATCTGTCTTTGCTCAAGATGTATAACTCATCAAAGCGTATCAAGAGCACAAATTCTGCTGAATGAGATATTGAATGCGGAAACTCCCTATGAAGAGTACACACATCTGGATTTAGTCTTAGCTGCACGATGTCTATTCAGCAGCGGGATTTCATACGGGGAAACAGCCAGGAGAATCCTGGAAAAGATAGACTTTGTTCTGAAGAATAGGAGCGATGATGAAAGAACCATTTTGCTGGAGGCATTTAGAGAAATAGATTTTGAGTTGTTTGCGAGTTTTCTCAGCACTCTAATCAAGGAATTACAGGCAGATGTCGCAATAGATCTAATCTATACAGTAGCTCGTGAAGGGATAGTTTCCGAGGAAAGTGAGTTCAGCGATATTGCTCTGGAGCTTCTTGATCAAGAGATAATCTCTGGGTCCTCATTCGCAAAAGAGGCGGCCGATGCCCTTGGTACTTGGGCCGCCCGTGGGAGCAAGAAGGCCCTTGCACTTGCAACTGCAATTATTGAAAAGGGAGTAGGAGTAGCCGAAAGATGTGCTGCAATAGTTGTTCCAATTGCCCGTAGAGATCCAGATATGCTAGACAAGATGTTACGGATAATAGACAACAAGGACTCTGGCTTGAGAAAATACATGTTGTTAGCCTTATATGATATAGCACCAAGTAGAGTCATCGAGAAGACTATTTCAATAATCGAAGACAAAAATGAAGATTTGAGGCTGAAAAAGATCGCCAAATATGTCCAGAAATATTCCAAGACTACTGAAGAAGAAGCTAGATCTTTGGCCAACAGAGCCGGTGTGGATTTTGTGAAATCTTTATTGGAACGCAAAGACCTAGCTGCAATCACTGATAAAGAGGCAGTTGGGTTAATACTTGTCGGAGTTCCATCAGAAAAAGAGCTGCTCAAGAGACTCGACCAATTACACCAGATTTTTGAAGCTAACCACATCCTTGCTTTTAGGCTCCTTCAGTTGTTCAACTATGTTACGCCCGAATATTCTACTCTTAATAGGGAAATCAAGGATTTTGCGCAGCGCCTTTCACAAGAAGAGAACTCAGTAAACAGAAGGCTTCTTGCGTACATGTTGACCGAGGTTGAGACTCTGGAAATAGGAAAGGACAAATCGCTATTAATTGAGTTAGCCGAAGATGGAGAAGAGTTCACAGTAGCACGTCGAGCAGCAATAACCCGGCTAGCCAATATCTCCATTTCAGAGAGAGATTATGCGAGATTGCTTAAGTTATCCTCAGACAGAGAAATTAGTAACAATCTATTCTATACGCTCTCCTCACATGATTTCGACAAACATGTTCCTGTGCAGGTTCTTGCAGAGGAGGTGAAGAGAGGCCAAACACACCTAATCGAAATACTGAGTTTTTTTGTTCAAAGAAGTTATAAATGAGAAATCTGTCCACCGAAAGAAAGAGAAATCTGTAGGAGATGTCACCAGCGCATTGGAGGTTCAAATCCCACCCCCCCGCATTTTTGGCAGCACCCATGTAGTATCGAAGATATTCGAGCTTGAGCTATACTTGCGTAAGAAGGACTTGCGAGAAAACACGCTGAAACCGCGCGCGCGAACAGATTTCTGGGAAGCGAAGCGAGTTCGTGATGAAGCAGAGAGATTGAGAACCAGGGCTGAAAGAGTAGTCGAGACTGCCAAGCAAGAAGCGGAACTTGTCATTCTTACTGGAAACCTTGACTAATGCGCGCGCACGAGAAAATCCCCTCCCAAGTTGCTCAACCCATTGGGTTGGAGAATTATCTGGACGAGCGACTTGTTTAGCGTAACAATTCGGGGACCATGTAGGCTTTCTTAGTTTCTTGGAAACCTTTATTCAGTTCACTGAAGTATTTGAGTGTGGTTCTGCCTTTTTTGGTAATAATGTATAAAATGGTTGGCTTGCCTTTCTTTTTATAGATTATTCGGTTGTCAACAAGGTTGTGCTGCTTCAAAAAGCCCAAGTATTGTTTTAGAGCACTACAGTTTACGTTCGCCTTACATGCGATCTGAGTTAGTTTTAATGGTCCATAACGAGCGAGAACCCTAAGGATATCAACATTCATCTCAAGTTTCGACCTGCGCATAATTCGAAAACCATTTCCTGTATATTACGATTTAGTTTTATATCATTTCAGGATCTTAACTCAGTACTTCAGCTAAGACTCCCAGATTCGCATTTGCAATTATTGCGTAAAGCAGATTCACGCATTTTCCAAAGCAAGACATATTACCACAGGAGAGGCACAGATAACGTGGAGAATGTGCTATGGTCAATTTTTGGCTTTGCGTAACCAGCGTGGAAAACTGGGGTATAGTGATAAAAAGGAAATTATGGGGAGTCTCAGAACGAGATAGAGCGCAAATAGGTAAAGTTGAGTGAGGGGATTGCCTGGTTTTCTACGTTAAGCCCCAAAGACTCAGGGGCATTCTTCAAGCTACTTCTAGGATGTTCAAGAGTACCGACGAAGTGTTCGGCACAAGCGGATTCTTTGAAAGAGAAACATTTCCTTATCGCATAAGACTAAAATCACACATTACCCCAAAAAAACCAGTTTGTCCGAAAGCCTTGTGCCTAGATTGAAGTTCATCACAAACAAGAACAAATGGATGGGACACTTGCGAAGAGCGATGCAAATAATCCCAAAGGAAGATTATGATTTGATGAAGACATCCCTCGAAAGAAGATGACAAATCAGTCACAGAGAGAAGTCTTGGTGTAGCCAGTGAGAGAAATATCCGCTGACGAGATTAAGGAGAGATTCGAGAAACTTATTGAAAAACATCTCCAATTGAAAAGAGAAAAGAGACGACTTGAAGAATTAAGTGAAGCGAATGTCAGAAAAGATTTCATAGATCCCCTTTTCGAGGCTCTAGGGTGGAATGTTCGCGACGCCCGAGAATACGATGCTGAAAAATATGTTCGGGGCTCAGGATTTGCTGATGTAGCAATTAAGTTGAATGAAAGAGCAGTCATCCTCATTGAGGTAAAAAGATTTGGAGGAGTTCCTTCAAAGTCCGAGAGGAGCGTGCAAACCACACTTCAAGGCTTCAAGATCCTAGCCGACTGGACAGAGGAAGAGAGGCAAGTTCTGAACTATGCTGGAATGACTGTTGGAGTCAAATGGACCGTTTTAACTAACTTCGAAAAATTCAGATTATTTAATGCGCGAACTGGCGATACTGTGTTAAACATTGAAAAGCCTGACGGATACATTGAAAGAATCAACGATCTAACTCTCTTGATAAAGCGAAATGTAGTGAATGGAAACATCGATAAACTGGAAACGCGAATAGAGAGACCTGACATAGACCTAGCATTTTTGAACCTACTAAACGACTGGAGACTCAAACTGGCGAGAAACATCAAGGAGAAAAAACCCGATTTGAGTCTGTCCGAAACAAAAAAATATGTTCAAAGAATATTAGATAGACTGATAATCATAAGGTATGCTGAAGACAAGTGGGTCTTGGAAGATCCAGATCAGCTCAAAGCAGCTTATGAGTTCTGGCTGAAAACCCGAACTTACACAGAGCTGACAGAAGTACTGAAGGGTCTTTTTGTTGGGTTTGACCAAATACACGATAGCAAGATCTTTGAAAAGAATGAGAGACTTGACGAAATACTAGGCATGATAGACTACGATGTACTCGGTGAGATCATAAAGCAGCTATACAATCAAAGTTTCAGAAAGTTTACATCTGATATCCTAGGCAACACTTATGAAAGTTACTTGGGGCACGAACTTTACTCAAAAGAAAACGATGAACTTGGTTTAAGGCAGAATACTCAGCTGCGAAAAGCTGGAGGAATATATTTTACACCAGCTTACGTTGTTGAGTTCATTGTTGAGAAAACACTTGGCTCGAAATTGAGAGAAATCTGGGAACAGACAGAGACTTTTTTCCATGCTAAGAAATACGTGGAAGCAGCTTCAAGATTTGCAGATATCTCTGAGATCAAACTTCTAGACCCTGCTTGCGGGTCTGGTTCATTTCTAATTAGAGCCTTCAATGCGATCAAAAGATATTACGATATATACAATGAAAAAATAGACGAGATAAATGAAACGATAACTCGAGAAGTAGTTTCACTACGAAGAAATGGAAAGGGCAAAGAGGCTTGGGTTCTTGAGGGAAAAAGGCCACAGAAGTTTGAGAATTATGACATAAAGATCTTAACGGAGAATGTCTATGGCGTTGACTTAGATCCTCAGGCAACCGAAATTGCTTCAGTCAACCTAATGCTTCAAGCTCTAAAAAAGGGCCAGAAAATGCCTCTAATATTGGAAGAAACAAATAAGATAGGAAACTCTTTAATATCAGAGACGAAGGACGAATCAACGGAATTTTTTGAGGAAATCGAAGAAAAGAGGCCGTTCATCTGGGAAGAGCAATTTTCGAACGTTTTTAAGAATGGTGGATTCGATGTTGTAATTATGAACCCTCCGTGGGGTGCGGAAGTCACTGAAGAAGAAAAACGTTACTTTAGGAGTAGATACAGCGATGTAACAGCGGGCGTAATTGACTCATACAAACTGTTTGTGAAACGAGCATTGGATTTGCTGAAGAAGGGTGGGCTGTTAGGTTTCATCGTTCCTAACACCCTTTTAACTCAGATGAAATACCGTGATTTAAGGAGTTTAATATTAAGAGAAAGCAAGATTCGGTTTGTTGTGGACTTAGGGGAAGGAGTATTCGGAATGGAAGCTGTTAATCCATGTTGTATTGTAGTCATCGAGAAAAACAGGGACAACTCGGACAGCAAATTACAAGGTTTGGATCTGCGTCTTGTGGAAGAAAATGAGAAAAAGGCAGAGATCCTTCAGAATTCGGAAACGCAGTGGGTCAACATCCCACAGAGATACTATGAAGACACTCCTTTCAACAACCTTTATCTGGATTATGGAAAACCTGAGTGGAAGCTCAAAGAGAAACTGAAAGAACTCAGTCCAAAACTCGATGAAATTGTGACATATATGATGCAGGGCATCAAAACTGGATGTAACCGTGTTTTCCTACTTAGGAAAAAACTAGGTGAGCTTTCCGTTCCAATAGTCAAGGGAAGGGACATTAATCGATATTCTCTTAAATATGCAAACAGATTTTTGCTATATGTGACAGATGTTGAATTAGAAAATCACCCAGAAGTCAAGTTCTACTTGGAAAAGCAGTACCAGTCTTCCCTTAGGCCAAAAGCTGATAGGAGACTGAAAAAGCTATGGTCAAGAAGACCTGTACAAAAAGGACTTATCAAATGGCATCAAATAAGTGAGCCAAGGAAGATTGAGCTATTTGAGACTTTGAAGATTGTCATGCGGCAGACAGCTGATAGTATAATAGCAACAATAGATGACAGGAATTTCTATAATACAAATGATGTATACAATGTTGTGCTCTCGCGTGACTCGGGACTGGACATAAGATACGTGTTGGGTCTCTTGAACTCGCGACTGTTGAACTGGTATTATCGAAACCTCGTGAGAGAGTCAGGACGAACATTTGCTGAAGTGAAGAGAGGAAATCTAGGGCAGCTCCCCATTCGAAAAATCAGTTTCTCAAATCCAAATGAAAGAGAAAATTATGATGGAATTGTTCAACTCGTAGATGAAATACTTGTTTTGAAGAAACGAATGAATGATATAGATACTAATTTCAACAAATATGTCAACAGCATTCCAAGAATAGAGGACACAATTTTCAAGCATTACTATACCAGATATGGTAAAGATGTTGTACCTTTAATAGACTCAAAGATCAGGGGCACTATTAGACGATTTAGAGTTGATCGACAAAACGACTGGCTCGTACTTAAAATGGATTTTCACACAAAGACAAAAGAAGAGGGTGAAGAATTTGCCGACATAGAAGTTTTGAAGTGCCAAATCCAAGACAAATACTTAAGGGACTTCCTGTTTTTTAGCCTGTCGAACTGCAAGAAGAATCTGGGATCTGGAAATATCTTACTCAAGACACAGCTCATTCCTGTACCTCGCTTTGACAGGAACGAGGAAAAGAACAGAAAGTTGATTGTTGAACTGATCGATGCATATTCTAGAGTTGTCAGAGAGAGAAGTATGCGGGAAAGAGAAATCCATGAAATTGATGAACATATAGATCAGAAGGTCTATGACTTATATGGATTGAATAAAGAAGAGATCCTTTTGGTTGAAGGTTCATGATTGCATCATTAAGAACAGACCATTGCTTCAAGTATTGAGGGTAATTCTTTGATTTCTTTCCTTCCGACAATAGTAGTTTGTGATAGACGGCTTTTGGGTTATGACTGAATGTGCCTATTTCGCCCTGAGTTAGGAGAATTTCCTTCTCTGCCCAGCCAATAATATTCACTTCAGTTAGATCAAGTTTCGTGAAAAAGGCACGGATACTAACGTCTTTTACGCGCTTATTCGTTTTCATGTAACGTTGGATAAAACCTTCGGAAACATTAGGTGTGGTTGACAATGTGTGACCTGAATCTGCATATTGATGAACATTATTGCAAGAATTTTGGTCAGTTCTTTTGCAGTAAGCGCGTCTTTTTCCTATTCGATTCTGCTCAGCTTTCTTCTTCCAAAGTACAGAAATGCAATCCCCAACAGCCAAATCACGGTGTTCTGCAGCAACAGAGTGTTGAAGATTCCCCAGTCTAGAACAACCATTGAACCAATAAAAACCCCGATCGAAGCAAACATGGCAACATTTGCATTTAACATCAACGCCCCCATCTGAGCACGAGCGTTTTCCGAGAACTGAGGGTTCAAGAGAGCCAGGCCAAGAGCTAACGCCACGTTTGCCGCAACCAGCAATATAATGAGCACAACATAAGCCAACAAAGATGTAACTGAAGTTTGCGGAACAAGAGACAACGAAACAACTGTGATAGTCGCCGCTATCGGAACTGCCAAGAGCCAACCTTGAACCAGCTTAGCCTTCACAAATCTCCCTACGCCGTAAGGTGTTTTCTTATAAATGAAGAGTCCCTCCTTTCCATGAACAGCGACTTGACCAACCATAAAAACTGCAAGAAAAGGAAACAGAAACTGAGCCATTATGAGAGGCCCCTCAGGATCGGTAAAATCTCGCACAAAAAACACGTTAACCATAATGAATATCGCCAGAATGTAGGCTATTCTTGACAGGTTTTCCAGCCGTCGACCATATTCTTTAAAGATTGATACTAGGAGAGTGCCGAAAGATTCGCCTCCCCCCAAATATCTAACACCTCTATAGAAGAAACCATCCGGTTTAGCTCTGGAAGCAATGAAGCTGCTGGGTTCAATACTATACGTGCGACTAGCCACCTTCGTGCCAAGCCACAACACCGACACAAAGAAAGCGATAAGGCCACCAAACCCTGTCAATGTTTCAAAACCGACAGCACCGACGTTGCCAGGATTGGATGCAAAGCTGACAATAAGTTCTGCCCCCCAAGAACTTGGTAACAATCCAAGAATCGCTTTGATTATTCCACCCGTTCCAGAGTTGGTAAGAGCGTCAAGCAAGCCTCCACCAAAAAATGCGTACATTACTGCGATTATGGGTAAAGCAAGAACGAGTGACAAGGCTCTTCCGATATCTCTACCACGGGCAGATTCCGCAAATTTCGTGCGGACCAAGGCGGAAATCACGGTGCCGATCCAGATAGCAGAGAGAAACGTGATCACGAAAATCATGACGGTTATTGCCATCTGAAGCATGTCCAACCCTAGCGGACTCAAGGCAGCTGTGAACAGCCCGGTCACCACGGTGATGGCAATGGCGTAGAAAGGCGTTACACCTAAGAACTCTCCTAGCAGAATATCACTTGGCCTTATTGGGGCTGCGAGAAAAATCTCGACCTGTCCAGCTTGCATTCCCTGTAATGTGTAAGTGATCGGGAGTATTATGAGGTAGAAGAAGAATAAGAGCATTATAATTGGCACCATTACTAGGGCAAGTTGGGACAGAAAAAACGCAGTTAAGTCGTCAATGAAAAGACTAACGAATGATGGGGCGATGAACGCCACGTAGACCGCTAGCAACCCTATAATCAAGTAGGGAAAGTAGGGTCTTATCTTGCGTATGTTGTTTATGCGGATTCGGTATTCGTTCCTTGCAACTACAAGCCACTTAGGTGTCGGCACCTCTTTGCTCTCTCCATGCAAGGAGTTCTTTTTCTTCAACACCGCCCGTTATGGCGATGAACGCTTCCTCCAAGGTCTTAGTTTCCGTCTGAGCCATGATTTCATCTATTGTGCCTGTTGCTATGAGTTTGCCTTGGTTGATGATGCCTATGCGGTCACACAGTTCCTCTACGATTGGCAGAATGTGGCTGCAGATGAAGATTGTCTTTCCTGCACTTTCGGCTAGTTTCTTGATTAGATCTTTAACCATGAGAGCAGCACGGGGATCTAACATCGAGGTAGGCTCGTCAAGAAACAGAAGAGGAGGGTCGTGGATCAAGGCTGATGCAATCAGGATTTTCTGTTTCATTCCTCGACTGTATCCTTCAAGCAGGTAGTCACGCCTGTCATAGAGTCCAAATAGCTTCAGTAGGTCATCTATCCTTTCAGACAGAATGTCGCTGGGGACATCGTAGAGAGCTCCCATGAACTCCAGAAACTCTTTGGCGCTGAGCTTCTCATATAAGCCGGGTGACTCAGCAAGCAAACCTGTAATCCGTTTTACCTCTGTATCTTCCTTGAGGATATCATAGCCATTTACATTGGCTGTGCCTCCAGTCGGCTTTATGATGCAGTTCAACAAGCGAACCGTTGTCGTCTTGCCTGCTCCATTTGGGCCGAGCAGACCAAAAGTTTCACCTTCATATACTTTGAGGTCAAGATCATCTACAGCCTTGATCTCGCCTCCCTTGCCATAATACTTGGACAACTTATCTGTGTGGATCACGACTTTCATTCTTCATCTCTCATAACCTAGTCGATTCTCCATATTTAAGGAAAGCATATTTTAATCCATCGTGCAAAATAAATGTTAGGAATTATCAGGTGTCCGGATGATCGAGCTCCTAATTCAGGTACTGCTTCTCGCTGTTTCGCTTATTGTCTTGGCCTTGTCCAGTCACCTGACTATAAGCTCGATAGAGAGACTAATTGAGCATACTGGACTAAGTGATGTATCAGCTGGCTTTGTCATTCTTGCGGTAATGACATCCACCCCAGAAATTATCGTGGCGATTTTTTCTGTACTTCAAGGAACACCTGGAATTAGTATAGGCGACATCATTGGTTCAAATGTGTTCAACATAGGTGTAGTCATAGGGATTCTTGGAATGCTCGGCTACCTCAAAATCTGCTGCACCGATCTCTTAATAGAGCTAACGGATATCCTTTTTCTTACTTCTCTAATACCTTTGCTTCTTATTATTTTCGAATTTACAGGTCCAATCATAGGTGTTACAAGCCAAATCATAGGCATCATGCTTCTCGGGGCTCTTGTATTGGCGATATATTTCATGGCAAAAAAGAGAACTCCAGCAGTCGTTACAAGCAACTCCGTTGCGGTTGAGAAGAGAAATACAAAACTGATTGTCGCAAAATTGATTCTCGGTACATCTGTTGTCATAGTTTCTGCACGACTAGTGGTCTCTTCAGGTTTGAACATTGCCATCTCTCTTGGTGTTGCGCCAATCTTAGTGGGAGCAAAAGTGGTTGCGATTGGAACCTCTCTTCCCGAACTCACACTTGACCTGACCGCGGTTAAACGAGGCAGAGTTCAGCTGGCAATTGGAGACATCCTTGGCTCTAACCTCACCAATCTAACGCTTGTTCTGGGGATGGTTCTTGTCAGCTCGCCTTTTGCGGTTGACATGACGATTCTCGCTAAGATTCTTCCGTTTCTGCTAGTAACAACTATTGTCTTCTGGCGCTTCCTAACAAGAGGTGGTATCTCGCAAATTGGAGGCATAGTTTTGATAATGGTATACATCCTGTTTCAAGCAATCATTTAACTCTCCTTGTGACAGGGGCAACATGACAATTCGGAGATTCTTCAAAAAGGCAAGAGTCGACCGTGTACTTGTAGAAACCGATTGTACGAGTTATCAACAAAGCTTCTATGAATCAGGATTCCATGTCGATGGAAAAGTTGTCTGCTTGCGAAAATTCATTAGGCTAGAAAATGGTTGCTGAATCTACCAAAAGCAACGATGGTATTCTCTTAATCTAAATTGCACTCCCATTTTTTCCGCAATCTCTTTTGTTGCTGAGATATTCAATTCTGGTATATTCACTGCTGTAATCTCGATGTCAAAATGGTCCTTAGCGTTTTCAACAAAGTCCAGAATACTTTCATAAGCATTCTCAAACTTTGGTCTGCACACATCATTGTATGTTTCCTTGTCGTGGGCGTTGAGGCTAATGCTTATTCTGTCTACTCCGGCTTCTCGTAGCTCGTCAATTACGTTTTTCTCTTTTTTTAGCAAGTTGACTTGGCCATTTGTGTCAATGCGAACTGCTATTTGAGAATGCTTCTTTATCCATCTCGTAACTTCTAAAACGCAATCCAACCTTTCAAGAGGCTCTCCAAATCCACAGAAAACAATCTCCTTCCATAGTCGCCTGTTCAAAAAGCTTCTCAACTCAGCAATTATCTGACTTTGAGTGGGCTCTTTTGTCAGTTCAAGATTGAATCGATCAATGCCACGCTTGTACCTTCTAAAGCAAAAGTAGCAGTTGTTAGAGCAACGATTCGTAACGTTTAGGTATAATTTGTCTCCAAGCCAATAAACAATGCTTGGTTTCTTATTGGCAATCGACATGGCTCTCTTCACTAGGTAATTATTGGTTCAACGTATTTTCCTTTGCCCTTAAGAATGCAACCTAAATCAGAATTTCATACGTTTCAACGTTACCTGATTAGAAATCTTCAAAGAACAATCTACCAAGTTTCAGTAAGTAGAAGATCTATCTTCTCTTTGTTCGACAGTCTGGTTTGTGCGCTGGTTCTAAGGCTATGTTGGATAGTGTTCGGTTGACTCATCTTCTTGCTGTTGAGTCTCTTCACGTTGGGTTTCATAATCTTCTGTAGGCACATAAGCTTGTTGTTGGGTTTCTTCTCTTTCTGTGCTTTCTGCTTCGATTTCTGGCATAGGTGAAGAGGGTTCCTGGTTTTCAGTTTCGACGGTTTCTCTTGGCATTTCCTCTTGTTCTTCTTCAGTTACATATGAGGGTTCTTCGAATTCCTCTTCTGGTTTTTGCTCAGTCTCTGCAGTTTCCATTGATGTTTCTTGTTCTGCGTGTCTTTCTGCATCTTCGTACTGTTCAGTTTCTACGTATTCTTGAGGTGTTGTTTCTTCTGTTGGTCTTTGTGTTTCTAGTTCGCCTTCTTGCCATGTTTCAAGCTCTACTTCTGTGGGTGGTGCAAATACTTCTTTCGTTTCAGGCTCTTGTCTGTGCGTTTCCTCAACCTTCGCTTCGACTGGTGGTTGATATGTAGTTTCTGGTTGCAGTACCTTCTGAGGTGTCACTTCATCTTTCATTCGTCCGTATAGAAGCACATAGAATTGGAAAGAACATGCGATTATTATGTTGAACCAACCCATCGCGAAAACAAGTGTTGTCATGGTCCAGTAGGGCATAGCCCAACTATAGCTGAAGGTAAGGCCGAAACTGTAGAGGTCTCGGTGAATTATGCTGTCTATGCGAGTGAGAGCAAACATTGAAACAAGCGAAGAGAACGCTACTAACACAAGAACTAGTGAATTTATTCCGCTAACCTTTGGCTTCATCACAGTCTAACCTCTTTGTGACAATAATGAATGTTCCAAAAAACATTAAACTTGCGACTTGACAATACTTATTTTAACTAACTGAGTTGCGGTTGTCTTTGCGTCTTATGTAAACAGTCTTGTATTTTTGACAATCGGCTCGAATACATGCCTTACATAGCTCATTCCTTTCGTTAAACATCGCAGGCTCTAAGTGCACCTCATAACCTAACGATCGATAGAGATCAATAACTTCACTTAAGCGAGGTTCGTCGATAGTAAACCGGCGCATCCAACCTTCATCTTTCAACCTGTTTTCTCTTGACTTGCTGCCGTGACACCGCGGGCTCAAGTGAACTCTCACTCCGCCTTTACTCAGTTTCCTGTCTCTGAATGATTATACTTTCCTAACTTGATAATAAGCGAGAATCTAGTGGTAAGCCCCCGCCGGGATTCGAGCCCGGGATCTTCAGCTTACAAGGCTGACGCCTTAACCGCTAGGCTACGGGGGCCCCACACGTTAGCGTGCTAAATGTCCACCTATTAAACTTGCAAAATCAAATATTAAATAATCGATAGTGTCCTAACTTGGTGAAGCTGTATCTTTTCTTCAGCATAAGTACACAACGTCATTGAAGCTGAGAGAAGTTTACGAAGGAATTGTGCTTTCGTTTCCCGTGGCTAGCCCACTCTTCCAAATCATGCCTTTGATCTTTGTGAAACTAAGCTTTTCGTAATAGTAGAGCCACATAATGCAGAGGATAATGATGCCTATTGTTGATCCGATTAACATATCTATTCCCGTGGGAATATTGTGACCTGCTAAAGCGGCTACCAAGGCTGGAACGGGCATGTACATTGTCCACCACCATTCATAGGCGATCCAGCTTGTTAGACTGTTTCCTCGGACCAGTTCTATGAAGGTTTGGGAAATTATGTCACCGAGTCCTGAAAGTGAGATCGTCACAAAGGTAAGAACTAACGGCATATATCCAAGTACAGTTTTCCAATTAGGCTTTGAGAACTTCGTGTTGTTTCCGAGAAAGAAGGCTGTTAATCCCACACCTATGATTGTCATTATGATGATGGGGTTAATCTTCCACCAAACTGGACCGTGAATGACAAGGTAGTTGAAATCGAAAGAGGGTTGTTCTGGAACAACTTCATAGGCTACGGCAACAACAGCGTCGATAATGGTTATTATCATGTTGGCAATGAATATGACGAACGTGAGCAACCCGATTCGCTTTTTCTTATTCATAAGATTATTTCTGAAGTATAGTCCAAATATAAGATTTGTCCACTTTAATATGATTCACATGTTGCGCCTGCACGTGTTCTGCATCGTTTTCTGGTTACTATACGGGAAGTTCTCGTCAACTCCTTAGTTCTTCTTCTAGCTTGACTCCTTGTCGTAGAGTACTCACAATCGTGTTGAGCCTAGCAATGTTGTTAACCAGCCCCATAAACCGATAAGAACTCTTCATGGTTCTCAGAATCTCTGTAAGCAACAATTTGGGACGAAGATAGAAAGCTCGGAAATACTCATAGATCATCTCACTGATTTCTTCAAGAGGCACTGCGGAGGGTGAAGCTTCAGATACGTAGACACCAGTTTCCCAGAGCTGATCTTCGTCAATGTATCCTCGAGCGACTAGGTCATCCCAGAGGTCGGTTCCAGTGAAGGCTCCGAGGATGTTCAACTGAGGTACGTCAATGTCCAATTTGTGTGCCAGCCGCAATGTGTTCTGAATCTCTTTCCTAGTTTCATCTGGGGCTCCTAGTATGAACGACCCCACAATTACGTCAACACCCGCTTTTCTAGCTTTTTCAACAGCACCAATTGTCTGCTCGGGAGTTATTCCTTTCTTGTAATAGTCTAGAATTCTCTGATTCGCACTTTCCACTCCAAAATAGATAATTCTGCAGCCAGCCTTAACCATCTCCCTAAACACATCATAACTGCAGTTGTCCACTCGCGAGTCACAGAACCATTCGATGTCTAACCGTTCCTTTCTCAAGCTTCGACAAAGCTTCACAACCCTCTTCAAGTCTAAGGTGAAATTGTCGTCAACAAAGAGAAACTGCTGATAACCGTTGCTCCGCAGATGTTCTAATTCATCCATAATGTTCTCAACTGATCTGGGTCTCCAAATTCCCCGAGCAAACTTTCTGCAACCACAAAAGCTGCACTGAAAAGGACAGCCACGTGACGAAACAAGTGTGGTAAATTTTCTAGTGGCAACTTTCACCCCGTAGATTCTCGAGCTGTATTGAGCATCCACCAGATTGCGATCTGGGAAGGAAAGAGCATTTACATCCTTGATCAATGGCCTGTCAGGTGAAGAAGTAACCTTTCCATTCTTTTTGAAGGTTATGCCCTTGACTTCCTGCAGATCACCGTTTTTCTCTCTGCACCTTGTCAGCTCAAGACAGGTGTTTTCACCTTCTCCTCGGACAATCACATCCACGAAAGGGTATTTCTTGAGTATTCTCTCAGCGTTAAAAGTTGCATGGTAGTTTCCAAAGACGATTGTTAGGTTTGGATTATCCGCTTTCACATGTCGTGCAAGCTCCGCTGCCTCTCGCGCAGAGCTGTTTAAAACTGAAAAACCAAGAATGTCTGGATTTTCCTTCTTCACCCAGTCCAGAGTCTGTTTCACAGAAAACCTTCTAGCTGCCTGATCAAGTATGGAAACCTCAATCCCCTCATTCATTAAGACTCCCGCACAATACAACATGCCCAATGGAGGCCATGCAGTTACGACCATATCTGGGGTCTCTGGCGCAGGACTGGGATTTACAAATGAAAACTTCACCTTTGGTCACAACTTTCATTTTCTTAGAAGCGTACTTAAAGCAATTGGTATATTCATTTTTTCTTCCGCTTTTGCATGATGTTCCTTTGGCTTATTTGAGTTATTTTGGGTTGACTTCCTGCTTCACTATCTCTATGATCTCGTTGACCCGTGTTAAGTTGCTGAAGACCGCTGCCATTCTGAAGGTGCTTCTGAAAGTTCTGAAGATTTCTTTGAATAACACTTTAGGACGCAGGTAAAATGCTTGAAAGTATTCATAGATGAGAGAACGGATAGTCTGGAGAGGAACTGCATGGGGTGAAACGTCTGCTACATAAACGCCAGTTTCCCAGTGTATATTTGGGTCAATGTAGCCTTTTGCCACTAATTCGTTCCAGGTGGCTGTTCCTGGAAAAGTGCCCAAAACATTTAGTTGAGGAACATCGATGTCGAGTTCGTGGGCAAACTCCAACGTGTTTTGAATCTCCCCAATGTTCTCATCTGGGGCGCCAACAATGAACGATCCCACTATGACGTCTATGCCTGCTTTCCTTGCTTTTTTAACAGCGCTAATTGTCTGCTCGGGAGTTATTCCTTTCTTGTAGTAGTCTAGAATTCTTTGATTCGCGCTTTCTATTCCGAAATAGAGAAGTTTGCATCCTGCTTTGACCATTTCTCTCAGCATATCATACGTGCAGTTGTCTACACGAGAATCACACCACCATTCAATTTCCATCTTTTCCTTTCTTATTTTCCGGCAGAGCTCTACTACCCTTTTCGGGTTCAGTGTAAAGTTGTCATCTACAAAAAGGAACTGCTTATAACCTTCGCTTTGCAGGAAAAGTAGCTCGTTCAGAATGTCTTTGACAGATCGTGGTCTCCAAAGGCGTTGAGCAAACGTTGTGCACGCACAAAAGCTGCATCCAAATGGACATCCGCGAGAGGAAACTATGGATGTAAATTTCTTGCTCGCAACTTTTATTCCGAAAATGTCTGAGCTGTATCTTGCGTCAATTA
>JASFPO010000012.1:0-30253 GCA_050115935.1 Candidatus Bathyarchaeota archaeon | reverse complement strand
AAAGTATAGAACATCAGCTTTTGTAACGGTTGGAAACGTTTTGATCTTCAAGCCTTCAGCCCATTCCACTCTTTTGCTCGGGTGCGTTCCCATAGGGTTATGATACTTGACCACGCTTGTGAGTACATCTCTAACCGTTCTTGGAATGGCGCCTGTTTCCACCATAAGGCTGTGTTCATCAACTATGGAACTGGACGAATCGACCTCTTTCGGACAAAACATTGTGCAAGAGTTGCATGAGGTGCACAGCCACACGTTCTCCGCCATTGGCTTCAATCTTTCATCTGTACCTTCGTCTCTTGAGTCGGAGATGAATCGATAGTTGGTGGCGTAGGTGGAAGGTCCGAGGAATCTAGCATCTATTGCAGCGGGGCAGGCGGAATAGCAGATGGAGCACTTTATGCACAGTGTCAAGTCCCAATATTTCTTTAGGTCTGCGGGTGACTGGATGAATTCTTCTGTCTTCCTGAGTTCTTCTTCTGGCTTAATCAGAACCGGTTTGATTTTATTGTATGTATCAAAGAAGGGCTGGATGTCAACAATTAGGTCTTTTATCACTGGCATGTTTTGGAGAGGCTCAATAATTAGAGAGTCAGAGTTTAGATGAAGCACTTGTGTGTAGCAGGCGAGCATGGGTTTTCCATTGACCATGATTCCGCAGCTTCCGCACACTCCCATTCTACATGAATGTCTAAACGCAAGTGTCTCGTCAAAGTTGTCCTTGATGTACATAAGTGCGTCGAGTAGCGTTGTTCCTTTGCGGACAGGCACCTTGAAGCTGGATACGTAGTGCTTCTTGTTTCCGGGATCAAAGCGGTTTATCTTAAATTCAACAATTTTCTCAGCTTTAGAGCTCATTCTGAACCCTCCTAATAAGCCCTCTTGGTTGGAGGCCACTTGGTAATCGTAACTGGAGCGTACTCAAGTCTGGGTCCCTCTCTTGTGTAGTAAGCCAAAGTATGTTTCAACCAGTTCTCATCGTCTCGCTTCGGGTAATCTGGTCTTGAGTGAGCTCCTCTTGACTCCTTTCTTGCAAGTGCACCTGCTATCGTGACTTCAGCTAGATCCAAAGTGTAGTCAAGTTGTAGAGCTCCTATGAGTCCAGTGTTGAACGTCTTGCCTTTATCTTCAACTCGTATGTTCTTGAATCTCTTCTTGAGCTTCCTCATTTCACCAAGAGCACTCTGAAGTTCATTCTCTTTTCTATAGATCCACGCCTTTTCACTCATGATTTGCCTCATTTCATCTCTGATGATGGGGATTCTTTCATCACCTTGGCTTCCCAAGATACCGTCAAAGACTCTTCTTTCCTCTGCCGAGACGCTTTCACGTGGAATCTCTCGAAAACTATTTGACACAGCGTATTTGGCCGCTTCTTCGCCAGCGACTGCTCCAAAAACCAGGCAGTCAGTTGTGGAGTTGGTGCCCAGCCTATTTGCCCCATGTACATTCAAACAAGCACATTCACCAGTGGCATAGAATCCTGAAACTGATGTTTCCGTTTTTATGTTGGCGGCGATTCCTCCCATGGAGTAGTGAGCTGCCGGCCTGATAGGTATAGGCTCTTCAACTGGATCTACTCCGCTAAGCTTCACTGCAATATCGCGTATGAGGGGCAGTCTCTCGTTTATCTTTTCCTCGCCTAGGTGTCTAAGGTCTAAGGCTATGTAAGGTCCATATGGTCCTTCTAGTCCACGGCCTTCCTGAATCTCCGTTGACTCTGCTCTAGAGACTATGTCACGAGGGGCTAACTCCATCTTTTCAGCCGCATAATGTTTCATAAAGCGCTCACCTTTGGCGTTGACTAGGTATCCTCCTTCGCCGCGGGCTCCTCCGGTTATCAGTATTCCTGATGGAACGATGCCTGTGGGGTGAAACTGGATGAATTCCATGTCTTTTAGAGGTACGCCAGCTCGGTAGGCTATGGTCATGCCGTCTCCAGTTGCCGTGTGGGAAAACGTTGTGAACTCGTAAATGCGTGCGTAACCACCAGTCGCCATTATGATTGCTTTTGCACGAAAGGTGTGCATTTCTCCTGTCTTCAGATTTATTGCCGTCAAGCCTACTGCAACTTGATCCTTGACGATGAGCGAGGTAACGAACCATTCATCGTAAAATGTTATGTTGTCGTATTCCGTGGCTTTTCCATATAGCGCGTGCATCTCATGGAAACCTGTCATGTCAGCTGCAAAGCATGCCCTTGGAAAGCTGTGACCTCCAAAGGGTCGTTGGTTTATCTTTCCATCGTCAGTTCTGCTCCATGGGCATCCCCAATGCTCTGACAGGACTATCTCCTTAGGAGCTTGCTCCACAAAAGTTTCTACAACGTCTTGATCTGCGAGGAAATCAGATCCCTTGACCGTGTCCCACGCGTGTAGGTCGTATGAATCTCCTTCTCTCATCACAGCCGCAGTTCCGCCCTGTGCGCAGACAGAATGCGAACGCACCGGATAAACCTTCGAAATCACTGCAACGTCGATCTTGCCATTAAGCTCAGCAGAAGCGACAGCAGCCCTCAGACCAGCCAAGCCGGCTCCAACAATAACTACATCATGGATTAATGCTTCCATTTTAGATCTCCCTTTGTGTCTTATTTGAAGAGAATCACCTAAATCTATAAAACAGACGTTTAAACCTTACGTGTCGAAATGAACCATTCTTTGCCATTATATGGCTTTAGCGAGCAGTTCTGCTATGTCCATGATTTGGATTTTTCCTTCCAAGCCTGTTGTTTTGACGGCGTCTTCGAATGTTAGGAGACAGAAAGGACAAGCAGTTGCCACTATTTCTGCCTCTGCTTCAGCTGCATCTTTGACACGGATTTCTGCGAGACGTTCACCTGGTACGTCAACCCACATTCTCCCTCCACCCCCCTCACAACAGAGGCTTCGCTCCCTAGAACGGTCAAACTCTACAAGTTTCACGCCTGGAATACTCTCAATAACCTTTCTAGGTTCGTCGTAAACGCCGTTTTGCTTGCCTAGGAAACATGGGTCGTGGTAAATAACCGTCTTTTTCAGCTCCTTTGAAAATGGAACTCTTCCCTTTTCAATAACGTCAGCAAGCAATTGCGTGTGATGCAGAACCTCGAAGCTAGTTTGCTCATATCTGCTTTTGAAGGAATGATATGAGTGCGGACAGCCTGTAACAAGCTGTTTCACGTTATGTTTGTTGAAGATTTTCATGTTTTCTTCTACGAGAAACTCGAACAGACCTTTTTCGCCCATGCCGTAGACTTCGTTTCCGCAGCAATTCTCTTCGTTTCCTAAGGTTCCAAAGTTGACTTCAGTCTTTTCGAAACATTTCACCAGGCTTTTTGCCACTTCTTGAGCTCTTGGGTCATATGCAGGTGTGCAACCCACATAATAGAGAAACTCAACGCCCTGCGACACATGTTTGACGTTGAAGTCTTGAGCCCACTCTGATCTCTTGCTTCTTATTCTCCCCCAAGGATTGCCGTTCTTGAAAACGCTTTCTAAAGCATCTCTAAGAGTGGCAGCGACCTGTCCCTTTTCTACAACGAGGCTTCGAATGTCAATTAGAAAATCATATGGAACTATCTCTTTTGGACAGCGAATCCCGCAAGTAGCACAGGTTGTGCAACTCCACAACTCGTCTTGAGGATGTATTGTCACCCTGCCGCCTGTAGAGACTTCCCGCATGTATCTTCTGACGTTCAGATTGGCTTTTCTGGCAACTGGGCAGCTTCCTGTGCACATCCCGCATTGAATGCATTCAAGCAGTTTATGTTTTTGAACAAGCTCTTGCGCGCTCATCTTCCATTTCTCTTTTTGATAGAAAGAAACAATGAAGCGCAAGATTTTTTAAGCGTTTTCCTCTGTGTATCAGTTTCAACAAGTCAAGCAGAACGGAAGATTGGCAAATATGGAGGAGAAATCCTGAAGATCGGAATTTTTGTCTGCGAATGTGGCGGAAACATAGGCGACGTCATAGACATAAGAGCCGTTTTGGAAGCGGTCAAAAGCTGGGAAGGCGTTATGGTCGCCAAGTACAGCAAATATCTCTGTTCAAGACCTGCCCAAGACATAATAATTGATGCAATAAAAAAGAAAGCCTTAGACCGCGTTGTAGTCGCCAGCTGCACGCCGAGAATGCATCTCCCAACATTTCAAAGCGTCTTAGAAAGAGCCGGATTAAACGCTTACATGCTTGAGTTCGTGAATATAAGGGAGCAAGCCTCATGGGCTCACGGTCCAAAACCGTCTGAAGAAGCCACAAAAAAGGCTGTAAGCTTAATAAGAGGTGGCTACGAGCGAAGCCTCGAACTTGAGCCCTTAGAAAGCATAAGCGAGAAAAGCTCAAGGGAAATTATGATCATAGGCGGCGGAATAGCCGGTATTACTGCAGCCTTGGAACTAGGCTATCTAGGCTATAAAGTTCACATTGTGGAACAAAAGCCAAGTGTAGGCGGCAACATGGCAAAACTGACCAAAGTTTTCCCTACCCTCGACTGCGCTCAGTGTATACTTACACCAAGAATGGCAGAAGTGGGAAGAAACCCAAATGTCAATCTGCTTACTTACTCTGAGGTTCAAGGCATCAGCGGCCGCCCCGGCAACTATACGGTCAAGATTTTCATGAAACCTCGCGGTGTAGACACGGAGACCTGCAGAAGCTGCGGCGTATGCGCCAAAGTCTGCCCAGTCACAACATTAGACACATATAACGAAGGCTTATCGGAAAGAAAGGCAGCCTACGTAGACTTTCCTCAGGCAGTACCCTCTACTTATGTAATAGATTTTGACGCTTGCACGAAATGTGGAAAATGTGAGCAGACGTGCCCCGCCAAAGCCATAAACCTAGAAGACAAAGGAAAGACAGTTGAACGGAACGTGGGCGCCATAATTATGGCTACAGGCTACGAGCTCTACGACGCAAACATGCTCAAGAACTATGGATACGGAGTCTACAAAGACGTGATAACTATGATGGATCTGGAAAGATTAACTTCAGCCTCTGGACCCACAGGAGGCTCCATCAAAAAGGCTGACGGCAGCGACGTTAGAAAGATGGCGATTATTCTGTGTGCGGGTTCCAGAGACAAGAACTACATTCCTTATTGTAGTCGCATCTGTTGCATGTACTCTTTGAAACAGGCTTTCGTACTCAAGAAGATGCTCGGAATCAACGTTCACATCTATTACACAGACATAAGAGCTACTGGTAAAGGCTACGAAGATCTTTATTGGCGAGATGAAGAGGCTGGAGTTGTTTTCATAAGGGGCAAAGTGGCCGAAATCTGGAAGAAGAACAATGGCAAACTCGTTTTGGTGGCGGAAGATACGCTGATGGGCGAGGTTGGAGAGGACGAATTCGACTTAGTTGCCTTAGCTACACCCATGGTTCCGCCTTCTGGACTCAAGGAGCTTGCTGGTAAGATGAAACTCTCATTAGGCGAAGACGGGTTCATAACTGAGAAACATCCGAAACTCGATCCTGTAGATTCACTTGTAACAGGAGTTTTCGCATGTGGATGCGCCCTAAGCCCAAAGGATGTTCGCGACACAGTTTCCGATGCCTTAGGTGCTGCTGCAAAGGCTTCACTTTTCCTCAAAGGAGACTATATCACTACCAGCCCGGAAAAAGCCTTTATAATCAAAGACCTCTGCGATAGTTGCGGTGTCTGCGTTCCAGTCTGTCCAGTCAACGCCATAACCATGGGGACCAAAAAGGCTGAGATTAACCCATTTGTCTGCAATGGTTGCGGAGCATGCATTCCCGTTTGTCCAAGGGACGCCATCGACTTCAAGAATTCAACAAACAGACAGATCATCGCTACCCTTAGAGGCATACTCGTGGACAAGGAGCCTGATGAAGTCAGAATTGTCGCTTTCGTAGACAAGAATGTGGGATATACCGGCATGGACTTCTTGGGACTTGACCGAGTCAACTACCCGGAAAACATTCGGATAGTGGCGGTTCCCTCCACAGCCATCATCGGTCTAAAACACCTACTTCACGCCTTTGCGTTCGGAGCTGACGGCGTATTAGTAATCGAGGGACAAGAGGACATAGACGAACACTTCACTAAGAAACGAATGATTGAGATGCGCCGCCCCCTTGAAGAGCTTGGAATAAAGAGCATGAGGGTCCGCTACAGCTATGTACCCTTACCCGTCTACAAAAAAGCGGCAGATTTGTTCACCATGTTTACAGAAAGAATTAAAAAATTCGGCCCTATCACTATAGAAAAGCGTAACAAAGTCAAAGAGAAATTAGGTATCCAAGGAGAAAAAAGATTATGAACATAATTGTCTGCGTGAAACATGTTCCCGAAACTGCTGAAGCAGAAATAAAAATCGACAATACGGGAAAAACTATAGAAAAGACTGATCTGGTTTTCGACATTAACGAATGGGATGACTACGCTCTGGAGGAAGCGGTGCTCCTCAAAGAAAAATTAGGCGGCACTGTCACTGCCATAACCGTGGGTTCCGAAGACGCAGAAAGTACATTAAGAAAATGTTTGGCCAGGGGAGCTGACGAAGCTATAAGGCTTACTGACCCAAAGTTTGAAGGGTCTGACGGCTACGTCATTGCCAAAATTATCTCAAAAGTCATTAAGGATACGCCCTTCGACCTAGTGTTGACCGGAGCCCAAGCAGGCGACGACGGATACGCAATGGTAGGTCCAATACTTGCAGAGCTTCTTGGAATTCCCCACATCACCATGGTCAAAAAAATCGAGTTGAACAATGAAGTTGCCAAAGTCAACCGTGAACTAGAAGGTGGCCTAGAGGAAATTCTTGAAGTAAAAATGCCTGCTGTGCTTGCGATTCAAACGGGAATCAATGAACCTCGTTACGTTTCTATAATGGGAACAAGAAAGGCCATGAAGAAGGAGATAAAAATCCTTGGATTGGCTGAAGTAGGCTTGAGCGAAAACGAAGTCGGTCAGGCGGGATCATGGATAAAAATGGAAAAGATGTACGTGCCACCTGTAGAGAAACAGGCAGAATTCTTGAAAGGAAGCCCAGAAGAAATAGCTACGAAAATTGCTGAAATCCTCAAAGCGAGGGGGTTGGTCTAAGATGAGTGAAGTCTTTGTTTTGACAGAGCACAGACAGGGACAGATTAGAGACATAACTTTCGAGATGTTGACCAAAGGCAGAAAGCTGGCTGAAAAGACAAATGCAGAGCTAACAGTAGTGCTTTTGGGAAAAGATGTCAAGAACCATGCCAAGACTCTTTCGGACTTTGCAAAAAAAGTTTTGCATGTTGAAGACGCCAAGTTGGAGAATTTCAACTCAGATACCTATCAAAAGGTGTTGTCTCACCTCATTAAGGAACATAAGCCATCACTGATCTTGATTGGGCACACCTCTTTCGGTGTGGAATTGGCTCCCAGTCTTGCTGTTTCATTGAATGCACCTTTGGCAACGGACTGCATAGATATGGAATTCGAAGATGAGACATTAACTGTGACACGTCAGATGTATGGCGGCAAAGTAAACGTCAAAGCAATGCTTCGCAAAGCAGAGAGCTACATTGCAACTGTTCGCCAAGCAACCTTTGCAGTTGAAAAGGTAGCGCCCATGAACGGAGAAATTATCGAAAAGCCTTCTCCTCTCTCTGAGGAAACAATGAAAAAACGTTTCATTGAATATGTCTTGCCTCCTCCAGGCGGGGTTGACATAACAGCTGCAGAAGTGCTCATAGGAATTGGACGTGGAATAAAAGATGAGACTAACATTCCTCCAGTAGAGGAGCTGGTAAGAACCCTCGGAGGAGCTTTGGCGTGCTCACGCCCCATCGTGGATAAAGGATGGCTTCCTAACGATCGTCAGGTGGGCTCTTCAGGAAAGACTGTTAAGCCAAAGCTTTACATAGCTCTCGGAATTAGCGGTGCCTTTCAGCATGTTCTCGGAATGAAAAGCTCAGACTTGATTATTGCAGTAAACAAAGATCCCAAGGCACCTATCTTTGGCGTAGCCGACTATGGTGTCGTCGAGGACCTCTTCAAGATAGTTCCGACCTTGAAGGACAAACTAGTTGAAATGAAAGGATAGAAGAAATGCGTTTATGCATTGAGAGAGGTAAAGACAATTGAATTTCGAACTAGCCGAGGAGCAGAAGTACATCAAGACCGCAGCGCGGGAGTTCGCAGAAGGCGAATTTCAACCTGAAACAGCAAGGGAGTTTGACCAAAAACACGAATTTCCTACGGCCATTTACAGAAAAGCGGCTAAGTTGGGGTTCATCGGCTGCTATTTCGATGAGAAATATGGAGGTCAGGGCTTAGGCCTGCTCGAGAACGTGCTGATTCAGGAGGAGTTCTGCAGAGCTGATTCAACACTAGGATCAGCTATGTTCACTGGCCTCTTCGGAACTGATTTGATATTTGAATATGGCACGGAAGAGCAGAAAAGAGAATATCTGCCCAAGGCAGCTAAAGGTGAATGGTTGTCTGCCGGAGCCTTCACTGAACCCGCCCATGGAAGCGACGTTACTATCATGGACACAAGTGCTGTGCAGGATGGAGATGAATATGTGATTAATGGTGCAAAGACTCTGATAACAAATGCTCCCATTGCCGATTATGCAGTTGTTCTCTGTCAGACAGATCCTGAAGCGAGACACAAGGGTCAGACTTTATTCATAGTCAAGAAGGGAACATCGGGATTTGACAGTAATGAGCTTGCAGGAAAGATGGGAATTCGAGCATCGCTGCTAGGAGAATACTCATTTAGTGACGTGCATGTACCTAAGGAAGCGCTTCTGGGCGAGAAAAACAAGGGTTTCTATCACTTCCTAGAGTTCATAGACTTGGGGCGAATAAATATTGCAGCGCAATCCGTGGGCATGGCCCAAGGGGCCTTTGAACGTGCATTGAAGTACGCCAAGCAGAGGGCGCAGTTTGGACGGCGCCTTTCCGATTTTCAAGTGATTCAGCACAAGTTGGCTGACATGGCTTTGGACATTGAATCTGCGAGGCTTTTGGTGTACAAGGCAGCGTGGCATGTGGATCAAGGAAAGATTATTCCCAAGTGGGCTTGTATGGCGAAGACTGTAGCGACAACAAATGCTATGAGGGTGATAAGTGAGGCCATGCAAATCTTTGGCGGTTACGGTTACTTGGCAGACTATGATATTGAACGCTACTATCGTGATGTTCGGATCTCAGCGATCTATGAAGGAACTACAGAGATTCAGAAAAACGTAGTTGCCAGAATCCTCCTGCGTGAGTAGGCTGAGGAAAATGGCGCAATGTCGTTGCCGTAACAGATTCTACGCTGCAACGCCTAGTTTTTCGTAAACCTTCGCTTTCTTTTCTTCCACTTTCTTTTTGACTTCCTCGAAAAGGTTGTTTCCATGTGAATCAATTGCTACCGTTAGTGGACCAAACTCTTCAGCCTCTAGAATCCACAAGGCTTCTGGCGTTCCCAGATCAGACCATTCCAAAGCTTTGACTTGCTTTATAGCTTTGGCTGCGAGGACTGCTGCTCCGCCGGTGAATGCTCCGTAAACAGCTCCATAATGTTTCATGGCGTCTGTGGTTCTCTTGCCCATTCCGCCTTTCCCGATGACAACTCGGACTTTGAAGTTTTTCATGAATTCGTCTTCAAACTGATCCATGCGAGTGCTTGTCGTCGGACCTGCTGCAACTATTATCCATCTGTCGTCTTCTTTCTTCACAATGGGTCCGCAGTGGAAAACTGCTAGTCCTTCGAGGTTAATGGGCAATGCTTTTCCGTCTTTATTGTATTCTAGTGCTCGTTTGTGAGCTGCGTCGCGCGCCGTAACTATGGTGCCAGTAACATAGAGAACATCGTTCACCTTCAACTTCCTTATCTCTTCCTCGGAAATCGGAGTCTTCAACTTAAAAACAGCCATATCTCTTCACCTCACTTCATGGGTCAAATAATCTACTGTTCCATCAGCGTTGATGCGAGCCGAAGCTCTCCTAGCTGCCCAGCACTGATAAGCAACTGCAACTGGATAGGAGGCTGGATGACGATGAGCATAGTCAACTTTAACACCCAATACCGTGAATCTGCCACCGAGCCCCATCGGTCCGATTCCAGTTGAATTTGCAGCTTCATAAAGCTCCTTCTCCAGCTGCGCTAGTTCTGGATTGGGATTAGGTTGATTGAGGGGTCTTAAGAGTTGTCTTTTTGCCGTCTTCATAGCTATGTCGGCTCCTCCTCCTACGGCAACTCCTAGTATGTTTGGTGGACAAGGCTTAGCGCCAGCTCTTATCACGGTGTCTAGAACAAACTTTTTCAAGCCTCTAACGCCTTCGCCAGGAGTTATCATACCTAAGGCGCAGACGTTTTCTGAGCCTCCTCCCTTTGGAAGGACTGTAATTTCAATGCTGTCTCCATCTGTGACTTCCCAATTTATGTATGGGATAAATCTGCCAGTGTTGTCACCTGAGTTTTTCCGAGTAAATGGGTCTACTGCGTTTGGGCGTAATGGCACTTCTTTCGTTGCCCTCTTGGTTGCCATGAGCAAGGCGGTTTCGACTTTTTCTAGACCTTTGGCTTTCGCCCCAGCTTTGACATAGAAGATTATTGTGCCGGTGTCTTGGCAAATTGGCGTGTTCAGTTTTTCAGCGAATTCAACATTGGTCAAAATGGCTTTTAGGTTGACCTTGCCCGCTTCGCTTGTTTCTTCCTTGTAGGCTTTTTGAAGCGCCTCTTTCACATCTGAAGGCAGCCGGATGACAGCCAACCTTAGGAGGTTGAAAGCTACATCTTCAATAAGGTTTCCAATATCCAACGTGCTTCCTCCGTGAAGAGCATAGGAATTGAAAGATCAACCTTATACCTTTTTTGCTTCACAGATTTTTAGTTTCAGTGGGCTCTCTCATAGAACATTTTATCTCTACGTGCGTGCAACTTAAATACGAATTCCAGTCAAATCTGTTTGGAGATTATTGAAGGGCGAAAAATGGCTGTGGAAGAGGAAACTGAAACACAAGAAAAGAAATACGAAAACCTAGAAGATCTTCCTGGAGTAGGTCCTGCGACTGCGCAGAAAATGCGAGAGTTAGGATTCAACACGATTGAGTCTTTAGCCACAGCTGCTGCAAGAGAGCTGGAGTCCGCAGGTATCGGTGAGAAGAAGGCCTTAGAGCTTATAAGAACGGCACGATCTTCAATTTCGCTCTCCTTTGTCCGTGCTGATGAACTACTAAGACAGCGTCAAACAGTGTCGCGTTTATCCACTGGAAGTAAATCCCTAAACGAACTCATAGGTGGAGGATTGGAAACTCAAACAATCACAGAATTTTACGGAGAATATGGAAGCGGCAAAAGTCAAGTGTGTCACCAGCTCTGTGTAAATGTGCAGCTACCCCCTGAGCATGGAGGATTGAACAGTGGCGTTCTCTACTTAGACACTGAAAACACCTTTCGAACAGAACGTATTGTGCAGATGTCTCAAAACCTAGGTTTGGACCCTGAAAGTGTGGTGAAAAACATCATGGTCGCTGAGGCTTACACTTCGGACCATCAGATGTTCCTTCTAGAAAACTCAGACACTATCATAAAAGAGAATAAAATTCGCCTCATCATCATTGACTCGCTTACTTCCCACTTTAGAAGCGAATATTTGGGCAGAGAGATGCTGGCTGAAAGGCAGCAAAAGCTTAACAAACACATGCACAGGCTCATTCGCCTGGCTCGGGCTTTCAACGCGGCTGCTGTAGTAACGAATCAGGTGATGTCTAAGCCAGATGTCTTCTTTGGAAACGCTGTTCACCCTATCGGCGGTCATGTTGTCGCGCACACAAGCCATACGAGAGTGTATTTGCGTAAGTCTGCACGTGGACCAGTGAGGATTGCTCGTTTGGTCTCTAGTCCTTATCTGCCTGAGGGAGAACGTGTGTTTAGGGTTTCAGAAGGCGGAATTGAGGACGTAAGTGAGGAAGATCAACCAGTCCGAAGAAGACGATAGCGATGCCGCCGATTCCTTCTGTTTATGTTACCCGATTTTTCCAACTTATCACAGCGAGAAGATTTGCAGAAGCTGAACGTGTGCTTCTTAGGTTGAGACAGAAGATATCGAGAACCGAGTGGAACACAGGCTATTTCCAGGCACTTAGAGGCATGCTTCTGGCTCAGAAAAGCAATGACGACAGATACGCCTTCCTGTCGAACCTGAATTGGAAAGATCAAGATGAACTAAAAGACTATAGACGGGAATTTCTGAGAAGTTCCAAAAACAAGCTTCACGCAGACTACGACCGCGGCTACTTCGCAGCATGGGCAGGCTATATGCGAGTTCTCTCAAAACTTGAATCTACTACTGATAAACCCAAGACTAAACGTCCCAAGAAAAAAGAAGCTAAAGCCCAAGCTGTAGTCAAGAAGAGAACCCCTAAGACTGGAGCAAAAACTCCGCAAGGAACGACAAAAGTGGTAGAGAAAAAGAAAGAACCAAAGAAGATAGAATCTGGAAGGACGGAAGAAGCAGCAAAGAAAATTCAAGCCGAGACTGAGAAGAGAAAAGAAATCGAGGAAGCCGAGAAAACCGAAAGAACGGAACCCCGCCAAAGCAACTTGTTCGATTTCTCCAAATAATTGACTCATGCAGCAAAGTGGATTGCATCTTAGAAGGTGGTGTTCAGGTTTAGCGATTACAACCCCAACGAGAATCCTCACCATCCGATGAAAGGAAACGATGCCTTTCTGATCGTTGAATACAATGCCTACGTGAAACCACCCGAAAGTAACCTTTTCCATCCATCTCCCTACATTGAGCAACAAAATGTGAAATTCAATATGTCATCTGAGAAATGTGAGAAGATTGTCGCTTCAGAAGCGCGGAACAGCCCTTACGACGGCATCGTACAGCTGTTTGTCGACATCGACGGAGAACAAGCGATTTCAATCTCGGAAACAAGGTCGGGCTGGAACAAATGGATCGCCATCGTTTACTCATTTAGAGTGAAATGCGACAATGCAGATCACAAAATCTCGATTCGAGTGAATCAGTGGGTGAGTGAAATACTGGGTCAGTTTGGAAGATGGCAAGAAATCTACAGAGAAACACAAACCTTGAAGTTTGAGAAACCTTCTCCCTAGACGTTTAGTAAGATTTACAAGCTTTCACTTCTTTTTTGGGGCTATTCATCAGGTGATTTAATAGATTTGGGATTTATTAGTTAATGACTTAGCACTAAGGTTTGTCAAATGAAAGTTGCCTATCATGAAAGATACTGTGAAGTGTACGCTTCTGATCCAGCGGCACAGCTTGGTAGAATAGAAAGTATCCATAATGAGCTGCAGAACCATTTTGACTTCGTCTCGCCCGAGCCTGCCAGTGAAGAAGATGTGCTCCTTGTTCACGGTCAAAACCACATTGAAAACGTGAAAACTCATCCCTTAACCTGTGAAATTGCGTTGTTAGCTGTTGGCGGAGCAATTAGGGCTTCAGAAATTGCCATGGAAGGTGAACCTGCTTTTGGGTTGATTCGACCGCCGGGACATCACGCAAGCAGAGACTCTAGTTGGGGCTTCTGCTATTTCAACAACTTGGCTATCTCCATAGAAAAGCTGGGGCAAAGTGGCAAAGTCAGAAAGGCGTTGGTCGTAGATTTTGACTTGCATTTTGGAGACGGTACGGCCAACATTTTTGCTGGAAACTCTGATATTGCCTACTTTCATGTGGATGGCATGAACCGGAGAAACTATCTTGACAATCTCTCCGAGTTTCTTGAACGTCAAAGAGGTTACGACATACTTGCGGTTTCAGCTGGATTCGATAGACATCAACAGGACTGGGGTGGACTGCTCACAACTAGTGATTATTTCACGATTGGAAAGATGATAAGGGAATCCGCTTTGAAAGAGTGCGTTGGGAGAAGATATGCGGTTCTAGAAGGCGGCTACAATCACGCAGTTTTGGGGAAGAATGTGAGGGCTTTCTTGCAAGGCATGGAATAGTGTCAAGTTATATTAGCGTCGCTTGCCAAATTATCTGTTTGGTTGCGGTTGCTCTATGCCCACTAATCTGACTGTTGAAGCTAAAAAGAAGTGGAACGAGGCTTCCTTGGCGAGAAGGCCGCAGGAAAAGCTTGGAAAGTTGCAGGAATTCTTGAGTTTGATTCCTAAACATAAGGGTACTTCACGTCTTTGCGCTCAAGTTAAGCGTCAAATTGCCACGTTGCGTAGAGAGATCGACGAAACTCGCAGGCGTAAGGTTGGGCGAGGTGGTCCAGGATTCTTCATAGAAAAAGAAGGAGCAGCTCAAATCGTCATCTTGGGTCCAACGAAGGTTGGTCGAAGCAGCCTGTTGACTTCGGTTACAAACGCAAAAGTGGAGGTTTCGAACTATTCTTACACAACTCGAGAGCCTGTGCCCGGAATGCTTCAACATGAAGATCTTCAGTTCCAACTTGTGGAAGCACCAGCACTAGTCAAGGGATCTACAAACGGCGAAGCTTGGGGTCTCCAAACATTGGGGCTAGCTCGCAACGCTGACGGACTCATCTTGATGGTTGACCTGTCCCAAGATCCACGTGAGCAGTTGTCACTGGTTTTGAGTGAGCTAGAAAAGGCCCGAATCTTAACGCAGAAGCCGCGTGCAAGAGTGGAAATTGAAAGAAAACATGTCGGCGCAAGCTTACGTATAATTCTGCTCGGACGACTAGTTGACTGCACTATACAAGAGGTTGAAGCATTATTGAAGGGCTACCGTCTTCAGGATGCAATCGTGAAAATTCATGGAGAAGCCACACTAGATGATGTGGAAGACGCCATCTTTGAAAGTACGATCTACCGACCTGCAATAATAGTGGCCAACAAAACAGACACTGCGAAGGCAGACAAAAACCTAGATAGGTTGAAAACATTTCTAGGTGACAAATACCCGCTTTTGGCTGTCTCTTGCAAGAGCTTACTTGGTTTCGAAACGCTGGGAGCAGAATTGTTTGAGGCGTTAAATATCATTCGTGTTTACACAAAAGAGCCAGCTAAGAAGGAGCCTTCTCCTAGGCCGTTCATCTTGAAAAGAGATGCCACAATTGTGGATCTGGCGAAACTAGTTCACTCAGATTTTTACAGACATTTCTCTTACGCGAAAATTTGGGCCAAGCGCCTGCGTTTCAGTCCTCAAAGAGTGGGCACATCTTTTACTCTTGAAGACAGAGACATTGTAGAACTGCATATGAAATGAAGCAGAAGCGACGTTTAACGTGAGGCTCTTGCGATTCTTTCCATTTGATGTCGTTGTGCGACTGCATTACTTTTGACGTCGCCGTTTGCAGCCAAAATTAGTTCTTCGGCTAGACATTCCTCTAATGAGCGCGGATTGTGCATCGCAGATTTTCTGGCACCTTCAGCTAGAAAGCGCAGTGCAAGGTCAACACGTCTTAGGGGTGCTATGTCTACGGCCAAGTGGTAAGCGATGCCTCCGTAGCTGATCCTCGTCGTGTCTTCACCAGGTGCGGAATTTTCCACAGCTCTGACAAGTATTGCGATGGGGTTTTGTCCAGTTCGCAGGTGAATCAGTTCAAAAGCGTTTCGCGTTGCGTTGATGACTCTGGTCTTCTTGCCTGCGTGTTTTCCCGGTTGCATTAGGTTGTTTATGAAGCGTTCAACAAGGTTAACATTGGATTTGTGGAATCTTCTATGCTCATGCCTTCCCATGGTGTGGGGAACACGTACAGGTCTAAGCGATATGTAGCGTTTTAGCCCTGGGTCTTTCACTTCAATCTCTTCAAAGGGCCATTTTTCAAAGAGTTTGAGTTCCGGTTTTTGTGTTTTGCTCAAGATGTCACCTCAAAGGCTTAACTAGCGCATAGGCTTCTGTTTTTTACCCAAAACTAACTCTTTGAGTGAGACCCCGTTGATTGTAATAACTCTCCACCTAACGCCTGGGATGTCCCCCATGCTTCTGCCGCGTGAGCCTCCAATTCCTTCAACGAGAACTTCGTCGTGTTCGTCTACCACGTTAAGGGCTCCATCACCGGGCAGAAAAGCTGTGATAAGTCTGCCGTTCTTGATAAGTTGGGTGCGCACACATTTACGAATGGCGCTGTTGGGCTGCTTGCTTTCGATGCCAACTTTCTCCAAGACGATGCCTCGCGCCATAGGTGCACCCATTAACGGGTCAGATTTAACGTCTAGTCTCAGCATTCTCCGTTTGTAGTAGATGTCGCTCCATCGGAAATGCTTCCTCTTGTTCTGCATCCTGCGTGCAGCGAACTCGCCTGTAGTTTTTGAACCCATTGCTTATTTCATACCTCACGCACTCATAATCAACAGAACAAATATATAAACTGTAATATCACAAAAAAACAAGTATAAAATGAGATTTTTGGATAGTGAAAGAAAGTCCGCTCGTGTTTCTCCTTGTTACGTAACTCCTAAGCTAGATTCTACTCTTTAGCGACGTCGTGGAGCGAGAGCCTTTTCATAAGTTCGAGTCTTGAATCCTTCTTCACTGTTCGACAAGTAGTTCCAGAGTTTGTCAAAATCGGAGATGTAATGAGCGCAAGAGATTTCCAACGTTCTCACACCCTTCTTCTTGCCTAGCGTGCAGATTCTGGAATCCTTGAAAGTCGTCAATAAAACTATTGCAGCTTCCTTGCGAACCTCTGGACTATCACTGTATTTCTTCAGGTCGTTTCTCAACTTGTCGTATGCAGAAGTTGGCTTGACTTCAACTAGGATGATTTTATCATGGTCATCCCTCAATTCATAATCTGGAAGAAGACCGAAGAAGTTCTTCTGTTCTCTTACTTGATTGAAATCATAGACATCCCAGTTCAACGCTTGTAGCATAGGAACGACAAACTTTGTTTTCAAGTCCTGTTCTGATGGTGGACGTTTGCAAAGCCGTGGGTTCTTTTCAACGAGACTGTAGCGTTCCAAGATTTCTTGCATCATGGGCTTTCCTTGCCTTTTGCTAACCATCGAATCTCCCTCTAATACAACCAGTTTACGAGTTCTGCTTTATAACTGATTTCTAGGAATGCGCGCGTGTCAGAGCAAGAATGGGGCGTTTGCGGGAGATATCTCCACTGCCACAGGTTTCAACTAGTGATATCTTCTAACCAGTGGAGCCTTACACATACGTGACGCTGGAATTGTGATGGCAGGATTCTAGTTCTGTTTAGGCTCTTCCTTCCCGTTTCTTGAGCCAAGCCTGAGAACGTCTTACCGTTTCCTCTCTCTGTCTTTTGTAGTAAGTGTAATACCTCTTGTTAGCATCTACTTGATCTGTAAGGATTTTCAGCGTGTGATTGACGAAATGCGGAGACCAAAGTGGAGTCTTCAGCTCGTGTTCGTCCACGATTCCCTCATCATATTTCTTCAGGAACTCAGTGAGAATGGAAACTGCTGGCAGATATTTCACTTTCTCTATTACAACCGCAAAGCAGCAAAGAGTGATATCATTAGTCCTTGAAGGCGCTTCCTTGAACTTCTCTACGAGAAGTTCAGCCGAAGCTGAACCCTCCTCAACCAGCCTGTTTATTTCTGGATAGCCTTCGATGATAGCTCTTACTGTGCCAGGACCACTTGCGAGGTATACACCGCTCGTATATTTTGGGTCTTCCAGTTTTGAGATTAGAGGCCGTATCTTTTTTGCCAAAGTTTCAATCAACTCCTAAACTTCTGCTGGTCAGCTCCTTGAAGAATACAAGTAACCTCAGCATAGATATGAAAGGATAAGCAACGAGATACCTGAATATCCTTTTAGCCCAATTGCTTTTCCTGATGCCTCTAGCTACAGTAGGAGCAAACCTGTAGTATGCGGACAGCATCGTCCTGAACGTATCTCCAAATGATGACGGCAACACCGCTTCATCTCTGTACATCCTCAGAGAACTCACCACTGGCATGAAAATCGTTCCTAAGGTTGCTGATTTGAGGGGACACTTACCTGGGCGCCAGAACGATAGGTCAGTGCCGTAAATGCTGGGAACACAATTCGGGGGATGCAAGTAGAGTCCCCAGGCCCCCCACTTGCTCAAAATTTGAGTAGCACTTCCACTAGTATCCACTTTAAGCACTCCTCCAGCATGTTGAATTATACCACCTTTTTTATATACTATCACATCTCCAGCTTTGGGTGCATTCTTTTTTTCAAACTCGTTATCCTCAAGTATCTTTTCGACTTGGTCAGGGTTGATCCAAGACTTCCCCATGTCGAAAGCAAAGCCAATGCAATTAAATTCATATGTTGGCTTTCCTCTAACCTCGATTATGCACGGATACTGGGTTTCAGCATTGTTATTGATGTTTGTCTTCTCCTGTGCAGTCCAAATTTGTCCGAAGTGAAAGTGGGGGACAGCATAACCCTTGTCTGTCTTGGTCACGTGCCCTATAAACACCAATGTCTCCTCGCCGTCCTCTGAACTTCATGATCATGGTGAGGCTCACCATGGCAATCACATTTGTAAACCCAATCTACACCCATTTCTATCACCATTCTTCATAATCGTTCCTAATTACTTCGGGTACAACTCAATGTGCATCTCTTGCTAAAATAACTTGTGGTATCAGTCTCTGGAGGCTTTGCAGAGAATATCTCTACACCATAACTCAAATCTCCCTAGGAAGCTGAGCTTTGAGATAAAGAATGCGCGCGCGACGAAGAGCAAACCAACGATTAATGGACTGTTGGCTAACGATGCTGAACTACTGCACGCGTAGATGGTTTAAATAAACCAAGAAAAAATGGGGAGTTTGCGGGATATCTCCATTGCATACGTAATCTGTGTATTTCGTTTGGCTTTCACATGATTGCGCATGCTTTCTTCTAGCGTCTTATTTCTGTTTTCTGAAGAACATTGGAGCATCTTTTTCGAAGGCATATTATTCCCTATCCTAAGTGATTTAAGGAGAAAGTTGTATAGACCTGAGCATATAGAATGCATTTGCGTGGTAAAAAGACGTGCAAGTGGTGGGCCATGGATAAATGTAGTGAGACAGGATGCAACGAGCAAGCCACACATAAATATAGATCTTACAGTGGGATGAGAGTTCTTCTGTGCGATAAACACTACAAGAAATGGGAAAAGTATGAATACAAACCACCACCGATGAAGAAGAGATTGCGTACGCTATGGGGACAGGTTAGAGTTTTCTGGGGAAAAGCTCCAAGTTTCATGCTTTCTCCAACAGAGGCTTTCAAGACTGTAGAGAATGAGGATTGGACTGAGTCAATTGGTTATTTCACAAATTTTGTTACGATATTTGCGATATTGAGCGCAGTAGCTGTAGCGGTCACCTTTGCTTTGATATTGTGGTTGTTGGAGTCTTTCCTTGCTTTGTTTCAAATAGGAGTTCTGGCTCCGGCTCTTGAACTATCAATCACACCACCGATTGAAATGGTGGCGATAATGACAATAGCCTTCTTCATAGGTGGATTAGTTGGCGTATTCGTTGGAGGTTTGTGGATGCATATGTGGGTTTATGCTGTTGGGGGAAGAGAGGGAGTTGGGCAAACGATGAAAGCAATGGCATACGGTAGCACTCCAGCGCTTCTTCTAGGATGGATACCAATCATAAATCTGATTGCCGTTATATGGTCAATGGCAATATCAATCATGGGTATGAAAGAATTGCACAAGATTCCTGTGGGAAGAGTGTTTCTCGCTTACATCTTGTCTCTCGTTGTGGGAATACCGCTAACCTTCATCATCAGTTTTACACTTTTTATACCCTAAAATTCCAATGAATGCCTGAATAATCTGTGTGCGCAGTCAGTTAGGTTTTCTTTGCTTCCTGATCTTTGCGAAATAGAGTAGAACGAGTGCACTTACTGCTACTATCACTATTATGAGAGCAATCCACCATATGGGAGAAACATCCACAGGAGTTTCTATGGTGAAGTAGACTGTTTCAGAGGCTCCATTGTTTCCAGCCGTATCGTTTGCATAAACCGTTAGGCTATGCGAGCCCTCGGCCAGTTCAGACAGAGTCATGTTTCCAGTGATGGTCACATTAGCTTCGTTGTCAAGGCTGTAGGCCATCCATGTTACTGATTCATCCACTGCGAAATCCAACGAGATCTCATTTGTCACGTAAGTCTTGTTCTCGGGTGACAAAACTGAGATATCGGGAGGAGTAACATCTAAGACTGTGAAATAGATCTGATCCGAGAGACCAATGTTTCCTGCCGTGTCATTCGCATAGACTATTATGTCGTGTAATTCATTGGTCAATCCTGAAAGAGTTGTATTTCCAGTTACCGTCTGGTTCACCTGTCCGTCCAGACTGTAGCCGATCCAAGAGGTTGGTTCATCAACAGTGAAGCTCAAAGAAATAGAGCTTGTTCCATAAGTCATGTTCCTAGGCGATAGAATCGCAATATCAGGCGGTAACGTGTCAATTGTGAAAACCACGTCAGAAGAGCCCATGTTCCCCAAGGTGTCATTGGCATAGATTGATAGACTGTGAACTCCATCAGGCAAATCAACAAGAGTAATGTTGCCAGTAATAGAGACATTAATTTGACCATTCAGGCTATATCCAATCCAAACGGTCGGTTCACTTACAGTAAAAGTTAATGGAACATCCTTTGTGGAATATGCCTTGTTTTCTGGCGACAGGATGGAAATTTCAGGGGGCGTAATATCCAGTTCTCGAATTACTACTTCATGTTCCGAGTGGAGATATGTGAAGTAAATGTAGGTATACGTTTCATCTGTCCAACTCGCCGCTGTGAGTGGTTCTTCTCCGTCAACCAGAACGATATGTCCCAACTGCCATAAGTCCTGAATGATGACATTCGGAATGGTAACTCTGCAAAAGCCTAAGCCTGTGTCACCAGTAACGTTGAAGCTTATTATATTCTCTACATTGTCCAGCTGAAACTCTGAGACTGTGGAGTTGCTGGCTACGTTCACATTGTATGATGCACCGTCCCAAGTGCCAGCGTCAAACAAGCCAATTGGACCCATAAAGGAATACACGTCTTGATTGTTTGCGTCAATGCTGTATAATGCGTCTCCTAAACCATCGCTACCAGTCTCATTCTGACTTGGACCACTGTAGAAATCAGTGCCATTATAATCGCTCCAATAGTTTCCTTCAGCACCATTATCCCAAACGTTAGGTGAATCATCACTATTTACCTGGTCAGTGTTGTTAAATAGGTTGTTATGAAAAAACTCACTATTGGTGAGATTAAAAAAATTGATTCCTGCTTGCTCGTTCCAAGAGATGGTGTTTCCGGTAACTGAGATGTTGTTGGAATCATCCAGACGAATTCCAAATTTTGTGTTGTTACCAAGTGTGTTCTCGCAGACGGAATTATCATAAGACGCCTGCATATTTACTCCAGTCAGATTGTTTGAAGTTATTGTGTTACCTTCTATGATAGTGTTGGTTGTGTTTGACATGTAGACGCCTTCCCAATCGTTGAAGCTTATCAGGTTGTTGGATATGACATTGTTTGCGGAGTTCTCTATGTCTAGGCCCTCACCTGTGTTCCAAGTGATGTTATTGTCGGAAATCGTGTTTCCGCTTGCGCGCATGAGAATACCATCGTATCCATTTCGGATTGTGAATTGGCTGACTTGAACACTGTCTGCAACTATTTGGACAGCAGTTCCATTTAGATCGCCATCGATTATTGTAGTGCCTTTGTCTTCGCCAGTAAGCGTTAGAGATTTGTTAGCGGTTACATGCTCATGGTATGTTCCACTGTAAACGATAATCGTGTCACCTGGGTTTGCTGCATTTATAGCCTCTTGTATTGTGGGGAAATCTGCTGATCCATCATCATCTACAAACCATGTTACAGGTTGTGTTTCAACTGGTTGAATGCTAAACGCCAACGTTAACGAACAAGTAAGCAGCACCATTAGCATTATTCCAGAAGCATGTTCCCTTCTCAATTTTCCTTCTCCTCTATCCAGTTCTATATGAACATCAGCTTTATCTCTTTCTTTTCTCTGCCCGCAAAAGCAAAGGTGCAAGAGGCTGGAAATCGTTTTCCTTAAATAGTCTTCACATAATAATCGTTAGCAACGGAGAATGCTCAGCATGGATATCTCAGAGCAAAGAGTCATCGGTTCTCTTCTTCTGCTTCTGGGCACAACTTTTCTAGCCATCGGACTTTTCAGTGGACAGCTGAACAGTGTTTCGGAAATTGTGAAGACGGTTTTTGAAGCTGCAGTCGCAGGTTTACCTTAGAAAAGAAGCAGTTCCAGAGTGAGCAACGTCTTATAAGGTTTCGTCGAAGATTATTATTGTTTATACATCTCTGAAAATGCAAAATAAGGAGCTTGCCCAAATGAACGAAGAAAAGCCCAACCCCTTAGACACAGCGTTAAAGCAGTTGGAAGGCGCAGCTGAAAGATTGAACTTGGACAAGGGGATTCACAACATTCTCAAGTATCCCAAAAGATCGCTGATTGTTTCGATCCCTGTCAAGATGGACAATGGACAAGTACAAGTATTCTTAGGGTGCAGAGTGCAACATAATGACGCACGCGGACCATTCAAAGGCGGAGTTCGCTATCACCCAAGCGTTAGTCGAGACGAAGTTACTGCCTTGGCCATGTGGATGACATGGAAATGCGCCATAGTTAACATTCCTTACGGAGGAGCAAAGGGCGGAGTGAGTTGCAATCCAAAACAGATGTCACTCAGAGAGCTGGAACACCTTACCCGAAGATACGCAACAATGATTCTAGATTTAATCGGACCGTACAGGGACGTACCAGCTCCAGATGTATATACAAATGGGCAGACCATGGCTTGGATTATGGACACTTATAGCCAGTTTAAAGGATATCGTGTTCCCGAGGCTGTCACGGGAAAGCCGCCAATCGTTGGTGGATTCAAGCAAAGGGAGGATGCAACTTCACGTGGCGTCGTGTTTTGTATAAGAGAAGCCGCAAAACACTTGAAAACCAGAATGAAGGACGCTCTCGTTGCCGTACAAGGATTCGGAAGCGTTGGATGGAACGCAGCTAGGATACTTCATGAAGAAGGATGCAAAATAGTGGCTGTAAGCGACTCAAGGGGCGGAATCTACAACCGTGATGGCTTTAACCCTCTCGGCGTTTTCGAACATAAGCGAAAAACCGGCTCAGTTATAGGCTACGCGGGTTCGAAGCAAATCACAAACAGAGAGCTGATTGAGCTCGGCTGTGACATACTTGTACCTGCAGCTCTGGAAAATCAGATAACAAGGAAAAGCGCGCCTAACGTGAAGGCTCAGATTGTTGCCGAAGCAGCCAACGGTCCAACAACTCTGGAAGCCGATAGAATTCTCCATGAAAAAGGAGTGTTCATCATCCCAGACATTCTGGCCAACTCTGGAGGAGTCACATCCAGCTATTTCGAGTGGGTTCAAAACCTAACAAGAGAACACTGGACAGAGAAAGAAATAAGCGAGAAACAGGAATCCATGATGGTGAAAGCATTCAACGACGTTCATAACCTGTCAAAGGAACAAGAGATACACATGAGGACCGCCGCTCTCATGCTTGGCGTAGGACGCGTGGCAGAGGCTATGAAAACACTGGGAATATGGCCCTAGTCGTGTTACGCTTGGAGCGGGAAAGGAGAGAGCATTTGTCTTAACAGTCTGAGATTATAGTTGAGATAGGCGCAGAGAGAAAGGTAAGAATTTAATAGACAGATCGATTGAATTATGCGGTTGAGCCAAGCTGAACAGTGATTGTTATGTCTTTCACACCAATTCAAGAAATCTTAACCGAGCAGTATGAAGGCAAACAAGTATCTATCCGAGGTTGGATCTATAGGAAAAGAGAAACCAAACAGACAATCTTCCTCATAGTTCGTGACGGCTCAAGCATTGTTCAGTGTACCGCTAAAGTTGGCACTCCAAGCTGGAAAGATGCGTCCAGAGTTACGATTGAGTCTTCTGTCACACTTAGTGGAATTGTCACAAGAGATAAACGGGCGCCTGGAGGTTTCGAGGTTGCTGTTAACGATCTAGAAATAGTTGGCTTAGCTGAAGCATTTCCTATAACTCGTGACAAAAGCGAAGAATTTCTGCGGGACGTCCGCCACTTGTGGCTGCGAAGCAGAAAAATGAATGCAATCTTGAAAGTCAGAAGTGAAGTGTTGAAGTTTGTACATGAATGTTTCAAAGAGCAGAGCTTCATCGAGGTTTCTCCACCCATGTTCATATCTAGTGCAGTTGAAGGCGGCGCCACCCTGTTTGGACTGAAATATTTTGACCGAGATATGTATCTTACGCAGAGCGCTCAGCTACACCTAGAGGCTCTCATCCACTCGTATGAGAAAGTGTATTGTATTGCACCCTCTTTTCGAGCTGAAAAAAGCCGAACCATACGACATCTAACCGAATACTGGCATGTGGAAGCAGAAGAAGCGTTCACTACGTTAGATGATTTGATGCGCCTCGAAGAAAACCTCGTAAGCTACATTTGTCAAGAAACTGCAAAACAGTGTAGATCTGAACTAGAACTCGTGGGCATTGACACTTCAGCCTTGTCTCAGGTTAAGACTCCTTTTCCAAGAATCACCTATAATGAGGCAATAGAGAAACTACATGAAAAAGGCTTCAAGATCCCTTGGGGAGAAGACCTTGGCTTCAATGAAGAGAAGGCGTTGGGAGCAGAATATGAGAAACCCTTCTTCATTCATGCTTATCCAAAGAAGATAAGAGCTTTCTATGTTAAGGCTTATCCAGACAATCCAAAACTCGTCATGTCCGTGGATTTGCTTGTTCCTCATATAGGCGAGCTTGCCACAGGTGGAGCACGAGTTGACGACCAAGACGAGTTGATGCGCAACTTGGAAGAGTTCGGATTACCGAAGGAGAGCTATAGCTGGTACATTGACCTTCGAAAGTACGGAACCGTTCCTCACACAGGCTTTGGAATGGGAGTTGAAAGATTGCTCGCTTGGATGTTGAACCTTGGAAACATAATGGACGCCATACCTTTTCCTCGTACGATTCGAAGAGCATATCCTTAAGCAGAGAGGAACTTGGCGCAGGATTTGCCCCTTGAAGTGTCGTGCTGTCACTTGTTCTTTCCGTTAGTGGTTAGAGCCCGAGGCTCTCCACTTTGACGCAACGAGTTTTCTATCAGTTCCTTTTTTTCAGAAGGCTTGGGTGGATTCAGAAAGAATAGAATCAGCAGTTTCGCCGGAACTATTAGGGGATAATTCTGTGAGCTGAATGTAGATTGGCGATCGGTATTTCTAACCCGACCAGAGTAATTGCGCCCAAGTAATCTCCAAAACCTGTTTCTTCATCTTGAATCAAGGCTTCGATTCCATATCCGACATCGAACAGTCTTCTAGAAATCAACTCCATATACCTCTTTTTGTTTCTAGCAGCATATATTGTATGTGCGGATGGAAAATGAAAGGAGGAGGTGATAAATTGAGACGAAAAGTTGCGCTTTTGCTCTTCATGATGGTCTTCGCTTTCGCTCCGATTGCAGCCATAGTTTCAACCTGCGCCGTACCAACAGTGGGCGTACTTAGCTTAGCTGAAGCAGTAGCTAACAGAGCCACCTTTGGAATACAAACTTTCGGAGATCCCGTTGACGATCCTACTGGACCAGGATGATAGCAGTAAGCCTGTCTAGGTCTCCCAAAAGTTTAAGGGAGTGAATACCCTAAAGACAATGGTTGAAAGTGACTGTTCAACGAGTTGAGCATATGCGAAAGCGATTTGACTTGCTAGATGTGAGAATTCTAGAAGGACTTGGAATACACGGCCCTCGAAATATAACACTTCTTGCTAGAGAACTAGGTGTCCCTGCAGAAACTGTACGTAAACGACTGAATCGTATTCACTCCCGCGATTTTTTGAGGATGCATGTAAACATTTATCATACGAATCTTGGGCTTAAGAAAGCGCTGGTTTTTGCAGAGGCAGTTCCAGGGTATGAGGATCTGCTTTTTGAATCCATGAGAACAAACGATTTCTGGCTTTATTTGAGCAGATGTTACGGCATGAACGAAGGTTGTGTTGGAGTTTACACAATTCCTATAGAGCATTGCATGGATTTCGTTCAGTTTCTTGACGAGTTGGAAGGACTTGAAGTGATAAGAAAAGTTGACCTTCACTGGTCAACATGTTTTCAAACTGTAAATCTGAGGTGTAATTGGTTTGATCCCACATCTAGATCTTGGAACTTTTCGTGGGACAAATGGATCGAGGAGATACCGACAAAGACGACGCACTTGCCATTTACGTTGGTTGATCCTCCAGCTTTTCCCGTAAAGGGAGACAAAACTGATGTGTTCATCTTGAAGGAGTTAGAGAAAGATGCAACAGTTTCTTTCACTGAATTGGCAGAGATGCTGGGCATATCTCCACAATTGGTCAGATATCACTTCTATGAACATCTCGTGAAGCGAGACCTTATTGAGGATTTTCAGATAGTCGTTTTTCCTTTTGACAGAGGGCTCTCTGACATGTTCTATTTTGTCTTTAAATTTGACAGTGGAGAAAAACTTGCTAGGTTTGCGACGTCGCTTTTTGATAAGCCCTTTGCCTATACACTTGGCAAAATTCTGGGAGAGAACAAGCTTATGGCCAACTTACGAATGCCGAGGACTGAGTTCAGAGAGTTTATAGATGTTCTGTCGAGACTAGTCAAGTCTGGCTTTCTCCAAAGTTATTCCTATGTTATCCAAGACCTCAACAAGACTTTACGTCAAACAATTTCCTACGAATACTTCAGGAACAAAGGCTGGATTTATGATCATGAGAAGCACATTAAGAGTCTTCAAGCTCTAGCGAAGCGTAACAACCTCAAACAATCTGTTATTATGTGATTCAGCCGAGGTGGAAAGGTTCAAGCGTATTATTGTGGTTACTGGTACGCCTAGTGTTGGAAAAACTCTTGTTTCGAGCTTGTTGGCTTCTAGAATAGATGCGTTGCACATTGACTTGGGAGAGCTTGTCAAACGAGAAAGACTTTGGAGTGACGTCGACAAGACACGAGAGACGCTAATTGCTGATGTGCCGAAGCTTTCTAAGCGAGTTCAAGAGTTGATTGAGCTTTCTGAACGAGACATTGTTCTTGATGGTCACTATGCGGTTGATGTAATTCCAGCAGAAAAGATTCACACTGTTATTGTTCTCAGGCGAGAACCGGATGAACTGCGAAAGTTGATGCAAAGACGGGGATTTGAGGGAAAGAAACTGAAGGAGAATCTTGCTGCTGAAGTTCTAGATGTTTGTCTTTACGATGCAGTCAAAGTGTGTAGTGTGGAGAAAGTTTGCGAAATGAATGTCACTGGTAAGAAGGCCGTTGAAGTGGTGGAGGAGGTTGTTGCGGTCTTAGAAGGCAGGAAAAAATGTGCTATTGGAACCGTGGATTGGTTGGGAAAACTTGATAGTGAAGGTCGACTGGAAGAATTCCTTGAAGACCTGTAACTTCAGGTTCTAGCCCAGTCTTCGCATGATTTCTCGTTTTGTCAATAGAATGATGCCTCGACGGTTCGCATATGCCTTGGCGTGTCCACTGAACTTTTCAGCGATCATCATTGGGTTTGGTAGCCCTACGTCTGCTGCTGCTTTGTCCATGTTGATGACCATGTTTACTCCTACTGTTCGTTTCCATTGTCTTAGCCAGACGAGTTTCTGCTCTTTTCCTCTCTGAACTAGAAGATCGAATTTGCGGGGTAGACCTGAGGAGCCTTCCCTGACTGCGTCTTTTTCAATCTTGTAGCCGTTTTGCCTGAAATATTTGGCAGCTAGATCTGAAAGGGAAGCTCTCATGGGGTTATCATCCTCTACAACAGTTATTGTGTATTAAGGAAAAAGCTTTCTGTTGTCTCTAAGCTATAGAAATTCATCATTCATAAAAGAGGTAACGAATTATTTGACTGATCAATGTTCAGTAGGCAAGAAAAAGAAAGAGGGATGATGTTTATTGCTGTATTTGCTGTAGCCCTTGTTCTCTTTTCCTTACTTCATTGTAGACATATTCCCACCATTTGTAAACTGGGACATATTCGCCAGATTTCCTTTGAGCAATTCGCTTTCTAGCACCTTGCACCATAGGCTTGACCTTTTCCCATGCCATCTTTGTTGATTCACTGATAAGCTCACAAACCAAATCTTTGTCTATGAGATTTCTGTGCATATGTCCTAACCCTTCAAAAACCGCCAGCACTTGATAGAACTCTGTCAGCCCATATTCCTTGGCATACTCCTGAAAATCCTTAGATTCTCTAGTTCTGACTTTTTCCAATGCACCAGCCCACTCTTTAGTTGCCCAATTTGAGTAAATGTTCACAAGAAGCTCGGTTCTCCTCTGTCTAGTGGCATTACGCAGTTCCAGAACAGCAAAGACAACCCCTACTATCACACCTACTGCCGCTACTACTGCTGAGATTGCTGATATTGTTGATACATCTACCATTTAACCACCTAAAAGAGAAGATTAAATGAAGCGAATATAAAAGCTACATACACCATCTTAGGTTGCATTATCAATTTTAGGGGAAATGCTCTAATACTCAAGTGATTGAAACAGAAAAGCAGTCATGAAATTATCTGTAATAATTCCTACACTCAACGAAGAAAGATACATTGCTTCCACCTTGCAGAGTCTAGCTAGACAAACCTACAAGGATTTCGAATTAATAGTCAAAGATGGTTTGAGTACAGACAGCACAGTAGACACTGCCAAAGAATATGCCGATCTAGTCATTTCAAAAAAGGATTCCTCAATTGGAAATGCAAGAAACCAAGGTGTACGATACGCAAAAGGCGATGTGTTAGTCTTTGTGGATGCTGACACCACTCTGGATAAGAATGCACTGGAACTGATAGCTGAAGACTTCAGCCTACACGATATTGTGCTACTACTTCCAAAGTTTGGACCCAAAGAAAAAGATATGAGATTTCTACCCCGCGTAAAAAAGCAAGTGAGTAGGTTTCTTGTGGAATTCGAAAATTATTGGCGAAGGTATGTCGACAATTTTTGTGGTGGCATGTGTATGCCCGTTGACTCTTCCACGTTTAAGAGGATAGGCGGGTTTGATAAGAGATTGAGATGCAGCGAAGACATAGAAATTTCATACCGGTTGAGAAAAGTTGGAGAGGTGATGTGTGATTACAGAGTGAAAGCATACTTTTCAATTAGAAGATTCATTTTAAGTGGCTATGTTGAGACACTGCGTAATTACGGATTGAATACACTAAGGATGCACCTCAATCTGTTACAACCTGAACATGAAAGCTTCAGATAATCCGAGCAAATGCTATTTCTCATTGCTCCATCACCCTTGCAGACTCGAATGGCCATGTGCCTAAGTGATATTCCATTTTGCATTGATGATTTGAGCCCAAACCCAAAGACATGCATACATATCTGAGAAATGGGAGACATCGTTCTGGTCTCTCCACGGGATTTCCAGTTCCACAAGCGCGGCGATGTCATATGGCGATACAAAAGAAATCAAGCTGAATGGCTAAGAAAGAAAGGTTACCTGAAGACTTAACTATGAGAATGCCTGCTCACAATAAAGATGAACTACCTTCTTTACAGAATAGGTGTGAATATCAAAGATGACTAATGTTGGCGATCACGCTAAATGCCCGCAATGTGGCAGGGAAGCCCGTGTTGTCTGGGTTTCTCAAGATGAGAAAACAATGGCAGTCAGATGCATGGGATATCATAGTCATGGTGAGAAAAGCCCATCTTCAAAGGTCACTTCACGCGATAAAACCGAACCTAAGAAGAAATATGTCAACGGAATGATATTTCTCATTGAGGCAACCAAGAAAGAATGAAAACTCGGCTTCGTCACTAGATGAACCTTGAATCTTATAGAGCGCGCATTTTGGGTAACCTTCTTATTCTGGTCTCTTCCCCGCAAAATATGATCAGGATAATGCTCTTTCATTGAAGACTTTCGAGAAAGCCAAGGAAAGCTTCAAGGCTGCGCTCTGAGTTCTTCAAAAGCTGAATGTTTTCACGAATAGTGTGTAACCCAACATCACCGCTACGCCAATAATTCCATATTTTGTTGCAGTTTTTTGCATGTTCATGACGTTTTTTATTGATGGGTTCTTCAACACAGCAGCATAACGCTTGATGATGGGTATGGAAAGGGGGAAGAGTATGAAAAACAAGGATAAATGTTCGTAAGAGAGTAAGCCAAAAGCTGAATAGATGAATGGCGAGAAGAATGATGCTAGAAACATGAATCCAGCGACGATGGCCCCATTTTTCTTTCCAACCCTAACAACAAAAGTGTGAATCCCCATCTCACGGTCTACATCATAATCTCCAACGGCTTGAATGATATGACCACCGCAGTGAACAAGCATCAACGGCGTGACACCCAAGACA
>JASFPO010000011.1:0-31621 GCA_050115935.1 Candidatus Bathyarchaeota archaeon | reverse complement strand
AACAGTACGTGAATTGGGACCTTTCGTTTACGGCTACAACATGACCATCGGACCAGATGGAAAACCCAAGATTCAAGAGTTCGGCAACGTGAAACCTTCGCTCAAGCCGGCACCTTTCGGAATTTCAAAACCGCGCTTAGACGTCCGAGAGGAACGAGAACCTCTTGTAGATCTAATGGCCACCGACAAAGAGGTTAAGGTCATTGCTGAACTACCAGGTGTTGAAAAAGAGGACATTAAGCTTCACGGAACCGAAGACACGCTAACCATATCCGTGGATACGCCAAAGCGCAAATACTACAAGGAATTAGAACTGCCCGCAAAGGTTGATCCCAAATCAGCCAAGACGAGCTACAAAAATGGAGTCTTGGAGGTTACTCTCAAAAAGACCGAAAAGAAGAAGCCAAAAGGAGAGCCAATAGAAATCTGACAAACAACCTGCAGGCCACAGTTGAAAGAAAAATGGGGGGTGAAAGAGATTTCTGAGAAGGACTTTTCGTTAACGGAACTGAACAAACCAAAAGACTGGGCGAACCTGACGGTTATGGCTAAGAAGCATGTGCCAATCATTGAGGCGCCTGACAAGATTAGGGCGGATCAACCTTTCCTTGTGAAGATCAAGGTTGGCGGGATCGATGGTGTTGAGCATCCTAACGCTTTGGGTCATTGGATAAATTGGGTGGAGCTTTACGCTGGAGAACGTTTAATGTCTCGAGTGGAGTTTGGTCCAGAGATGTGCGACGGTAACGTTGTAGTTTTAAATGTTAGTCAGAGCGAGTCAGCAACTTTGAGAGCGCAAGCGTTCTGCAACCTGCATGGTGTATGGGAAGGGAAAGCGAAAAAGGTCACAGTTGAGTAGAACGCAGATAGTTGGAGATCATTGATGCCATCGCGGTCTATTGCTGGAAAATCTCTTATTTGTACTGAAAAGATAGGTGGAGGTGAGGCTGTGGGAGTTAAGAAGATTGGTGAAAAGTATCGGTGCAATGTTTGCGATAATGAAGTCACTGTTACCAAGGTTGGCGGGGGCACGCTTGTCTGCTGCGGGGAAGACATGGAACTGATTAGCTAGGGTTAGCCATTCTCTTTTGACAGGGGCATATTTGTCTCTGTTGCGTAATTCTTATCTTTCTTTGTGTTGTGTAGTATGGAGAATAGAAGGCGGTTAGCATATGTCCTATGATGAGTCTTCGGTTCTTGATGTTGTTGAGAAAGTGAGCAAAAGTGTTGTTAACATTAATACGGTTCGGCTGCTTCAAGACGTGTTTTATCGGGTGGTTCCGGTTAAGGGTATGGGCTCAGGAACTATAATCGACTCGAGAGGCTATGTTTTAACTAATAATCATGTGATTCAGGGGGCTGAGAAGATCGAGGTGACTTTGGCTTCTGGTGGGGTACTAGCTGGAAGGCTTGCTGGTGCCTATGCCAGTGCTGATATTGCGGTGGTTAAGGTTGAGGGTGATGGGCTGCCTGTTGCTGAGCTTGGAGACTCTGATCGGTTGAAGGTGGGGCAGAGAGTCTTTGCCATCGGGAATCCTTTCGGGTTGGCTGGCGGTCCGACTGTGACAGCTGGTGTTGTCAGTGCTGTGAACCGTTCGATTCGGGCTGATCGGGGGGTTTTTGAGGGATTTGTGCAGACTGATGCGGCGATTAATCCCGGGAATAGTGGGGGTCCGCTTGTTGATGTTAAAGGTCGTGTGGTTGCGATTAGCACGGCGATTATTCCTTTTGCGCAGGGGATTGGGTTTGCGATTCCGATTAATTCTGCTCGGAGGTTTGCGGAGGAGATTATTCTTCATGGTAGGGTTGTGAGGCCTTGGGTTGGTGTTAGCGGTGTGAGTGTTACTCGTGAAATTGCGGATTATTATAGATTGGCGGTTGACAGTGGGGTTCTGGTTGCTGAAGTTGTGCGTGGAAGTCCTGCAGGTCGTGCTGGTTTGGATAAAGGTGACATTATTGTTGGGTTTGATGATGCGGGAATTCGGAGCGTTGATGAGCTGCAGAAAACGGTTTTGAAGAGGAAGATTGGAGACAGGATTAAGCTTCAGGTTGTAAGAGGTTCGCGGAGACTGGTTGCAGAGCTGATTTTGGAGAAGACACCTTAATGTGCGAAATTTCAGTTTCAGCGAGGCTGTCTCAATCCAAAATAGATTGAGAGCGTGTGAAGCCTGAGACGTAAGATATTGTTGGTTTCGGTTGTCTTCATCTGTTTGTCATTGGTTTCACTGTATTGGTTCTGGTTCAGGAGCCTTGAGTCAAATGGAGAGTCTATTGCTTACGGTTTTCGTTTGCCGCTTGATGGAAGTTGGGCGATTTCTCAGGATTTTGCCAGATGGAATTCGATTTGGTGTGGTTATCATCTTGCAGAGGATGTTGGCAGAACTTCTGAGGATCCGGTGTATGCGGCAGGCGATGGTGTGGTGAAGTTTGCGGCTCTTGCACAGCTGGGCTATGGTTATGTTGTGATTATTGAGCATATGTTGCCTCCTGAGGATTCAACGGGGGAGTATGTTTGCACGATCTATGGGCATTTGAGAGAGGAGAACCTCACTTCGCTAGGTCATGTTTCTAAGGGTGAGCTTATCGGCTATCTTTCGAAGAATCCTGATCATAATGGTGGCTTCTTGCACTTGCATTTTGGGATTCGGAAAGGACGATATGTGGAGACTGTGAAGGATCCGAGAAGGGGAGGTTGGTATTATGGGGGTTATACGACGGTTTTTGGGGAGTGTGACAGAGATGATTCAGTGCATTTGGAGATATTGGGTGAGTGGCTTAATCCGACTACTGATGTGAGTAATGGTGAGGGCTTCATCAGCGCACGTGCAGAGGGCTAAAATGAGAATTTGGGCTACTCTTTGTGGGAAGTTTCGGTTAAGAGCATCTTCTGTAGTTTGATTTGGAGGACTCCGTTTCTGAATGTTGTTTCAATGGATTGTGGCTCTACTAGAGCTGGTAGCTGGAGTTTCTTGTAGAAGTTGTGTTCTTCTATGTCTACGGAGATTGTTACTTGGGCTTCGTTGACGTCTACGTGGATGTCTTCTTGTTTTGCGCCAGGTAGCTGTGCCAGTATGGTTATGGTTTTGTCTTGTTCGAGTACGTCGACTAGGGGTTCAGTTTGTTCCTTTATCTCTCTGATTTGAGCTTTGGTTGGTTGGCGGTCTCGTTTGATGTTTCCGAATTCTTTGATGACGGGTTTTCCGTCGGGTCCTGTGGTCATGGAGAAGCCGTAGACGTAGGGTCCTTGGGTTTTGTGTCTTTCTTTTCTTTTTGAGTATGGGGTTTGGAAGGCTTGGCGCATCATTTCGTCCATCATGTTTTCTATGCGGTCGAATTCGTCGAATATGTCGTTGAACCATGGGTTACGACGGCTTCGTTTTTTCTTGCGTTCCCACCAACGTTCGCTCATGGTGCTTTCACTCTCTTCTTCTTTTGTAGGTTATGAAATACGCGTTGAAAGTGGGATATAAAGTATATCATTACACACAGCAATACCCACATAACATCAACACGACTATAAATTGAGTCTAACAGATGAAGTCTATCAGCTAGATATTTGTCGAAGTTTCTTATTTCGTATTGCATTAAGAATTTAAGCCCAAACCCAACCCAAACGATGTGTTAAGAGAATTAGGCTTCAGCTTTTTCAAGTTTTTTGATTATCTCTCGCGTCTCTTTCTTAGAAGGGAAGCTGATAGCACCGACGGGGCACTGTTCTTGACAACCCGTACAGAACACTACACAATTGTTTGGATTCTTAATGATAGTTCTCTTTTCTCCTTGTTTCTCTACCACTTCAAAAACGCCAAGTTTACAGTACTCTACACAAGTCTCACAATTGACACACGTGCTATAGTCTATTGTTGGATTCCAAGGTATCTTGTCACGATGCTTTCCATGGTATTCTTCAAACATTCTTCTATCGCCCTCAAAACTCAAGTGCGCACACACTTTCTCTGAATCAGAGCCATTTTCCTTCCTCATCCATCTGGAATACATATGTCTTTCCCGTTTTCCTTGAGGCATTGACTAGAAATTTCTCATCTGCTTCCAGCCTCGCGCGCGCGATTTTGCGCGTGTATACTCCTCTAATCAACATATCTGAATATTAACTTGTTGTAACTCTCTTGCCATACTTTCAGGTCAGTGGTGAAATCCTTTAGGTATTTTTTGAATGTTTCGACGAAGGTTTTGAAAGACAATTGCATTAGATAGAGCGTTATCCCAATCGACTTGTCTGAATTACTCAGGATGAAACGAGGCTTTCTAAGGATAATTTCGACTTCCCCATGTTTGCCTATAAGTTCTCTCCACCCCAGATAATTGGGATGTGTGTAATTGCATAGCTGATCATAGAATTCTTTGATTTCTCTCTTGACTCTCCCCTTTCCTGTTTCCTTGAAAACACGATTTCTTACAGCTGTCGGTTTGAATGTTTCATTTTTCTTCTTTGATTTGCCATATCTTAATTGCACATCTCTAGAGAACCTACTTTGCACTTCTTCAGACAACCATTCAAAAGCATGTTTGGGGTATCTATTGAAAAAACGCATGAGATCATTGTTTTCTAAAACTGTTCTTGCTATCACAAATTGTGTCCCGTAACTTGAGTTTAGAGCGCACACATAGGCATTTAGCAGTAGTTGTCTGTTTCTTGCGAAGAGGTTGTGGTTTGCAACCAGATTTGGTTTGTTTTCGTAGTCTTTCACAGCCTCTTTTGTGACTGTAGTCACATTGCTCATCAGCGCCAAACCAAGTTCGATGGTCTGGATTTCTTTTGGAAATACAGATCTGGTCTTTGTCATATTGTCAAGCAATCTGGATTCTAATTCAGAGAGTTGCGATCCAAAAAGAACCATACTAATTCCTCCATTTTTGATCTCGTCATATGGTTGCGATTCTTGGAGTCCAAGTTTTCCGTTCAAACCTTAGAAACTTCGCAAACAGCAAAGCTTCCTCACTGATCAACGTTTCAATAGTCTGCCTATTACCAATTCGCACTCGTGGAATATCAACCTCGGTTTTCTCTTCGGTCTCTGGAAATACCATACACGCTGGGAACTGTTAGGTCATTTTTTGTATTAGGTTGTTTATGTTTTCTCCTCGATACCCCGTGACTCCACCCACCGTGTAACTTCTCTTCACCTTGCCCTTAAACCCCTTACTCGGCGGATGCAACCGAAACACAGGCTTAATCCTAGGCAGCCTGCCAAACTCCACTTTGCCTTCAAAAACAGCCCCAGCAAGCTCATCCAACGACTTATACCCCACTTCCTTCGCGTATTCGTCCGTGATCGGCTTATTCCCCACGAGCCTACCCCGTTCTCTCAGAAGCAAAGCAACAATCTCTTTTGAAACCTCACCCCAGGTTATGAAGTGCTGCGCCTTCCGCAACATCCCTGCATAAGCAGGACGGTTATCCACAAGCGTAGCATGACAATTCCTGTTCAAATGCAAAAACTCCATAGTCTCCTTAACCTTATGATAAATGTCGCTTCGTCCTCGAATCCGAACAACCGCCAAACACTTACGCGGTTCCTGCTTCTCCGACTTCTCAGTCATTGCTACCTGATCCACTCCGCTCTGGTGACTAAACTGTACGTCTTGCGTAACCCGTCAAAAACCGCATAAGCAAAAGAAGGAATCGTCCGAGTGGAACCAAAACTCTTCGTCCAACAATCCTTCACACCCGCCAAATTAAGAACAATCTTAGCCACCTCACTCGCGACCAACCCTAACCCACGCGGACCAGGCACAAGCAGAATCTCAACACTTCCACACTTCCCACGAATCTCAAAAGGCAAAGAATGAGAACGCCCACATCCACACTCCCAGCTTCCACAACCTCGCCGAACCAAAATAATATTCAACCGAGCGTCAACCGAAGCCTTCTCAATAGCCGCACGCACCTGCTTAGCTTTCCCAGCGCCTAGCCCAACAAAGCCATCACGATTCCCGACAACCACAATCGCCTTAAACCGAGACTTCTCCCCAGCATCGGTCTGTTTCTGAACCAGATTAATGTTTACCACTTCCTCCTGAAGCTCAGGAAGAAGCACATCCACAATCTCAGGCTCCCGAATCTTCAAACCCTCAGAGAAAATCTCCTCAACAGAAGTAACATGTCCATCGCGAACCATCTTACCAAGCTTCGTGCGAGGCTCCCAAGCCTCAAGTCTCTCCTCAGCTCTTCGCGAGGGTCTAGCTCCTCTCCTTCTTCTTCCTCTTCGTCGACGACTCATTTCTTGACTTCACCTTCCTTAATCTTCTTCCTAGACGTACTGCGTTTAGACTTAGGTTTAGGCTCAACCTTAGATTTCGCAACAGCCTTACGCTTTGTCCTCCTCCTGCTTTCAGGCTTGGGCTTGACCTTGATTTCTTTCTTCTCTGGCACCTTCCCCTCCTTAAACGACGAAACAATCTTCTCCTTCACAGAAACAAAATGTTCCGTAAGCTGTTCGGGAAGGAATTTTCTGGACAAAAGCTCAGAAAAACGAGCCTGATACATTTCAGGATTAGAAGCCAGCTGCTTGGCATAAGCAACAATATGCTGCCCCTGAACCCTCTCCTCACTGGGCAAAATACCCTCATCATGCGGCACCAAAACCCCAGCATCCAAGACGCCTTTAAGCACACCAAAAATCTTTGCACCTTTAGTTGGCGACTGCAAGCCAATGTCCAAAACAGCCTCTTTCACACCAGACTGCAAAGCCCTAAAACCACACAACAACCCAGTGAGATAGGCAGCAGGCAAATTCGAACCGCTACCCAACCAACCAAACTTCCCAGCAAGCTCACCAGAATCAGCAGAAACAACAACCTTGTCGCCGACAATCTCAGCCTTAAACATTTGAGCAATCACACGCTTCAGGGTGCAACGCACAACAAACCGAGGCAACCCCGACAGAACAAGAGCCTTCCTTCTACGATAGTTGGTCTTTCCTTCTCTGCGCCTACGGAAAGCAACCCTGTAACGAGGACCATATGCCATACTAACGCTTCCTCCACAAACCATGAGCCTTCGCGTAACGCTCCATCTCCGCAATAGAACTGAACATCCCACTACTAGCCAAGGTATAGAGCCGACGATAACTACTCTCGGTGACCGCCCGCTTAGCTTTCCACTCCCGCAGACGCCTACGCAAAGCTCGAATACGCCTCATCCAAGCCTCCTTCTTAGAGACCCTCGCCCGCGTAGACCCCGTCTTGCTGCCAGGCCCACTTCTCAAGCCCCTCTTCCTCTTCTCATGCAAAACTCGAGCCCGAACCCGACTTACACCTTTCTTCTGAAGAGCCTTAATCGCGCCCTCATGAATCAATTTTCGAATCTCAACTCGCGTAATCGCAACCTCAACATCCTCATTACGCTCAGGATCTATCCAAACGCGGTTCACACCCACCTTGAGAAGTTCAGCAGCCAGACGGCGTTGACTTTTAAGACTCATCTAATCTTTCTCCTCCTTTTCCGCCTCAACCTCTGCTTCCACCTCTTCAACCTCAGCTGCCTCAACTTCCTCCTCGGCCAACGGCTTCTCTACCTCTCTCGGATTAAGAACATGAACACCTAACTCTCTGGCCCGAGCGGTAATCTCAATACGTTTCCTCGCTCCAACCGCATGAGCAATCCGAATCGCCTGAGTTTCCGGGCTAACCGTGTCCACGTCATCGACTGTGTGAATCAAAACTTCAGCAAAACCAGAAGGATGAAGCCCACGTGCAGCTTTGGGACTGCGATATCCAACTTCAACCGATTTGGGCCAACCTTTCTTCTTCCTGCGCATCTTGCTGTCTATGCCCTTAGGTTTTCTCCAAACCTCGCTCACCCGCTTGTAACGCCAACTTTCCTGTCGCCTAAACTTAGGCTTCTTGCTCTTGAGACGCTTGCGTAAGGCCAAAGCTCTCGCTTTCGTTGAGTTCTCGATCTCTTGCTCTTTCGAACTCATTATGTTTCCATTCCCTCCAAGCGTTCATAGACATAGATGCCGTCAAGAAAAACCCTTGGATCCTTCTTTTTAATCTTAGTGGCTCTTTGAATGTTAGCCGCAGTTTGGCTCACGTCTTCAAGGTTGATTCCCTGCACAACAACGTCGTCGCCCTTGGATGAAACCTTAGCATCACCCATTATCTTAGCTTTGCGAGCACTACGCTCTCCAGTAAAATTTTCAATCAGCACCGCGTTTCCTTTTAGCTTTACAGAGATTGGAAAGTGAGAAAAAACTATCTTCAACTTGTAAGTGAAACCCTTTGTCACTCCAACAATCATGTTTTGAACATGAGAAATCACCGTACCTACAAGCGCAGCCTCTCTCTTCCGAGGCCAATTCGCCCGAACTCTAACAGTCTTTCTATCTAACTCAATAGTTACTGGCGCTTTTGAAAAATCTCGCACAAGTATACCCCTTTCGCCTCCAACAGTAACTATTCTCCCTTCTACTTGAACCTCAACACCGTCAGGAACCTCAACAGACTTAACCGCCTCAACAACTTGCATCTTTGGTACTCCTAATAAACAAAAGCGAGTAGGCGTCCTCCAAATTTTTTCTCTTTTGCTTCTCTGTGAGATACCACACCATGCGGAGTAGAAACTACGATGAGACCGATGTCTCGAGCAGGGAGAAAGCGTTTCTCCCAATCTTCGAATTGACTTATGCCAACGGAATAGCGCGGTTTTATGGCACCGCATTTGTTGATGCGTCCGAAAAGCTGCACCTTGAACTTGCCTGAACGTCCATCATCAATGAATTCAAACTCGCCTATGTACCCGTTTAGCTGCATCACTCTCAAGATACGTCCTAGAAGTTTTGAGGCTGGAGTTATTATGCAATCTGGTTTGTTCCTCAGCTCATTATTCATTATGGTTGTAAGCCCGTTTGAAATTGTATCCGTGCTCAAACCCCTCGCATCCCCCTTTACTCATACTTTTTGAAGCCTAGCTGCTTGGCGACTTCCCTGAAGCATTGACGACACAGGTTTAATCCATATCTTCGAATAACTGAACCACTAGAACCGCAGCGTCTACAGGTTCGACTCCCCTTGCCAAACTTGTAGATTTTCTTAGGTCTCTGTTTTCCCATAATGACTCCGCCTCTTCCTATACGGTTTCAACTCCGAACTCGTCTTGAATGAAGAACATAGCTTCTTCAGGAGCTAGTCTGTGTTTCAACCCTACATCTGATTTGGCATGACGCCTCCTTTTCACACGATATCCTGGTCGGCAAAGTGCGACGCAGACGTCCATGCCGTGTATGCCTAGTTCTGGCACGTATTTGGTTCCTGGCATTTCAATGTGCTCCTTGATACCGAAGGAAAAGTTGCCGAAGCTGTCAAAGCTTGATTTTGAGATTTTGTTGTCTACAGTATGAAACGCCTTTTTGAGGAATTCTCCTGCCTTCTCCTTCCGCAATGTTACTATGCAGGAGATAGGTTCACCTTGTCTAATTCCAAAGTCACGTATGGTTTTCTTGGCTTTTCGTTTGCAAGGTCTTTGTCTGGTAAGTTGCTCCAGAACTCTTGCTGCTCTCTCAAGGATTTCACCAGATTTCCCAACAGCCATGTTAACAGTTACCTTTTCAATTCTGGGTTTGAGCATTGGATTGTTTTGCTGTCCTTTTCTGGCTTCTCTAGCTGGCATTGTTAGCTAGCCTCCGTCAATGCTACGTAAGGTTGCTTGTCGCCAATTACGAAGATGTAATCCATGGTTGTTTGGAAACGATTTCCATCGCTGTCTTCAATTGTTACAAGAGTGTCTCTTCGCTTTTGTTCAGGTTTCTTCTCAATTGCAGCAATTTTTCCAAGCTTGCCTATGTTCTTTCCATCAATGATTATGGCTGATGAGCCTTCCTTCATCTTGAAGTGCCCATTGATTTCCTGATTTTGAAGGGAAATTCTCAATGTGTCTAGGGTTTGGAAAACATCTTCTTCTGGATGATTGGCATCTTTCACGTGAACCAGCATGTTTCTTCCATCATGGAAGTTAAGCTGTATGTGTCCGCCCTTGACTGTTGTTTTGCTTTCAATTCGGCAAAGTTTGAATCCAGCTTCTTTCTCTTTTCCGATTGTATAGAGATCAAGTCCCTTTTGGGAGGGCAGAACTCGATATGCTTTTTGCATGTCAGGTATTGATATGACATCCATTAGTCCTGTTGGGAACAAATCCTCTCTTTGAATCTTGCCGTCGACCAAGATTTTTCCTTGAGAAATAATCTTCTTGGCTTCTCGTCTTGTTTTGGCTATTCCAAGCATGTCACGTACAATTAGGGTGAGGGGAACACATCTTAAGATTGGGTGAGGTCCGGGTTTTGGTCTAACGGTGAAAACGGCTTCCTTGCGGTGGATGGGCCAGAATTTGGGTGATGGTTTTCTCTTTAGGTGTCGCCTTCCTCCCTTTCTGCCCATTTTTAGGTTCCTCCAACTTTTGTTGCTGGTTGGTTACCAGTTGCAGTCTTCACCTTAGTCTTGCGAGCTTCCGTTTTTCGCTGTCTTCGCTTTTTTGGCGCTTTTGGCTTCTTTTCTTCAACCGGTTTTTTTTCTTCGGGCTTCTCCTCTAGCCTTTCTTTTGTCTTTCTTTCTAAGGCTTGTTTGCGCCATTTATCGTCTATGTTGAGGTTTGTAATCATAACTTTGGATGGATGTATGGGAATGTGTAGGGTTGAGCCGTCCACTTTTTCGCGGGTTATTCCTTCAATGAAGATCTTATATTTCTGTCTGTCAACTTGCGTGACTTTGCCTTCGAATCCCTTTCGGTCCCCTCTCACGATTTTCACGGTATCTCCTACTCGCACTGGAACGGAGCGTGTGTTGTGTGACGCTTTTAGCTCTGGTGAAAGTGGCGCTGAGAACTGCTTGTATCGTATGTGAAGTGGGGCTTGAAACAGCCTTTTTCTCTGCTTTCTGGGCTGGATTGTTTTCATGGTTTTCCTCTCCTATATGATGATGCTTGCCGCGCTTGCTATTCTTGGCCATCTTTCTGCTGCTTCTCTAGCTACTGGGCCTCTAATTTCTGAGCCTCGCATTTCGCCCTCTGGGGTCATAATTACTGCGCCGTTGTCCTCGAATTGAACCCATACTCCATCAGAGCGTCGGAACGGTTTTCTCTGTCGAACGAGGACAGCTTGAAAGATCTTCTTTCGCATGTCTGGGGTGCCTTTTCTCACTGATACTATTATCATGTCGCCTACTGCAGCGGAGGGTACACGTCTTAACCGTCCTTTATAACCGATAACCTGAATGACTCGAAGTTCCTTGGCACCAGTGTTGTCCGTACACTTTATAAGCGCGCCACAAGGAATCCCTCTGGAAATCTTCGGTCTGCGACCAAGCATTCCTCGGGCTACGAATGCTCGTCCCTTAGCTCTTGCCGCCACTCTTTCTTTCCTCCAGTTTTTCGACAACCACAAAGGAGACGGTCTTACTAATAGGGCGGCATTCGACTACTCTCACCTTGTCGCCGTCTTTTACGTCAAGACAAGGAGGGTTGTGGGCAGGTATGTGGCTGTGTCGTCTTTCGTAACGTTTGAATTTCGGCACGTGGAACTGATAGTTCCTCTTTACGATTACCGACTTGTCCATTTTGGCGCCGATGACTGTACCGTCTAGTATGCGTCCTCTAACCTTGAGAGTTCCGTGAAAGGGACAATTGCGGTCGTCGCAGGATTTCTTTGGCTTTTTAAGAGACAGAGCAGGCATCACCATCGTCTCCTAGGTCGCTTTTTGAGGCGGTCCTCGGGTCGTCCGATTATAGCGTTTCCTTCAATCTCTACAATTGTGCCGTCTTGCAGAGTAAAGTGAAAAACTGCTGTGTCTTTGACGACGATTTTGTCTTTGGTTTTGTGTTGAATGACAAGTGTGTTTCGGGTTTCATTGATGATTTTGCCAGTTATGCCTACATAGTCGGGATGAGTGCTTCTTACAACCTTTGCGACTAGTCCAATGAATTCATGTTGAGGAATAGTAGGCGTGACTCTCATGCTTTTTTGCTCTCCTTCTTTTTCTCGTTTTCTTCTTCCTGTGCCTGCATCGGTTGTTCACTTTCAACGGTGAGAAGGTGAGCTATGGCTTTGCGCAATTCGCGTACGCGTCCTGGATTCTCAACTGCGCCGCCAGCTTTGATCATTGTTTTCAGTCGCATGAGTTCGGTTCGCAATTCTGTTACCCTTTTCTTGCGGTCTTCGGAAGACATCGCTCGGATGTCTTTTAATCGGGAGATAGGCATCTATTTCTCTGTCTCCTTTGCTTCCTTGCTTTTCCCTGCTTTCTTGGTTTCTGTGACTTCCTCCTTTTCTTCAGGTTTAGCCTCAGAAGGTTTCGTTTCTTCCTCCGTTGGAGCTTGAGCTTGCTCCAGCACTTGCACTTTGTCTGGAAACTCAGCGTCTGGAGGCATTATACGAACTTTTACGCCCAATATCCCTGGTTTCAGTTGAACATGTAACTCTGCTTTTCTCATGTACTTCATGGAGGGCTGTCCGCTTTTGGTGAGATATCCTGCACGGAATTTTTCATATCTTGCTCTGTCAGTTCGCAGTTTTCCACTTATGATTACTTCAACGCCTAAGGCTCCAGCTTCCATGACCTGATTTATGGCCCAATAGCCAGATCTGCGGTAGTGGACGCCACGTTTTAGGGCTGAAGCAATTCGAGACGCAACTACAAAAGCGTTTAACTCAGGGATTTCAATTTCAGCCACGGAAATTTGAGGATTGAGCAGTCCGAAATTTTTCTCTAAAACTTCTGCAAGCCGTTTTATTGTTTCTCCACCACGGCCAATTACTATGCCGGGACGCATAGCATAGACAACCACGTGAGTACCCAACGGCGTCTTTGTGATGTCCACACCACCATAACCGGCTCTTTCGAATTCATTTCTTAGAAACTCGTTAATTTCCGCTTTTTTGAGAGATTCACTAATAAAGTGTTTAACCACTGACATCAGGCTGCCTCCTCGACTTGTTCCAAAGCTACTTCAATGTGGCAGAGTGTCTTGAAACGCGGTGAAGAACGACCGAAAGCTCTTGGAATATACCTCTTAATTTTCATGCCCGGATAGGCTGAAGCATGGATAATACGCAAGTTTTCAATGTCTAGGCCCTTAAAATCAGCGTTTGCCTCAGCCCCTTCCAGTACTTCTAAGATTTTCTGTGCCGCCCTAACCGGGTATCTGCCAGCAAAAGCTTTTTCCAAACCGTGACGATGCCCAACTTTCTTCTTGAATCTGCGAAAGGGAACTGGTTTTTCCTTCTGTATCACCTGTTGCAAGAATTCTTTAGCTTCGCTGAGCATCATTCCCTTTACTGCGGCGCATACTTCTCTTGCTGTTTTGTGGGACACTCTAACCTCTCGACCACTCGCTTTAACGGTTCGTTCCGGGTCTAGTTCGGTAGTTGAGTATCCCCATTTTGGCATGTGTATCGACATTTCGGTAACAGAAAGAATATTTAAACCTTTGTGGAGAATGAACAACTGCGAGTTTTCAGAAGTCTGAAGAGTAGCTTTTCGCGTTCAACTCTGTCTTTGATTAGAAGATTAGCAGTGTTTTTATGAGGTTACTTTTTGCTTGGAAAGAACTTTTCTGAATGTCTTACTGCACTCAAGGCATTTGTAGTAGCCTATGGTTAGCTGTAGTCTTTCACCGGTCTTACTTGGTCTCCCGGCCATTTTCCAAGTCTTAACTGGACTTGTCTCGATTCCACAGTTGGGACAGGCTGCGTTTTCGGAGCCGCTCAATGATTTTAAGAGCTCTCTTCTGAGATCTTCATCAGTCCTGTCAATTTTGTCGATTACATCAGCGAGCTGTAAATCTCTGAAGACATCTCGAAACCATCTGGCGAAATCCCCTCGTTTTTGGTGAAATTCAATGGAAGTAACGGAGACCTTTCTTATCTTCTCCTTCAGATCATCGGGGTTAAAAGCTGCTTCGAAGAGCGGTTTACCGATATCCTCATAAAAGTAGAATCCCCATTCGCTGGGAACTCCTTTTTTCGGAGGTTCTGGAGGACGATTACACTTTGGAAGTTTGCCATGTTCTTGTCTGTATTCCTCCAGAAGTTCCTTTATACGTTCCTCTTGCTTTGAAGTAGGCTCTCTCTTGTAATATCTGGTTTCACGTTTGTCAAGGTCGGTGAGGAAGTTTGTTTCCAAGCAATGGATAAATTCCTTTTGAAGATTGGAACTTGCGCCAATGTAGATTAAAACTTTGTCTTTATTGTAGAAAGCATAAACTCCAGGTTCTTCAGAAACATGTTTCGCCCTCTCTCCCCAAGCATACATATTTCCTGAGATCGGCATTTTTTCACACCAATAGATGATTAGACATAGATACCTATGAAATTTTCCTTCATTTAACGACATCTTCCCATGTGTAGTGGAAAACTAGAAGGACAAACTATGCAATTTCCCCAAATATGATGACAACGCTAGAAGATTCTTCGATTAGCAGATTGCAGAGACTTCAACTATACCGCTACATTTTTGAGAGCTTCTCTTTCAATTCTCTTATCTTCTCTTCAAGTTCCTCTGCCTTCTTGTCTTCCTCTTTTCCAGCTGATTTATAACAATCAAGAGCATACTCTAACGCGCCTAATCCAAAGCGGTCGTATCCTTTTCCGAAGGAAAGCTCAGCGGCCTTAAGAAAGCGTTCGATTGCAATGTCATAGTCTTTTAGTAAGAAGCTGCATTCGGCTGCCTTAAACAAGGTATAGGAAGCATCGAAGGTGTTTCCAACTTTCTTGTAAAGCTCTGAGGCTTCCAGAAACTTATCCATTGCTTCTTTGTATTTGCCGGCATCGGATAGAGATGTTCCTTGCTTGTGAGTTTTCAAAGGATCTTTCTTTTCAGTTTCGTTTTCACTCATACTTGTACACCCATGTTTTGCATAAGATTGTTGCATTAGTGTTTTTATTGTTTTCCACAATTCTCTTGTGACAGAATCATCTAAAGAGGACTTAAACATGAACCTGTGCTTTAGCATGCTTCCTCAAACTGGAGTCTACACTCTGATCTTACATCTGTCCACAGCCATCCACGTGAAGGTGGGCAAGCTGGGTAAGCAACGGTTTCCGAAAGGCTATTATGCCTACACAGGGTCAGCGCTTGGACTCGGAGCTTCAAGTCTGAGAAAACGCGTTGCTAGACACCTGCAAAAGAAAAAACGGAAATTTTGGCACATAGATTATCTTTTGGCACATGAAAGTGTCGTTGCAATAGCGATTGTAGCATTCCAGACTAGCAGGAAAATAGAATGTAAGATAAACAGATGCTTGAAAGACGAGATGACAGCAGAAATTCCAGTTTTGGGCTTTGGTGCTTCAGACTGCAAAGAAAACTGTGGGAGTCATCTTCTGTTTTTCCCAGGCATAATAGAAGAGGAGATATTGATCCAAAAGATCAGAAATGTATACGATCCCAAGAACTCTGCTACATCCATCCTGAGGTTGCAGAGTACATGACGAACCTGACCAATGCATGCACGGAAAATGGCATCTATGCCAGAAAGGTGTGTACGTATCTTGCAGTCTAAATGCGCTCAAGTTTGAACACGACAGGTCTTAATCCATCCGTGCAACAGTTTACAGCAACTCCCTTCTCTCGGTACCATGGTAAATTTCCGCCAAACGCCAAGGTTCTGACGTTACAGTAGATTGCGTGCCAAGCTCCGGAGCAGAAACCGTCCGGCATCTTCACATCCTCACCTACAATGAACTCTTGACCATCCTTGTACACACCACAAGCTTCAAGCGGTCTCACAGGTGTTACAGGACTTGTCTCAAGAACCTCGGATGGATTGAATCGCTTCAACACTGTTATCTTGACTCTATGTCGCTCAACCATCTCAAACGCACCCATCATTTCACTTAATCATCTCTTATAAAATATAAATACACGCGCGCAGGTGCACGTTCAGTTTTTGGATGCAAATCTGCTGTAGCCGATTGTTGAACAAAAGTTTCAAATTCATCCTCATTCAAATCAAACTTTAGCGGGCGAGCAGCTCTTGTCAATAACCGTTCAACATGCGAGCTTGAAAGATCTGGATACACTCTATAAGATTGAGAGAGAATGTTTCGCTCAGGAAGCTTTCTCTCGAGAGCAAATAGCATATTTTCTTAAAGCCTTGAATTCCGTAAGTCTTGTGGCGCGAATTAATGGTGAAAACGCAGGATTCATTACAGGCCTAATTGAACAACACGGAAAGTCAAGAATAGGTCACATCTACACAATTGATGTGGCCCCAAAATATCGAAGAATAGGAGTTGGACTGAGATTGCTTGAAGAGATAGAGAGAGATTTCACAGAAGCTGGCGTGAAAACATGTTTTCTTGAAGTTCGCTTCAACAACTTGGCTGCACGTAAATTATACCAAAAACACGGGTACAAAGAACTCGGAAAGTTAGAAAACTATTACGCAAGAGGAGTTCACGGAATCCGACTCAAAAAGAAACTCAGACCATAGGCAAGTCAAGAAGGGGTCTCAATCAGATTTCATGCATTATCTTTGACCTCAGTAGATACAGACATAGGTGGCGTGGAGCTCTTTTACTGAGGATACTGCTTACCTATGGACCATAAGAATAGCTGAGTTTTCTCGTCCAGTTTCCTCTGCAGCTCCACATCTACAGCTTCAACCAGAACAAGTTCTCCAGTGGCAGCGATTATGCAGCCAGGTAAGACATGACCACCAAAGGCTTCGCCCTTTTTGTTTGAAACCGCGATGTGCGCGTGAGCAAGAGTCTGCTTTTCTTTAATGGAGATGTTCCCCATACATGAAACAATTTCAAGTGGCTCAGTCATTTCGATAGGTTGGTATCTTCCTTCGTGGAAGAAGCCCATCTTGGCTTTCTTCAAGGTTCCTATGAGAAAGAAGAACCCAGCCTCGATTCCGCTTCTCTCAGCTATCTGGATAATAGCTTCAAGCACGTCTTCATCTTCAAAGAGTCTAGCGAAAATGAATTTTCCACTTTTGGCTTCAATCCATTTCATGGTTTCTTCGCCTATCTTATGAGAGGTTAAATGTGCTTTTCAAAATTGTGGTGAGAAATGCCTTTGTGAGAGCCCAATCTTGGACGCAAATTATAAATGGAGGCGTGGAACTGTAACCTATGATTTGAGGAGAAAAAACTCACATGGTTAGACGTTCCCGAGAGGAAGCTCAACGTATGCTTCGTGCTTTTGCTGTGCTTATGAGAAACACAACATGGAAGTGTGGCAGAGTTGAACGACTCGTGGTTAACCATCTGAGGGAACAGCTTAGGAAGTTTGGGAAGGCTCGGTCGCCAGTTAAAGAGATGCTGCAAAGATTCAAACTGAAAGGAAAGCAGAAAAGTGAGTTTTTTGATGCCATAAAACGGTTGGAAAGACGCCACATAATAAAGATTGAGACTTTCTGATGCATTTGACGCTTTCCGAGTCAATTGAATGAAGAAAAATCCAAGCACTTGTTTGATTTGAGAGCTTTCGACACAACTGTCCATCCTTCTTAGGCTTCTTTTGTTGTTCTTCGTGGAGTATTTTCTAGATTTTCATTTTTTCAATCAATTTTATGTCTGTTGATTTACCTTTTTTGACAAGTTTGTGCACAGTATGTTGGAGTATCATTGAGACGCGATGTGAAATCCTAAAGAAGCCTATGGAAAAAAGGCAACTTATCATATATTTTGATGGTTTCCAATAGTAATTTTGAGCCTTTGATGCAATGTTGGCAAGTATCCATTAATCATGAAACATTGGCAAGGATGGAAAGTCTTTTATTCATTAAACATTAACCAACATATCCGATGTTGATGGAGGAAATGATGTATGGCTAAATGTCCAAAGTGTGGATCTGATGTCGGGTCTCCAAGAAAGTCATGGAAGATGGCAGGACGGCCAGATAGAACTGGCAAAAGAATGCAGTTGACAATTGGGCTTTTCGATTGCCCACGATGCAAGAAGCCGTTCAGAGTTGTCCTAGACAAAAGGAAGATTTAGGAGCTTAATGCTTTCTACCACCATCCCTCAATTTTTTTTGTTAAGTGAAGCGTTAAGTTTTTAACACAAGACTGAAATCTGTTTTGCTATCATAGATAAGCTCGAAAATAAGAAAGAAGCAGGCGAAAGATTTGAGATATGAAAGAGTTTCAAAAATCTTGAAAAGCGACTACATGGAAACCATAATCTTAACAGTAATCCTTTTTGCAGGGGTTTTCGCTTTTTGGTTTGGATTGAGACTTGGGCTTCGAAATGATTTTCCCCTGTTAGCCGTGGCATCTGGAAGCATGGAACCGTTTTTATACAGAGGAGATTTGATCGTAGTACAAGGAGTATCAAACTTTTCTGAATTACGGGCGGAGTTCTATCGGTTTCCCAATGGCACCGTAAACCCAAACCCTGGAGAAGTCGTTGTCTATTATGACCCTCGATATGGCAAAGATATCTATCACCTGATTGTACACAGAGCTGTAAACAAAAACCTTGAAAATGGAACATGGTATTTCGACACTAAAGGTGACGCCAGCTGGGGTTCAAGCGTAGACCCTTGGGGTCCGATTCGAGAGGACTTCGTGATTGGGAAAGTCATTGGAAAAGCCCCATGGATCGGTCAAATTCCATTGTTTATGCATGAAAATCCATATCTGGCAATAATAGTTATCATCCTTCTGTTTGCTGCTTTAGTTATAGTGGACTTCATTTTTCCCCAAAAAAAAGACAAAGATAAGGACAAAGAAGAAGTTAGTGAGGCTATTAGTTAAGCACCACAGTAATCTTCTTATCGCGCCTCAAAATTTCAATTTTGCTTTTAAAGAAAAGCCTAAGCTAAGCCTTATAAATAGCTCTCAATAATGATTCGTAGAGTCACATCTTGTGAGAGAGGTGTTTGTGTGCCAAAGGTCAAGGCTACCATCAGAATTGAAAACGTTGTTGCTTCAGCAACGCTGAACCAGAGAGTGGATTTGAACGCAGTGGTGAAGGGCTATCCAGGAGTAGAATATCGTCCAGAGCAGTTTCCAGGCTTGGTTTTCCGGTTGAAAAGACCTAAAACGGCTACTCTAATTTTCAACTCGGGCAAAATGGTTTGCACTGGAGCAAAATCAGAGAAAGAAGCTAGAAGAGCTGTGATGCGAGTTATTAAGGAGCTAAAGAAAAGCGGAATAATCATTGTTAGCAAGCCCGAATTGAAGATACAAAACATTGTTGCTTCTGCCAGCCTTGGCGGCATGATAGATCTAGAGAAATCAGCTTACACGCTTGGAAAAACCATGTATGAGCCTGAGCAGTTTCCAGGGCTCATCTATCGTATGGCTGAACCAAAAGTTGTGATTCTTCTGTTCGCAAGCGGGAAACTGGTGTGCACTGGTGCCAAGAAAGAGGAAGACGTGTATGTGGCTGTTGGAAAGCTTCATGAAAGACTTGAAAAGGAAGAACTAATCTATTACGAGTAAACTCATTCTCAAATCTCTCTTTCATCCACAAATAGCTAGAACTCCAATTTGTCTCTTCTGCGGTGCGTTTTCTTTCACCTTACCAACTCAATATTCTGAAGCATTTTTCTGTCCACGGGCTTATTAACATGAACCACGAATACACTGTGGGAACAATTCATGGAAGCCATGGATCTGGCAACTAGACTGATTCTGGGCCATCTGCCGTTTGTCGGAGTCTCCTACGAGAGTGAAAAGAAAGATGAAGAGTACCGTAAGAGATTCTCTAAGATGAGTACGACAAAGAGTGTAGTGGAAGCAGCTGTCAAGACTGGTGTGCGCAGGTTTGCTGCGGCTACTCCTCATTCCTCTTCTCTTGCATCGCTTCATCTAGAAGTTTTACAGCTCATGATCGATGAGGGACACGACATTGAACTCCTTCCATGTATAGAGATTCCAATAAAACTCGGATCCAGCAAAGTCGATCCGATTAGGCGATGGGCAACGTATGCAAACTTGGAAGGAAGAGTTCACTCAGAGGTGAAGCAGCGAATGGTCGACGATCCGATTCTGAACTTCAGGGAAGATTGGAAGCGAAGGTTGCCTGCGAGCAAGCCCTACGAGAAAGAGGATTTCAAGAAGATAATTGTAGATTGGAACCTGATAGGTGAAGACCTTGAGTTTTTTGCTGATCTACCAATCAGTTGCATCGAATTTGGCTCTGAAACTGACTTTCTAGCAATGACTGACCGTTTCGACCTTATTGGTGAGTTAGTAGACAGGGCAGAAGGCTATGATTTCAAGAGAGTTCTCTTAGGTGTCCACCATGGAGGTACGACGATACCGCTACTTGATAACAAACTTGATGGCATTCACGGTTATGTCACACCCATTAATCCTCTCGGTGTAATGATGTTCCCGACGAAGCTATCAGCTGAAAGGTCTGTGAGAAAGACTGAGAAAGCTGTATATGCCATTAAACCTTTAGCAGGAGGAAGGGCAAGCCCAAAGAGAGCGTTCACTTATGTTTTTGACTTCGATGTGGAGAGTTGCATGATAGGAGTTGCCTCGGTCACTGAGTTAAAAGAAGACATTAAAGCAGCTATCGACATCCTAGAAGATGTCACCCAAAAGAGATGATTGTGCTTGCTCTGCTGCAAAAGTCAAAGAACCACAGAACCTTAACTCTCCTTGAAATAGTCTGTGAGACCTACCTGTTTCTTGCTGATTCTGCTTTTAACCTTAGTCTGTTGTGATGTTAGCGGCTGCAATTTTTCCATTAGGTTGAGACAGTTCTCAGGGGCATATCCGTGGAAGTGATTGTTGAAATAGCCATAGACCTTTTTGACTTGCTTAGAAGCTTCCAAAACTTCGGGAACCCAAGGCTCCAGTTCCTCTTTCTTATAGAGATAATTGAACCATGGTCTTTCTCCCCTTCCATGCCAGCGAAAATAAGTAAAGTCCGCAGTGATGTGAACCTCTGGCGGCAGGAGTGGCTCGTCAACATTCGTGTAAGCAACTTTATACTGTTTCAGTAAGCGCCATGTCTCTTCTCGCATCCAAGAAAGATTCCGAAACTCAACAGCGAATCTGAACTGAGGTGAAGACATCTCGAAAAAGGCTCTCAAGTTTTTTGGATTGTAATCATAGCTGGGTGGAAGCTGAATAAGGAGACATCCAAGTTTTCCATTAAGTTGCAGAGGTTGCATGATCTCCAGGAATGCCTCTAAGTCGGCTTGCACATCACCTTTGAGACCGAGTTTCTTCTCATGAGTTATGACTTTTGGCAGTTTAGCTGTGAATACGAAGTCTGAAGGTGAATAGCGCAACCATCCCATGACTGTGCCCTTAGAGGGGTAGCGATACCATGTGGAGTCAATCTCAACAGTCTGGAAGACCCGGGTATATGCTCGAAGCTTTCTTTTTTCACCTTTTCTGTAGAATGACCCTTCCCATTCCTTATAGCTCCAACCAGAGGTGCCAAGCAAGATGTTGTCGCTGTTCATACGAAAACCTTCAATTCCTCAACTATCTCTTCAACATCATCGTAATTTTTCTCAGGCAGTTTACAAAGCAAATCAGACAGATGAACTCTCTTACTGGATGTCAAATCAATCACTTTCCAACCTTGATGCTCAATAAGTTTGGCTTTGGTGGAAGGGAACCGAGCATCTTCTTTAAGAACTGCTCTTGCTGAATCGACTCCTGTGTATGACGTCACTGGTATGAATTTTCCACTTTCTTGGTATTTCTTGAATCTTGCAGCATCACTGCTCATTCGTATGCCATGAAAGCTTAAAACAACAAGCCTAGTTTCAGCCTTGAGTATCTTTTGATCAATCTCCATCAGCTCCTCATCCGTGAACTGGTAGACATTATGCCTTCCTTTGCCAAACACTCTACTATAAATGACATCAGACTTGCACATGGGCTTCTCTCTTGACAAGTCAACAGAATGCACTATCTCAAAGTCCCGCATCAAATTGACAAGTTTTCCTTCTATAGGGCTTCTTACTTCCCATGCTAAGCGAATTCCTTTCATGTTGATTGTAGAAAAGAAATCTTCCGCTTGTCTAATCTTCCCTTCATCGAGAACATAACTTGCAGGTGTCAACAAATGCAAAAAGGGAGCTTCAAGAATTCTGCAAATACCCATCATTTGACTGAAGACCTCGTAGGCTCTATCATCAGGCTTCAAGCCAATCCTATGAGTTAGGTCCTGATGACATCTAACTGTGAATGTAAAATCTCTCGGAACCATTCGCCGCCAGTTTTCAACCATTCTCGTGCTGGGATATTTGTAGAATGTATAGTTCACTTCTACGAAATTGAAGATTTCAGAATAGGCTTTCAAAGAGGTCTTGTTTGGAACTTTGAAATAGGCCCAGCCACCAATTCCAATAAGGCATTTTGTCAACCTTTATCCTCCTGTTTACTTTCACTTTCAGATAGATTAACCTTTATTATCGCCTTCACTTTTGCTCCACAGTGTCTCTTCTCTTCCAGAATACTGTTAAACTAAATCCTTAAGAGATTTCAGATCCTTTGTTTTTCATCCCAACATTAGGAGAAGGGAGTCAAATTGTCGCCGAAAACAATAGTAAAGAGCTTTACCTCTCAACTTTGCTTAGCCCTCAACATCAGAAACATAGATGACCTGTTCCCAGGCTTAGCCTTAGGCAACTTTGCCGTCTTTCATGGATCGTCGACAATCTTGTCTTTGTCAATGCTTCTATGCGTTAGAGCTCAGCTTCCATATCAGCTTGGAGGCTTAGAAACAAAAGTGGTATTTGTTGACGGCGGCAACACCTTTCGTTTGTATGATGTTTCTCTCATTGCTCAACTCCATGAGTTTAATCCAAGAGAAACTCTGGAAAAAATTCTCATTTCTAGAGCTTTTACAGCACATCAGATGACCTCTCTAGTTTTAGAGAGGTTGCAAGATACTGTTGAGAAATATAACTCAAAACTTGTGATAATATCGGACATTGCAGGCTTGTATCTCGATAAAGATATTCCTAAAAGAGAAGCTAAAGATGTTTTCAACCAATTAACCGTTTACCTAAAAAGGTTCGCTGAAAAAAACCAGGTGATAGTGGTTGCCACTTACCTTCCTCATTACCCGTCAAGGCGGAACATCTTCTTCAAAGCAGTTGTTTGTGGACGTGCAAATGTTGTGGCGTCTGTTGGACATTCTAAATGTGGTCAGCAGTTTGTCTTGGAAAAGCATCCTTTTCTCAGCTTAGGAAGAGCGGATTTTCCTTCAAAAAATCTTACACTCACGAAATTTATGGAGACATAGTTATTGGGAAAAACTGTTGAATCATATCGCATGGCATTAGACAGAGAACTCCAGAGATGGAGTGGATTTGCAAGAGCTTTACGCAAAGAAGATAGAGCAGCTTTTGATCGCATGATGGATGCGTGCAGAAACCATGCATCTGCAGGAAGCAATGCCACCCGTCCTGTCGTGTTCGAGCCTATGGTCATGTCAATTCTCCTTCAACAACAAAAAATTTTGAGCAGATTAGAGAAAGAGATAGATGCAACCAGAGGAAAACGCAGCCAATCCTAAACGCGTAAAAGGATGGATATTCGACCTCTATCCTTCAGCGTTTGGACAGATGAGCATCTGGATTATCACTGAGAATGGACAACGAATACGATTAATAGATGAGTTCAAACCAAAAGTCTACATTTCCGGAAAAGAAGAGGATCTATACAGACTGCTAACTCAATTCTTCGCAGATAGATCAATAGCGTCATGTAGTTTTGTTTACAAATATGCCAGCCCAACCAATATCGAAAAGTCTAAGGTTTTAGAGGTCATATTGAAAGATTGCAGAAGAATCCCCTTCTTTGTACGCAAGGTACTAGAAACTGGCAGGTACTTGCGTTACCAATTAAGTAACTGTGATTTACGAAGCGCTCAAGCATATCTTTATGATCGTGACATTTTTCCACTTGCTTTTACGGATATTGAGGTTGAAAAGCATCAATTGAAGTATCATGTTTTAGATTCTGTGGAAAGCGTTGATTACCAGATACCACCCTTACGGATCATGAGAATCCATATAGAGATTGCTAAGAAAGGAAAGATAGCAAACTTTGACGATCCACTAAAGGAGATCATTGTCTCCCAAAGTGACAAGCGCACAGTAATTGATGTTACTGACGAGAAGGAGAAGTTGCTGCGTTTTTTAGAAGTGATGAGGGAACTCGACCCGGATATACTGTTGACGAGAGGTGGCGACTCACATGTGTTCCCTTACCTTACAAAAAGGGCGTTAGTCAATGGTGTTTTAGACAGATTTGTTCTGAGTAGAGAGAGAAATCCTCTTGTTGCAAAGCGAAGGCGTGGAACAACTTTCTTTTCCTATGGCAGAATTTACTATCGAGCCCCGACGAGAAGACTCTATGGCAGAGTTCACATTGACGAAAACAACACTTTCATTCTCATTGAATGCGGAATAGATGGACTTATTGAGATAGCTAGAACTTGCAGAGTGCCATTACATAGAGCTTCGCGCTCTTCAATAGGCTCCAGTATGTCATCTCTCCAGTTCTACCAAGCCATAAAAGACAACGTTTTGATTCCTCGAAACAAACGTATTCCCGAGACCTTCAAATCAGCTTATGAACTCCTAGTTGGAGATCGCGGAGGCTTTGTCTATGAACCTAGGATAGGCATTCACGACTGGGTTGGAGAAGTTGATTTTTCATCAATGTATCCTGCTCTAATGGTTAAGAACAACATATCGGCAGAGACTGTTCTTTGCAAATGTTGCCCAGACTCAGCGTTGCACATTCCTGAGCTCAATTATCATATCTGCGAGAAACGAGTTGGAATTGTACCTAAGGTCTTAAGGTTTGCAATTGCAAAAAGGTTACGCTACAAGAGGCTAAAAGAAGAAAGTAGAGATCAGAGGTTAAAGGAGGTTTATGAAAGACGTCAAGGTGCCTTGAAGTGGATTCTTGTGACTTGTTTTGGCTATCTTGGATACAAGAATGCCAAGTTTGGAACTGTTGACGGGCACATTGGTGTTTGCGCTTTTGGCAGACAAGCTTTTCTCAAAGCAGCTCGCATTGCCGAACGAAGAGGGTTTAGCGTAATTCACGGTATCGTTGATTCATTGTGGCTCAAGAAGAAAGATGCCACAGAAAAAGAATACGTCAGCTTATGCAGAGTGATAAGTGAAGAAGTTGGAGTACCTTTGAATTTTGAAGGTCGTTACAGGTGGATAATTTTCCTTCCTTCTAGGATGCATCCCAATGTAGGTGTGTTGAATCGCTATTACGGAGTAAAGGAAGATGGCCGAATTAAGGTTAGAGGCCTAGAAGTTCGAAGAAGAGATACGCCAAGATTCGTGCATGACGCTCAAATGGAAATGATTAGAGTGCTGGCTAATGCTACTGACTCCAAAGCTTTCATCGAGAAAATACCTGACGCTCTGAAGGTGGTTAAGGAATATAGAAGAAAACTATTAGATGGAGAAGTTCCAATCTGGGACTTGATCATTACTAAGCGTCTTTCTAAAAACCTGAACGATTACAAACAGAGAGTCAGTCAAGCAATTGCAGCTGAACAACTTTTGAAGGAAGGTGTTCAAGTTTCCGCTGGAAAAAATGTTAGATTCATTTTCACGAGTGCAGAGAGCAAATGTTATGAGCGAAGAGTAAAAGCAAAGGAACTGGTTGAAGAACATACAAATTCAGATGTAAAAAAATATCTCCTTCTTTTGTATACAGCAACATCAAACATTCTGAGCCCATTCGGCTATTCAGCAAAAGAAATCCATGATTCGGTTAGAGGCTACCAATGCACAAAACTCACCTCGTTTCAACCCGAAGAAGATTCTCTTGAAAACAAAAGGCTTTTACTAAAGAGCCCTGCTGTATCTTCTGGATTTCATAGTTGATAATCAATGAAAACAGATTCAAAAGACGCCTTCAGCTTGCTTGTTAAGCCCATTAGAAGGCTGATTGAGCAGAGAGGATTCCCTGAGCCTTCAGAGCCTCAGGAAAAAACCATACCAAAAATTCTGGAGGGTAAGAATGTACTTCTCATCTCGCCTACTGCAACTGGGAAAACTGAGGCTGCGGTTCTGCCTGTTCTTAACATGCTCCTGCTAGATCCGGAACGCCCGCCTGGAATTAAGGTTCTCTATATCACACCTCTCCGGGCTTTAAATCGAGACATGTTAGATCGTCTGCAATGGTGGTGTAACAACCTAGACATCAAATTAACCGTGAGACATGGCGACACCGAAACTAAAGAAAGGACAAGACAAGCCCGAAGTCCACCAGACATGCTCATAACCACTCCAGAAACCCTGCAAGCTATAATGCCCGGCTGGATTATGCGTCAACATCTAAGACAGGTGAAATGGGTCGTTGTGGATGAAGTACACGAGATGGCTGACAGCAAAAGGGGCAGCCAACTCTCGCTCGCACTAGAAAGGCTAAGGATGATAACTGGCCGAGACTTCCAAATGATAGGGTTGTCCGCAACTATTGGCAGTCCTGAGAAGATTGCCCATTACCTAGTCGGTAGTGAGCGCCCGATCGAGATTGTAAGGGTTCCAGTCGCTCGGCTAATGAAACTCCACATTCTATATCCACAGCCTGCACACAAGGATGCAGAACTTGCCTCTGCACTATTTACTCATCCAGAGGTAGCTGCAAGACTCCGCGTTATCCGCCAATACATCGAGAAACAGAGGTCGGTACTCCTCTTCACCAACACCCGTGCCATTTCAGAAGTCCTCGCCAGCCGATTCAAAGTCTGGGACCTAGACTTCCCAGTCTCGATACACCACGGCTCTCTGGCCAAACCTTCCAGAATAGCCGCTGAAAAAGGATTGAAAGAGGGCGAACTGAAAGGTCTCGTCTGCACAAGCTCGTTAGAACTGGGCATTGACGTTGGACGAATAGATATGGTTATCCAATACATGAGCCCAAGACAGGTGACAAGACTCATCCAACGCGTAGGCAGAAGTGGACACAGAATTGGTCGAATAGCACGAGGGCTTATAATAACAATGGATTCAGATGACACGCTTGAATCCATGGCGATCGCTCGCAAAGCCTATGAAGAAGACTTGGAGCCAGTTGCCGTTCCTGAGAAGCCTTTTGATGCTTTAGCCCACCAGATAATTGGCTTGCTTATCAGAAATAAACGCTGGTATTTCCATGAAATCCATGATCTGTTCAAGAAGGCCTATCCCTACGTGAACCTCACTGTAGAGGACATACAAAAAGTCTTAACCTACATGCACACCAGGTTTCCACGACTAGCATGGGTTTCCTTCGAAGACATGATTGCCATAAAACCTCGCCGTACCAAGGCGCTCTATGAATACTACTTCGGAAACCTCTCCATGATCCCAGATGAAAAGCAATACCTGGTTGTCGACCAGTCCTCAGATGCTGCAATAGGCGTGCTAGACGAAGCGTTTATGGCAGAACATGGAAAACCGGGAGTAAAGTTCATAATTCGCGGCAGTCCGTGGAAGATCGTCAACGTCTACGCCGACAAGGTCTACGTCAAATCTGTAGACGACCCGACAGGCGCTATACCGAGTTGGATAGGCGAAGAAATTCCTGTTCCATTTGAAGTTTCACAGGAAGTCGGGACCATACGAGGATTTGTTGAAAAACATCTTGAAAGCGGATTAAAACCTGAACAGATAGCGGAACAATTATCCAAAAAATATCCAGCGGACAAAGAAACCATTGCACGGGCTTTGAAAGAAACTATTGAGCACGTCAAGCAAGGCTGCATGGTTCCAACCGACACGCGCGTGGTGCTTGAAGATTGGGAAGACTTCGTGATCATCCAGGCCAACTTTGGCTCACTGACTAATCGTGCCCTAGCTCAGCTGTTAGGTCAACAGCTAACAGAAAGAACTGGGTATACTGTAGCAGTTCAACACGACCCGTATCGGATTTTCATTCAAACAATGGGTGCAACCAAATCAGAAAGCGTGATTAGTCTGTTAAATGAACTTAAGGAGATTCCCGACAGAACGATTCAAGACATGTTAACACGGACGGTTGTGAGAACAGGCCTATTCAAGCGGAGAATAATTCATGTCGCTCGAAGGTTTGGAGCACTCAAAAAATGGGTTGACTTCAGTACAGTAAGTCTAAGAAGCCTGATGAAAAGCTTTGAAGGTACAGCCATCTATGACGAAGCTCTCAAAGAGGTTTTCACGAAGGATTTGGACCTTCAACACCTGCTATTCGTTCTTAATCAGCTTCGAAAGGGTGAAATCAGAGTTGTGAAACTTGAGACTCAAGATGCTGCCACGCCCGTTGCCCAAGTTGGTATCGAACGGGTCAGCATGAAAACGGATCTAATCCCACCTGAGAGAATGAAACGTATCCTAATTGAGTCAGCCAAGGTACGCTTATTGGACGAGGTTCGAGTCTTTGTATGCAGCAATTGCTGGGATTATCTTGAGAAGATTCGAATCAAAGATTTGCCAGACAAGCCGGTGTGCCCAAAATGCGGTTCCCGAAGCCTTGGCGTGCTCCGCAGAGGAGAGGATCAAGTGCGCGTGCTAATTGAGAAGAGAGGTGAAAGGCTGACCAAAAGTGAGCAAAGAATGCACAAACTGGCTCTTAGAACAGCGGAGCTTTTGGCGAGTTATGGAAAACCTGCAGCTGTAGCCTTAGCTGGGCGAAAGACTCGAGTTGCAGATGTCGAAGAGATACTTCGGAAAGAGAAGAGGTTGACAGACAAGCTTTTGGAGTTGTTAATCGAAGCTGAAAGAAAGGCCTTGAAAAGAAGATTTTGGTGAATTGGAGAAAAGAGCGAACTAATGTGTTAAGACTAAAGCTCGAGTGTTGAACGTGTTTAAGGTGAATCAGTAGTCGTTACGTGGAATTCCAAAACTATAAATGAGCGAGCGGAGAGTACTCTTGTCTAAAGGGGGTTGCCTGAAATCAGCTTAGAGTTAAGCCGCAAAAAACACCGCGAGCAAGTGCTCAACCGTTTCAAATACATCAAAACATGCGTCTTAGCCAGAGAACTATGCCTACTAGTGCGAACCAACCGTGTGGCTTTTAACTTAAAAGACGCCCATGACTGCTGCGCTTCTATTTCCAAACTTTGCTCAGATGCAGGTTGCAAAGAAGCAAGCGACCTTTGCAGAAAAGCATCAGAAACCGTCTTGAACAACGAGGAAAACTATCTGGAGATCTGCGCACAAAGCTGCATGAAATGCGGTGAAGCGAGAAGACCGCGGCAACCAAAGCAGAGAAAACCACAGTACGCAACGCAGTATGTTGCCTAAGCGCCCTCACTTCAGCAAAACTGTTATAATCTTCTAGAATCGGCGGTATTGGGTATTCGAAAAAGAAATAAGCATCTACCGAAACAAATAAACAAACACAACATCAGCTGGGAGAAAGAAACTTGTTCATAGCACCATTTGTTGCAACACCGCTTCCAGTTGTCCGCCGTATGCTTACACTGGCCGAAATAGAACCTGGCGAAATAATTTATGATCTTGGCTGTGGTGACGGTCGAGTGGCGATTATGGCCGCCCAAGAGTTTGGAGCCCGAGCGGTGGGAGTGGAAATGAGAGAAGACCTTGTCAAGCAAGCGTTGGGCAAGGTTTCTGAACTCAGGTTGAACGGAAAAGTGAAAATTGTTCACAGTGACATGTTCAAGATAGACCTGGCTCAAGCTGATGTTATTACGCTGTATTTGACAACAAGCGCCAACGACAAGGTAAAGCCCAAATTAGAGTCAGAATTAAGGCTTGGAGCTAGAGTAATATCGCATGACTATGAAGTTCTTGGATGGAAGCCACTGAAAATTGACAATTTCTGCGAAAACCCCAGACTAGGCTACCCATCACACACAATATACGTCTACCGTAAATGACTTTTGAGCCTATCGCAGGGATCTATTTTCGCTTTCTGAATATTTTGCTCCAGTCACTGTGACTTCCACTTTTTACTCAAACCCAAATAATATCGTGAGCGGGCATCATGCTTTGTTATGTTTCTTGTTCTTTTAAATGGATGTATGTCCCAATAAGCCTTTCTTAAATTACTAATGCAATCTCAAAGATGAAGTAGTGGATAGAAAAGAATGTTCCATCAAATATCTTCACTCTTTATACATTTTGTGATGGTTTCCGGTCGTATAGTTTTTTGTTATTACCGAAAATGTTAAGAACGGTTCAATATGTATAATTACAACACGAAGAGATATATCTGATTGATATTATGGGTTTGTGCGAGTCTTTCGACATTATATCTTCAGTAGATTCTCTTCAGAGCGCTCAGGGAAGTATAATGAAATGAGTATCCAAGACATAAAGGAGGGAAAGTAGAAAAAACATGATATGCAATTTCGCTAGAGTTGCTTCAGCGGATTGTTTGATTCTTCTTCTAACTGCTATGAGGCTCGATGAGATGCGCTTTCAAATGAAGGGAGACAAGGAAGAATGAAAGCAAAAGCAGTTACAGCAATGGTGTTGACGATGTTGTTCTTGGTTATGGTGTCATCAATAGGTGTTTCTGTTGGAGATGGAGACTCTGACGATGAGTCTGGAGATTTTATAGCTCAGTCCAGTGTTGATTGGTGGCCGATGTTTCGACACGACCCAAAACACACAGGTAGAAGCCCTGTTGTCGGTGCACAACAAAGTGGCTTGGAGTGGACATTTACAACAGGCGGTGCTATACGTAGTTCGCCCGCAATAGCTCCAGATGGAACAATTTACGTTGGTTCACATGACGGTAGAATCTATGCAATTAATCCTGATGGCACACCGCAGTGGAATTACACAATCGGAGGTAATATCTATTCTTCCCCTGCTATTGGTTCAGATGGAACGATTTACGTCGGATCGGTCCGCGAAGATGGGCATTGTACAGGTAAAATTTATGCAATTAATCCTGATGGCACATCGAAGTGGAATTATGCTACCGTCGGAGATGTTGGCTCTTCACCTGCAATAGATCCGTCCTCCGGGGTAGTCTATGTGGGTGCAACTTGTGGTAGCCCTTGGAGAGGCCGAATGTACGCTCTTTATCCCAACGGAACTTTGAAGTGGAAGTTTTATCCTCCTAATGATTCAGGTTGGATAAACTCATCTCCAGCTATAGGGGAAGATGGGGTGATCCTCTTCGGAGATTATTCCAATCCAGATGGTATCTTTTGGGCACTTTACCCAGACGGCACTGTACTTTGGCGAACAACTATTCCTTGCCCCTTTGGAGAGATTGACATCGAGTCATCTGCAGCCATAGACTCGGACGGCATGATCTATTTCGGAGGTAGTAATTCTAATCGTGACCTCTGGGCTCTTGATCCAGACGGCACTATCGTATGGTTCTATCGTACCGGTGGTTTAGTGCCGAGCTCTCCGGCAATAGACAATGATGGAACGATATATGTAGGGTCCTATGATCATAAGCTTCATGCGATTAATAAAAACGGTACGTCAAAATGGACCTATGTAACAGGTGGGGAAATCTACTCTTCACCCGCAATCGGAGCAGATGGTACAATTTACGTTGGATCAAAAGATGGCAAAATATATGCACTTAATCCTACAGGTACACTCAAGTGGAGTTACATAACCGGAGGCGCTATTTATTCTTCCCCTGCTATTGGTTCAGATGGAACGGTTTATGTTGGGTCTTATGATGGCAAACTTTATGCTTTCGTAAGTAGCGACGATGTCACGGTTCGGGCATATTGTTATAGT
>JASFPO010000010.1:0-32950 GCA_050115935.1 Candidatus Bathyarchaeota archaeon | reverse complement strand
AATGTCTACGCCGTATTTCTGCAGAATGACGCTTCTAACCTTGTCAACGCTATCGGCAATCATTCTTTCCTTTCCGCTTTTGGCTATGCCAGTTACCTTGTAGTAGCCTCTCAAAGGATTTCTCGTTCTGTCGTCGCGTTTCTCAAGAAAACCCTTAACAGTCAAAACGTTTCCTGTCATCTCGCCACTGTAAGGATCGCTAATAATGGCTAAGCCGTAAATCTGCCCTAGCCTCATTCCTTCAGGACGGATTTCCAAGAGCTTTCCTCTCTCGCTGACATAGTGTTCCAAAATCTGTTTCTGAATAGTTTTGCAATGCTTTTCTATGGCTTCTTTTGCATGTTTTCTTTCAACTACCTGTTTGCCTTCATTCATTGCCAATGTAGCTGCAGTTTTAATGAGAGCTATTAGAGGTCGGAACTTGGTGCTTAGCGCGTCTCTTTTGTTGCTTCTTCTTCGTCCTTCATCAATTAATTCCATGCATGCTTCGCGGCTGAATGGAATAAGATGGAAACGTTCCACTTCTTGCGCGATAAACTGGATATATTTGCGGCGGTTTTCTAGTGTATTCTGCATGTCATTGTTCATGCGCACAACTTTGCCATACCCATAAATTCTGTCCATCAACGCTGGATGAACCTGACTTATAGAGTCAAAGTTGCCAGCGCCCACCAGGAAACACATACTAGGAACGGATTCTGTAGCCACCGCCATTGCTGATGTTGCACCTTGATCCCAACGACTCCTCAAAGTTATGGGCAGTTGACCCTCTTCCAGAACCGTAAGCAAGGTTACGGCCTCGTGTGGTTTCAAGTTCTTGATTTCGTCAATGAAGAGAATCCCCATATTTGCTCGATGGACATCACCCGCTGTTACCCTTTGATGTTCTGGAGTGCCAAGTCCACCAGTTTGCAGTGGGTCCCAGGCTATGCTTCCGAAAAGCTGGGCAGATCCATGACCTGTGGCGTCCACGAAAGGTGCAGCCTTCTTTGAGTTGTCAACTATAAGCTTAGGTGCATTGCTGGCTTTTGCCCCGCTGATCCCTTTGGCACCGGAGATGAGTCCGAACCGCCCGATTAAGTTCACCAAGATTAGAAACATTAACAAGGTTCCTGCAGGGAGGAAAGTCGTGACTCCGATACTGACAAAAGAATCCAGTATATATTTGGAAAAATCCCCATAGTAAGAAGCCTGTATGGTTTCTCCAGTTATTTGCAGCTCATTTGCATCCCAACGAACTTTCTGTTGCCACAGGTAGAAAAAGCCTGCGAACAAGAAAATTGCCGCGATTGCCACAAGCAAATAAGTCACAAATTTCATTCCTAATCTTACTAGAAACAGTTTCTTGGCTTCTTTCAGCTTTTGCTTGAAGATTATCTTTTTAGCTTCTCCAGCTGAATGACATGAGACTTTGGGTTCGCTGGGAACCAGCGCATTTGGCCAGCAAACGACGTCTTGAAGCTGAATCGCATGCTTCTTGTACAGCTCAGTCAGGTGCGCCGCCAAGGCTCTTCCAATGAGAGACTTACCTGTTCCTGGATCTCCAAGCAACAGAAGATAAGGACCGGGAGGAACGGCCTTAGTTGAAGACGGCTTTTCCTTGTTCGGGTCTTTCCATGCCTCGTACCATTTTTCCTTTCGCAAATGGTCGAGTTTATGTACCCATTCATTGAGGCAGAGATAGCATTCGTTCAGTGCTCGTTCTTGTCCAATTACCCAGTCTAGAAGGTTAGAAGAGACGGGGTATTCTTGCGTGGTTTTGAATGTTTTCCAGTTCCATTTCTTTCCGCGAATGATTTCAGTTCCATTTCCGAAATAGTTTTCTGCTATTTTCTCTCTCTTCAACTTCAACACCGACAATAGAATAGTTTGTGTACTGCTTTCAAGAAAATAGAATCTTCAATCTTAATATACACCTTATTTTCTGACTTTGCATATATCCTGAACAGAAATATTCCGGCTAAAGTTTTCCTTGTTTGCTCTTCTATACTTGCCTAGCGAGTTGTCAGGTCCATAACCCTTTGAAACTGTCTATTCTATTAGGGTTCCAACTTTCACGCCTTTCATAGCCAAAGACACATTGTTGGGGTCAAATCCGTTAAGCACTATGGTTCGTGTCCTTCTCTTTTCCAGAATGCGCACGGCCTCAGGGTCTAAAATCTGATGAATCCCAGCTTCATGCTTCTCCTTTTCAAAGAACTGTCTTAGCTCATCAAAGCCCAGCACTTCAAGTTTTCTTGCATCGCGACATTTCCTCGGATCTCTTGTGTATATACCCTCTTGATCCGTAGCCTTAACGAGCAAATCGGCGTTTATCCGCTCAGCCAACATAGCAGCCACTGTATCTGTTGTCATACCCGGCTTCAAACCACCCATGACTACAACCTTGCCATCTTTTATCAAATCTGCAGCTTCTTTGATTGTTACTGGAACTCTGAAAGCTCCTGTTTCGACAAGTTTCATAAGGATAAGTTGTGCAACCAAACGCGAAACCGAAATGGCGACTTCATCTTGTTCTGGCTCTTTTAGCCCCATCTCTTTAGCTACCTTAATCATCTTTCTCGCTAAGGAGCCGCCGCCCACAACCACTGCTAATACATGGCCTTCTCGTTTTAACCTTCTCAGCAAGATAGCATAATCGCCTAGCAGAGCAGGATTGAATGGAGAAGCCACAACCGACCCGCCTATGCGAAGCACAAGCCTCATTCGAAAGACCTCACAGTGCATATTGTATGTGTACAAGTAATAAACTCTCCCTCAAAGAAGCGGAAAACACTTTAGCAATTCCGCCAAGAATGTTCTTTGGGATGGGGCAGTACATGACAAAGATTGAGCTCATCTTCTTGGGAACAGGTGGAGGAAGATTCGCTACCATAACCCAGAAACGCCGAACAGGTGGTATACGTTTTCTATCCAAGAACTTTAACATACATCTGGACCCAGGACCTGGTGCTCTCGTCTACTCATTAGAGGCGGGATTAGATCCGCAGAAGATAACTGGTGTGCTCATTTCACACTGTCATCCTGACCACTGCAATGACGCTGGGGTTTTCATAGAGGCCATGACTAGAGGCATGACAAGAAAGAGAGGGCTCTTGGCGGCTGCTCACAGCGTATTGGAAGGCAACGACGGTTGTGAACCTTGTCTCTCAAGGTATCACCAAACTATGCCTCAACTGGTTGTAGATGCAAAACCAGAGGTCTCTTTTAGTATTGCTGACCTTAGAGTAATCGCAACTAAGGCCAAACATTCAGACTCCAGCACCGTTGGATTTCGCTTCGAAACAACCGATGTTGGCGACATTGCTTACACTTCGGACACCGAGTATTTTGAGGGAATTGGAAAGTCATACAAGAACGTTAGGCTTTTGTTGCTCTGCGCCATGCGTCCAGCTGGAAGTCCATGGGAGGGGCATATGACAACCGAAGACGCTGTCAAAATCATAGATGAGGCAAACCCGGAAATGGCTGTGCTCACACATTTTGGCATGAAAATGATATTTAAAGGACCAGCACACGAAGCTGATTTTATTCAGGAGAAGACGGGTGTGCCAACAATTGCAGCCTCAGACAGAATGCGTGTGAGTATGAGCGAAAAGATTCAAGTGTATGCAGCGAAGCGGAAGGTTAAGGGTTTGGACGAATTCCTAGAGGAAAAAATCGCGTAGCTTGAGCGAAAGCTAAAAGAACCTATGTCAAGTTTTTTTTGGCAGAGAGGAGAGGGAACCTTGAAAAAACTATACGTTTCAATATGTTTGCTCATCGTAGTCGCAGGAGTCGTTACGGGAGCCTATTTCTTTCTCAGACCAAAAGAATCGAGATTTGAAGGTTTTAGGGTCTTAGCTATAGTCGCCGAGGGCTTAGATTACGGAGAACTGTACGGCGTTAATAGCACTCTGATGGAAGAAGGGATCATAATGACGACTGCAAGTTTCACTACGGATGGGATTTCAGGACATAGAAACTATCCTAGGAATTATGAACCCGATATTGCATTTGACGAAGTCAGTGTTTCACAGTATGATACGATCTTCATCCCAGGAGGAAATGGTCCTGAAAATATCATTAATCATCCGGAAGGACAGAAGGTCTTCGACATTCTAATTCAAGCCCATAACGAAGGTAAAATAATTGTAGCGATATGCCACGGTCCTTGGGTCTTAGCAGCAGCCAACATAGTTGATGGGATGAATGTTACATGCTACAACGATGCAGATATGGTTACTGACCTGCTAGATAGTGGAGCAAATGTTGACACAAGCCAGATGGTAGTAAGAGATGGAAACATAATCACGGCAAACGGACCCCAAGCCGTCAACGTCTTCACTGAAGAAATAGTAAGTGTTTTGATTGAAAAGCATGACTAGAAATAGCCTGACTTACTGATTCAACCATAAAATAACCTCAGTTTCTTCCACTAGTCATCAAGAAAGCAACAGTTATATTGCGTGGCGAAAACGGGTTAGCTTCTTCGAGGGTGCAATCAACCTTGCAGACCGCAAGACTGTTAGCTACTGTTTCAAGACCAGAGTTTCTTCCTGCGAATTCGGCCTCCCTTATCATTGGGGTCTCATGGGGCATTAGTCTTCCAGTGGATCTCGTCTGGGAGCTAGTGGTTCCCCTTGCTCTGGTCTTTGCCGTAATTACAACTGTTGCAGCAGTGGCCGCTCAAATAAACACTATCGCAGATTATGAGTTAGACTTGAAAGACAGCCGCAAGAAAGAACTTGTCAAAGCTATGAGTCGTCTGGGAAGAGGTAAAGTCAAATCGGTTATTGCTGTCGAGCTTCTGCTGAGCTTGGCTTTCATTGTTATGCTGTTTCTAATCCAAGGAAAAGTTGCCCTACTACTCATGTGGGTAGCTGCAGTCTTTCTGGCGTATGCCTATTCTGCACCACCGCTAAGGTTGAAGTCTAGGGCATGGGTTGCAGTGATTACGCTGCTTGTAGTCCTCAGCGTGTTGCCAGTATCTTTTGTGTATCATACTTTCACATCAAAACTTGACCCTTTCTTCCTCATTTTCCTTTCAGGGCAGGCCTTGACAGTATATGGCGTGATTGTACCTGCTGAGATCCGAGATTACTTCCGAGACAAGGCAATGGGCGTTGAGACGATGACAGTGCGGCTTGGTCTTATCAAAGCTTCACTCTTCAGCATAATGTTGCTAAGTGTAGGAGGCACACTTTGTGGAATAGGCTTTGTTCTCAAACTGGTTAGTGGTTCCTATCCGATATTGACTATTTTCCTATCTGTTATGGCGGTTGCTTACTTCCACGTCCTGAGAAAATACCATAGACTCTACTCTCTTTCCAAGAGATACACGACCTCACAAGATCAAAGTTCCATTGCACAAAATATTGAAAGCCTATCTGCACACAACCCGAAATGGATCGCGTTGATTACACAAACAATTGTCTTCATGTCCCTCGTACTTCTGGTGGGCAGAATCTTGCCTTGATTCGATTCAGTCAAGTTTTCTCCATAAGTCATAAAAACCGAAGCAAACGACCTAGTGGTTGGTGCTACTGATTGCTTGAAGGTAAGAATGTGAATCTGAGGAGAGCAGAGAAAGATGATGTTTCATTGGTTGCACAACGGTTTGGCGACCCACAATATATGGGTGAATATCAAGATACTTGGACGATTCCCATAGAGGAACTGAGGAAATCCATGCTTGAGGACAATATCTTCTTCATAATTGAGAAGAAGGATGGGACAAAGATTGGACACATTGGTGCCCACATGTATGGTTGGATGCGAGGTAGAATGATGGATCTAGGTTTTGCTTTAGTTCCCGGTGAAAGAAGAAAAGGCTATGGAACAGAAGCTATTCAGATGATGGTAGATTATCTGTTCTTGGAGACAGGTGTTGTTAGAGTTCAAGTGCCAACGGGAACGAAGAACATATCTTCTCAAAAGGCTCTGGAGAAAGCTGGCTTTACAAGAGAGGGAATTATGAGGAAATCATGGTTCGCTAAAGGAGAGTATATCGACCAATGCCTCTATAGCATTCTTAGAGAAGAATGGAAAGAACCAAAAGTACTGGCAAAAACAACTTCATGAAGACAGCAACATTACTGGCAATCACGGTCTGCAGAAGATGAACCAACACGATGAGGTTCTAATCCCCTCGTGTTTTAAGTGCATAAGGCTCAAACAGCAGAACATATGAAGGTTCCAAGCTCTTTGAACAGTGTTCCACACCTTTGGGTATTACAGCCATTTGTCCCTCACCTAGAGTTACATCGGGCTGATCTTTCAACTGAATAACGATTTTCCCTTCAACCACATAGAAAAGCTCATCTTCATTCGTATGCTTGTGCCAATGGAATTCCCCTTCTAACAATGACAACCTTATAACTTGGTCGTTTACTCGTACCACATCAATAGGAGACCATGCCTTGCCACCGACTTCTTTAATCTTGTTTCTTAAACTGATTACTGAGACCATGGCTATCGATGTCGTCGTTATGTTCATGCATATTTAAAGTAAACGATAGTCTTTTATTCATCATCATAACAGAATGATGGAACGTAATGGAGGAAAAACTCATGGCGAAATGTCCTAAGTGTGGAGGAGAAGTATCTACTCCCAGAAAGACTTGGAAGATGGCTGGCAGACCCGACAAAAGCGGCAAAAGACTTGAGCTCACAATAGGTCTCTTTGACCATTGTGGGAAATCCTTCAGGAAAGTCTTGGCTAAACGAAAGATTTAGACTCAGACTATAGTTCCATTACCCTTCTCTTTTTTTGTGTGAGATACCGTAGATTTCCAAATCAAATCTATTTAGAAGCTAGCACGCGCCAACCTCTCCTTTTTCTACAATCTCCTTCACAAGTCATAAAACTTAAGCAGAACAAAGATTGTATCAATACATGATGTGACATGCGAGAACTCAAGCCGATAGATAAGAGAATTCTGTCGGAGTTGATGAAAAACGCCAGATTAAGTGACAGAAAGCTGGCTAAGATTCTAGGTGTATCTCAAGCCACTGTCTCAAGAAGGAGGGCATTCCTGGAAAAGGAGTTCATCGACGGCTATACTGCTATTCCAAAATGGGACAAACTTGGCTATGAGATACTCTCTATTATATTGGTCAAAGCCCCACTGAAGTTTGCATCTGAGGAAGAGAGAAACAATGCCTTTAACGCATCAATGGAATGGTTGTCAAAGCAACACAATGTTATAATGGGGAGTGAATGCCGAGGGATGGGAATGACTGGCATGATGATTTCACTTCACAAGAGCTATGCAGAATTCGACGAATTCATGAATAACCATAGGAAACAATTAGGAAGCATCTTGGAAGATGTCCAAACCATTGTTGTAAATCTGTCAGGAAAAGCCGTCTACAGACCTTTGGGTTTAGAATATCTGGCACAGGCCGAAACCTAGTTTGCGCGCAGCTCTCAGGTTTATGGGTGTCAGAAGCACTTTCTTGTGTGCCCCAAATCATCAATCCACGTGGGTCTTGCGCTCTTTGGATATCAATAAACTAAAAAGCATTCTTCCAACAACATTTAGACAAAGGTGAAACAATGGGTAAACTTCTTATAGCTTTATTTTCCTCACCGGTGCAGTTTCAAAACGCAAACACAGCTTTTAACTTCGCCAAAGCAGCAGTCAAGCAAGGTCATAGAGTCACAATTTTCTGCGACCTCGACGCAGTTTATACCCTGAAAGCCAGCCAAATTTCACATGACGAAGAAACCCCAACAGCCAAACTGGCAAAACTAGTCGAAGAAGGTGTGCACGTTCTGGCTTGTATGGAAAGTGCAAGACTCCGAGGTATAGCCAAAGAGGAGCTAATTCATGGCGTCGAACAAAGCAGTTTAGCTAGGCTTGTGGAGCTGATGGAAGAATCTGATAGAGTTGTAGCCTTCAAGTCTTAGAATGGGGCAATCACCCATGTCGAGAAAGACTCTTTTGGTGATAAAAAGTCCCCCTTACGGAAGCGCGCTGGCAGCAGAATGCTTCCGAATAGCCACTGCCATGATTGCCATGGACGTTTTACCTCAAATGCTCTTCATAGGCGACGGAGTATACTGCCTATTGAAGGGGCAAACTCCAGAACAAGAGGATCCCAAATCATTTGATGAACGCTTGAAAACTCTCGCCGATTTGGTTGGGTTGTACGTCGCAGAACACTCTTTGAAGGGACGAAACTTGAAGAAAACTGATCTCGATGAAAGTTTCAACTTGAAAGCAGTTTCCATGGAGGAAGTGACAGATCTATTCTTAGGAAACGAAACTGTGATAACATTCTAGGAGATGTCAGCTTGCTTCTAATTCTCAGCAAATCGCCCTTCTCCACACGATTTGAATCGTTTCTAAACATAGCTTGCAAGGCGACTAGAAAAGAAAAGGTCGGAATACTACATATTCAAGACGCTTGTGTGGCAGCAACCCTAGAAGAATATTGCAGAACGGCTGTTGATAACGGAGTGAACCTATATGTTTTGAAGGAAGATTGTCAAGCACGTGGGCTTTTAGGAAAGGTGAATCCAAGCGTCAATATAGTTGACTATGTTGATTGGGTGAGACTAGTGATGGAAGAGTATGAAAGGATAATCTCCTAGAGCATGTCATGTTTCAATCCACCATATCCAAGCTCTCTTCTCAACGGAAAGCTGTCCCTTTACAATGCCTTTTAGTCTTAGTCTGTTAAGAAAAATAGGTGTTCTGTCTGGACAGGAAACCACACGCTTCCTAGTTTTTTCTTCAATTTCCCTTGTTGTCAATGGCTTACCTGCTGTTCTCAATATAGCGATTATCAGCTCTGTTGCTTCCTCTTCACTGAGTCTCCTTAGACTCATGTTTTCACTTCTCCATTTGTTGGCGGAAATCAAGGGCTAAGCTGATAGTATACACTTGGAAATTTATCTTTTTAGCACTGCATCTTCTACTTCGCCCTTAAAAGAGATATAGTTACCTATTTATCACTCAACACCAAGAATTAACCAGCAAAAAGAGAGAGATCTGATTTGTCAGCTCAGTCTTCCTTAAGGTTTGTCATCCAGAAACACCAAGCAACCCGTCTGCACTACGATTTCCGATTGGAAATGGATCGGGTGTTGAAAAGCTGGGCTGTGCCGAAAGAACCGCCAACAAAATCTGGAGTAAAGAGATTGGCTGTTCAAGTTGAAGACCATGCTCTCGACTACATAAACTTTGAAGGCTCCATCCCAGAAGGCACGTACGGTGCTGGCACAGTTGAAATCTGGGACAAAGGAACATACACATTAAAGACCCGAACAGAAAAGAAGATTGAGATCACTCTCCATGGAAGCAAACTCAAAGGAGATTATGTACTCATCCGTTTCAAAGACAAAAACTGGCTACTTTTCAAGAAGAAGGAAACACAATAGTTGCGTTTCCACAACCCTATATGTACTTTGCCTTGCTTCTCTCATGAGGTCCATGAGATTGTTTATCCATTCGTTTTCGCTCCCCTCTAGCCAAGAGAAGAGCAAAGGTGGTCTATCATTGCGGTATCGGTTCAAATGCCGATGCCTTTCCGTTTTCCTTCTATATGAGCCAAGATTGAATCCGCAGCTCTGACTGGGTCTTTTTCTACATTGAGTAGGCCACCAGTAAGCTGTTCACAGTCCTGTGTCAAGAGTTTGACTAAACTTGGCGCCCCCGTAACATTCGGTATAGGGTTGACATAGGTATAAAGTCCCAAGGCCAAAGCAAATACCGCATCAATCGTAGCCTTTTGCTCCATATACTCAGGAGCCACAGCAGCAACAGGTAGATCTGGAAGTGGCACTCGTAACACATTCGAGATTGCAGTCAATAGGTCAGCAAGACGTCCTGTATCAGTGCAGGTGCCAAAGCTTAGAACAGGCGGAATACCCAGTTTGCCACAAATACTTTTCAAACCAGAACCTGCAAACTCCTTGGCGTCTAAGCTGCAGAGACCTGCAACCTGCATTGCTCCGTTACCACACCCCAATGAAAGAACCAAGATATCTCGTTTGATCAATTCTTCTGCCATGCGTACACTATGCACATCTTGACCAAAATCTCGTAAGCTCGCGCATGAAACAAGACCCACAACTCCTCGCAAGGTTCCATGTTTCATGGCTCCGAGAAGTGCGTCAAGAGATCCGCCAAGAGTTTCAAGGATACTCTCGGTAGAGAAGCCAACCAACGCCTCTCTCATAGGTAAATGGGTGACTGGTTCCACCGAAGCTCTGCGTTCTTTGTAGTTGTCGATAGCCATCTGCAAGAGCTGTGCAGCCTGCCTCTCAGCCTTTTCAGGATTATAGTCAACTCGATCTGTGACTCCATCAAACGCCACAAGTTCGCTCACCGGCACGAGTTTGAACTTGTATTTTTGCGCGTACAATGGGTCAATGGGCATGGAACAATTCATATCAGCTACGAAGAGATCTACACATCCGCTGGCCAGAACTGCTTCCTGCATAATCCAGTTTCCAGTAAAGCCGTAGAGTGTGTCGTCCATCTCCCATCTTTGAATCATTTCTTGTCCTGTTTCAATGTTTGCAATCACGCGCAATCCTTTTGCACCTACAGCCCTTGCCTTCTCCTGCCATTCAGATTTCCGAGCCAATTGAACCATGGCAAATCCCAGAAACGGTTCATGACCGTTTGGAAGCACATTAACGTAGTCTGGGTCTAATACGCCCAAATCAACACGCATCTTATGTGGTCTTGGTATTCCATAGAGAATATCCTGACAATATTCATTAACAAGCTGGCTCTGATAAGCCATAGCCAAACCAAGACGCATGGCCTTCAGAGCTAAACTCACGTAATAGCCATCAACATTGGTGAGGCATGAACTTGTCGCCAGCAACAGCTCACCATAAATTCCGCCAGGAAAAATGTCCAGCTTCTTCCATGTTTCTTTCCGTTCCTGAGGAGCTAAGACCTCTACGATTCGGCTTGGTTCATAGTACTTTCTGTTGAAGTCAGCTTCCACAAAATCACACAATCGAATGGCGATTTCATTTTCAGATCCTGAGACATCTACACCAAGCCGCTCGGCGAAATCCTTCAACTTACCACGTTCCCTGATCTCAAACGGTGTTTTCCCCTTTGCAGTCGCCCGCAACGTCTTGATGGTCTGATCTGTGTGATAATGATAAGTAGACGTCCCCATGACATTTCTGAGCAGCATCATTCGCATAGCCATGCCATCAGCAGTAATACCGCAAACTCCTCTCTTGTCCTTTGATGCATCTGCACGACATGGCCCATTGGAGCATAGATCGCACCTGACTCCGCCCATACAGAAGAGACATCTCTTGTCAGGATCTGGACCAAAACCTTGGGCCTCATACCTGTCCCAGATGTTATTCATGCCGTCTTTTTTGATCCTTTCGTATACTTTGTGAACAGATTCATGATGAGAAATTCGATCTCCTTTCATTCTGACCAACATCCATTTTTCAAGTTATAAGAATAATCAAACTAAATTAGTTTCTGGTCAATCGATCAACAGAGTGTGAATGCCGATCAACATGATTAATCGCGCGCCCAACCTATAGCTACTTTAGAATCATCTGTGTAAACTGCTCTGGCTCAAACTCTTCAATGTCATCATATCTCTGACCAGTACCGATGAACATGATAGGTTTCTTGGTCACGTAGGTTACGCTTAGAGCTGAACCTCCTTTCACGTCGGCATCAACCTTCGTCAAGATTGTTGCGTCAATGCCAATTCTTTGGTGAAATTCCTCAGCTTGCATGACCGCGTCATTACCCGTCAACGAATCAACGGTTAAGACTGTTAAGTCTGGATTTATCACTCTCTTGATTTTTGCCAACTCATTCATTAGATTGCGGTCTGTTTGGATGCGTCCAGCAGTATCAATGAGTGCGGCGTTGATTCCATGAGCTTTAGCGTGGTTTATAGCGTCATAGGCTACTGCTGCGGGGTCTGCTCCGTACGTATGTTTGATCATGCGCAGGCTCAGTCGTTCGGCATGCTCCTCCAACTGCTCAATTGAACCCGCCCGATATGTGTCGCTGCATGCAAGAACGACCGAATAGCCGTTTTTCTTTAGAAGTTTCGCCACCTTGGCAATGCTTGTTGTCTTGCCAGTGCCGTTGATTCCAACGAAAACTATCACCAAAGGCTCCTTTGTTCTCTTCTTTTTCTCAATGAGCTCAAGCAAATCTATCTTCTCATTTGCTGTCAAAATCTCCAGCATCACTTCTCGAAGATTCTTCTTTACAATTTCTTGCTTGTCTTCGAGACGTTTGACCTGCACACCATCAAGGCGTTTCTCCATCTGATCGCAAACATGGTCTGCAACAGAAACTGCCACATCATTTTCCACGAGGCTTATCTTAAAATCTTGCAATAGCGGATGGAGCTTCTCAGCTTTGAGTTCAGTTGTGGCAACCTTGCTGACAAGTCCGCTAAGGCCATCCTTAAGCTTTTTAAACATTGAGTTTTCTCTCGGCTTCCTTTAGCTCTTCGGATAATTCTTGGAATTTGGCTTGGTCTTCTTCCATCTTCTGAGCAACTTGTGCAAGCTGTTGTTGAAGGGAGCGCTTTGTTGTTTCCAACTGTGAGATGCGGTTTCCAACAGTTTCTTTGGCTTCAGAGAGAGATTTCTCAACTGAGACGCCAGCGCCCATTCCAACTATGACCTTTTCTGCGCTTTCTAGCTTCGCTCTGATGTAGGAACCTCCTCCAATTGGAACAAAGAGGGGTAGGTCCTTCTTTTCTTTCTCCAAGCCCTCCAGCGTCATCTTGGCATAGTTGATTTCAGTCAAGATGGCGTTGACAAAGTTTAGTCTTGACTGCAAAGTGTTAGCTGTTCCTTCTAGCAGTCGGAGTTCAACAATCAGTCGTCGCAGTGTTTCATCTTTGTTAGCCAAGTGTCATTCTCCCGTTGTGAGCTTCTTTATTATCGGACTTGTAACCTCGTCAGGCGATATTTCTTTAGCCTCGAGAATCTTGATCTGGAATCGTTTGGCTCTGTGTTTGCTTCCCAGTTCTTTGTAGATTTTCTCTACGGCATCTTCAGGCTTCAAAGCTCTAACTTCTCTTGTGAAGCTTGTTTTCCAGTTTGGCTTTTCTATCCTTCCGGTTATGCGAAAAACTTTGACCTCAGTCATTCTCCCTCACCACATCTAATGCCTGCCCGATTATGAAAAGTTCGGGTCCTGTTGTTAAAGAACCTGCCACAACTGTGTGAGAATTGCCGATGAGTCCAGTTGCCACGTAAGGTATGCCACAGTTTATCGTTCCCACATCTACAGGCACTTTGAAAACTTCTGTCAAAAGCTTTTGTTCCTCCTCTTTTATCAGTGGATGTGCAAGCACACCCTTATTTGTTGCGATGCCAAGCGAGCCCACGTACGGGAGTCCAGCGATTTCGCCTGACACTGCTTCAACATTTAATGTGTCAGTTATTCTCTTCAAGTCTGCCCTCTTTATTCTGGGGTCAACTATGGCTCCAAAATCGTTTGTTAGAACCATGTTACCATAAGCCGTTCTCTTTGTTTCCATCACAGCGAAGTTGAATTCAGAACAGATAGATTTCATGGCTTCAATCTCTTCTTCACGGACAAAATGGGGCAGAACTACACCGTTGGAGTTGGCGCTGGCGAACGCTCCTATTAGGACCGATTCTCCAATCATCGTGCGAGCTACTCTCACTTTCAACCATTTTTCCAGCTTTTTCGCCTTGTTTTCAGACACAACAGGGGGAACTATTGCCATTTTTTCTGTGACCAGGGAATAAACTCCAATACTAACAGTGCCAAAAAGGTCCATGAGAAACACGGACAAGCGTCAATCTCCTTCTGCCAAGTAGATAGTAACTGTTCCCTCTTTGTCTCTAGCCGCCCGTACCCTTATTCTTCTCGGAGGTTTCTGTATGCTTCTGCTCCAAAGCTTTTCATTAACCTCATTGCTTACAACAAGAGCTTCAGGTTTCATATGTCTTTGAATAAATTCCTTGACAAGCCGAACTGCACGTGGCGTGCGTTTCTTTCTCGGGGAAATCCATGCTTTTCGTAGGGGAATCGTGTAGATCCTCTCTTCCACAATTTCCTCTTCAAGTTCTTCCCTTTTCTCTATCTCCGGCCTTTCCTCTTCTTCAACAGCTTCCTCTTCTTCCAGGATCTCCTCAGCTGCAGGTTCAAGCTTCTCATCGACTTCTTCTGGAGCTTCCATGGGGCTCTCGGGTTCTTCTGTCTTCTCGATTTCTCTGTTCTCTTTCTCCTTGCTTCCAGCTTTCTCTAGCTCTTCTTCTGCTTCTGAGGCTTCTGTGCTAGGCTCTTCAACGTCTTTCACGCCTTTGTCTTGCTTCGTCTCCACTGCCTCCTCTTCGGGTTAGTTCGTACTTTACCAGTTGTTTTTGCGATTATCCAGGTGGGCACGGCTTGGGCTTCTTTACCCTTTTTTGCAAGTCTGCGTTTCTTTGCGGTTGGTTTGTTTCTTGTCACGGTTTATCGCCTTGTGATTTTTATGTCTCGGCGGCGAGATTGCAGTTGAACTAGGATTTGTTTGAGTGTTTTGTCGCTTATTGGAATTTCTACTTTGCCCTGCTGTGCCAGTTGGATTAGTTGAAGTTCCAGTTGACTGGCGAATTCGGGCTTCACCATTTTGAGGTTTGCCAAGCGCTGTCTGGCTTTGGGTGTGAGAATTCTGCGCATTATGGCTTGTTTTTGCATTTCCATTTGCTGCTCTGCTTGTGAGCGTTGTTGCTCTTGAGATAGTCGCCTTTGCAGTTCAAGCATTTTTCTACGCCGAAGGTCCTCCATTTCGTTGTCTTCGCTCATACTGCTATCACCCTTTCTAGTATTTCTTCAATTCTGGAAGTTGCTTCTCAAGCTCCTTCTTGATCTCTGTGGACAAGCGGTCGAGGAGACTTCTTCCTTGTTTGGTGACGATTCTACCTCGATTACCTTTAGGTTGCACAAGCTTTGCTTCTCCAAGTTGCTGCAGTAACTTGCGGACTATGGCTCCGCCACCCTTTCGCGTGTGTTCAGGTCTAACTCCTCTATCTTTTCTTCCACCATATTCTGCGCGTAAGCGTTGAATGCCTATTGGGCCTTTCAGGTAGACTTTTCTCAGAATTGAGGCGCATCTTGTAAACCACCAATCCGCATTTTGCGGTGATCTCTGAGCATGAGAGCTTGTCTTGACTACTGATGCCCAAGGTGGCGGGATTATCTGATCAACTTCGTCCTTCAGGTAGTGGGCTAGCCGTTGAATGAGAAGGTTTGCTGGTACGTCATAAACTGTGGGCATGATGCAACTCTTCTTGCTTTTAGGATGTTTCCCTCAGTTATTCATAAAGCGTCTTATAAAGGCTTTTTTCAATTTCTTGGTCGCAGGCATGTAATGACAATTTTTCATGATTGAATTCAGATTGTCTGAACTACAGCTTAGTTATGATTCCTTTCTGAGGATATTACTTTTGGTTGCAGGTTGTGATACATCATCGTAGGTTCTAAGTGTTTGATTCACAAAGTTCAAACAGGGAGGAATTGTTAGTTCTGGGTAAACCCTTGTACCGATAAGGTTGCAGCCTTCTCTGATTTCAACGTCATTGCCTACCACGGAACCTGAATCTATTTTTGTTGGATGCTTTCGAGTGGATTTTATCTTAACGTTTCTACCTACGATGCTTTTTGATATGCTTGAGTAGCCCTCTATGACAGTGGCATCCATAATTGCTGAATCTTCTATTACGACGTGTTCGCCGACGATGCAGAAATTGTCTATGTTGGAATCAGCAATCTTGGTGTTGCATCCTATTCTGGTGTGCCTCCCGATCAATGCGGCTCCTGCTATTGCTAACTTATCTTCTCTGCAATCCTTTACTATTCTTTCTCTTCTTCGTATGGACTCCTCGCTGTATCCTTGGATCCAGACGTTTGGAAAAACTGGTTCTTCTTTGACACGTATATTCACCTTTTCGTGCAGAATGTCCTTCATGGCTTCCAGATATCTTTCAGGCGTTCCCAGGTCATGCCATGCTTTTCGCAGTTCATATCCGTAAACCAGGAAATTGTTGTCAACAAGATAGGGTATCAAATCCATTCCGAAGTCAAGTCTGTTTCTTTCCCTCTTGATCTTCTCTATCTCCTCTCTTTCCAACGTTTTCCTTATCTCAGGCGATATTAAATAGAGTCCAGCATTGACCAAGTTAGATGGTGCTTTATCTGCTGTTGGTTTTTCTACAAATCTCTTTATTCTGAGATCTTGTGGATCAAGGTCTGCCACTCCGTATTCCCTTGTGTTTTCTACTCGTATGAGGGCTATGGTCATGAAGGCTTCGTGTTCTTCGTGTTCTCTAATCATATCTGCTAGGTCAATATCGTACACGTTGTCGCCCTGAACAACAATCACTGGGTCTTCGATGTCGTAGTAGGTCAAGTTTATGTGAAGTGAATCTGCATTGCCCACATCGTCTTCGTTGGGTTGATACTTAAAGTGCATTCGTGGCTCAATTCCATATCTCGTGGAAAAATCGATTCCCTCTTTGTAATAGTCATATAAGTCTCTGTGGTTTGTGCCTCCTTTAACGCCGAAAATGTGGTTTCTGACTCCTTGCTCGGCTAAGGGCAGCAATGCGAAATCCATGATAGGTCTGTTCAGAAGTCGAACACAAGGCTTGGAGGTTCCATATGTCAGAGGACCCATTCTTTTTCCTACTCCGCCGACGGCAGTGAACCCTCTGAGATCTTGTACATTCATAATTTAACGTGCTTTTACCAATTTAAAAAGTGTTGTTCAACGTTGGCTATCGTAGATTCTGAGCTCAGAGAAAGACCTGTGTGCATCAGTAGAATTGGAGCTGTGCGAGTATTATGACTTGCCAGTGTCCACATTGTCCCATAATGTTACTAGTAGAACTTACTCTCAGAATATTTTAAATACGACCTAACTCGGAAATGTGAAGCTGAAGGGAGAAAACGCAGTATGACGTTGATTTCATTAGAAGTTTCTCATTGATTCTTTGATCTTCTCACCTTCAGGAGCGCCGAGCGTGTGGCGTGATGAAACAAATTCGCAACTAAAAAGAAAAAAGGAGGAGAGAAAGTGAGAAAAATGAGCAAGAAACAGGTAACTGCGACACTCATAGCACTATCCATCTTCTTAGCTTCTTTCGCAGCCATAAACCTCTGGCAAGCTCAATCACAACCCGCAGCATTACTCATGATTGATCCAAATTCGCAATCTGTAGAACCTGGCACAATCTTCTACGTTGATGTGAGAATTGAAGGTCTTGATCCTATAAACTTCCCCCTTGATGCCTTCGACATCCTCGTACTTTACGATCCCACCGTTATGACTGCAAATTCAGCCACGCAAGGACCCTTAGTACCACCAGGCGACGTACTCGCTTCGAACGTAGCTATTCCTGGCCAAGTCTGGCTACAAACCATGCCCCCAAATGGCATTGTCTCACCCGACCCCGGCGGCGTTGCCGCAACAATTGAATTCATCTGTCTAGAAATAGCTACCAATTCTCCAATAGACTTCGATCCAGGATCCCAACTTTGGCATCCTGGAGGACAAATTCCTTGGGACGCCATCCCCGGAATAATCGATCAAGAATATCCCACAGCCCACACCTACATTGACCCTCCAACATACACCGTGCCCATTTGTGTACCCTTCACCGTCGATGTGGAGGTTACAGGGGTCAGCAACCTTGCTGAGTATGAGATAACCCTGAGCTATGATACTGCATCTGTAGACTGCATCGACATTGTAGACGCCTGCTTCCTTCCAGAACCCAAATGGCAAGTTTTCAAGAATATCGACGACCCACTTGGATTAATAAACCTTCATTACCAATCTGGAGCCGATCCAGGAGTCTACGGTGACGGAACACTTGCAAGAATCACGTTCCACTGCACAGGAGCAGGAGAAAGCATCCTAAACATAGATCAAATATTCCTTTGGGACCCTGCCGGAAACATTATTCCCACAACCACAGCCGACGGCAGAATCATACAATTCGCATACTGGGAACCTGTAAAACTGCAGCATCTTGTAGAGTGGCCAGGACTATTCACCTACTGGGACATACCGTTTCCGTGGCCACCCGCCACAGCACCAGGCTACATGGAGATAATGGCAGAACTCGAACACAAAGGGTACATGTTTGACTACACAAGCAACCCTGAAACCGCTACTGCTATGGCCGTGGAAGGATCAATCGAAGGAGAAGCGTTCAGTGGAACAGTGACATCTTTGTGGTCCAACGACACTCTGGAGGATGGCACTCGCGCCTGCATGTTATCAGCTGAAATGGACGACGGAACCAGCATGGCTATGGCCTTCGTTACGAATCTGTTACCACCAGAACAGGTTCCGGAAGTTGACCCGTATATCATAGTGAATGCGCAGCCATACATCTTCGTTAGATTCTATTGGTATGCTTGGCCAAGCGATATATACCCACTGGGAAGAATCATCACATTTCCCTACTGGTGGTACAACAGTCACAGCCATCCAAACTGGTTCTGGGGACCCTACTGGTGGTGGCGATGCTACACAAAAGGTTACTTCCTTGGCATGACCTATCCACCGTTAGATGTTAACTGGGCTTATTGGCGGCCTTGGTGGGGATGGTGGTGGCACTGGGTCTACTGGAGACACTGGTACTGGTGGTCAAGCTACTTCCCCTACGACCCGTAGCGGGCGCCAAAAGAGGAGAAAAAACACAGATGACAACAACCAAGCAACTGCTCATCACCGCATTCCTAGTGACTTCCCTAGCCTTAACCACATCCCACCTTCTCGTTCAACAAGCAAACGCCCAAACCGCAAGAAACATAACCATAGCAAATTCTGCCTTTACCCCTGAAAATCTCATCGTTCCAGCAGGCTACGCCACGTGGTGGACCAACAACGACCCTGTAATCCATACACTATGGTTTGTGAACGCCAGTGACCAGTCCGCCTACCTCCTATCAGACCCAATCATACCAACAGAAGCATGGAGTCACACCTTCAGCGAATACATGTTCCTTCACTACTACGACTTTGACAGGCTCTGGATAGAAGCCGACATCATGGTAACCATTCCCGGCGACGTGAACGGCGATAGAACCGTTGACATCTTTGACATCGGAACCATCAGTGCCCACTGGTATCCCGGACCACCCGTAGGCCCGTTAGGCTACAGCATGAATGCTGACATCAACGGCGACGGAAGCGTAGACATATTCGACATAGGCATCACCAGCGCCCACTGGGGACAAACCTGGTAAACCTCAAACCTCGCATCCCTTTTTTTTCTATAAGATTCTTGCGCGCGCACGTGGCAATCTGCTGCTGATTCTCCTTTACGCGTGTCTTGTAGTGTTTGTACGCGTGGAACATCCAGAGAGGAATGATAAGGTTAACTATTCCTGAACCGAATGGCGAATTCATAACTGTTTTACTGTAAGAAGTGTTAGTTGAAATCATGCCCGAAATTAACATTTTAGTTCTTGCATATTCCACGTTACTCATCATAGTTGTAATTGTTCTGTTCTCCAAGTCTGGTCAAAATCACTCGAGATCCAAAGACTCGGGCAGATACTGCAGGGAACAATTGAGAAGGTGATTCCTGCAGACCACGTTTGCCATCATGAGCTTGGATATCTGAAGGCCTTTCCAAAAGGCAAGCCCATCCCTGACGAATGCATGGGTTGCCCTAACGTATTCGATTGTCTCCGCGACAAAAAGACTCGGGCGAGAAACTAGCGCGCGCTATCCCGTAAAGCTGAAGAGCATGCAAACTGCTCGGAAACAAGGAGTCAGGACAAACTGGTTTTCTTGGAGTCCATGGAAGAAGGGCTGCGAAGCGCACTAGCCCTTTATTTATGTGCCGTTAGAAGCTACATTCATAATTTAACGTGTTTTTATCAATCTAAAAAGTGTTGTTCAACGTTGGCTATCGCATATTCTGAATTTAAAGAAGGAAGTGTGCGTATCGGTCGAATTAATGTTTTGCGAGTCAAGATATGCTTTTAAGATTAGAGCGTGAAATAGAAAATGTTGACTACAACTTAACGTGGAGAAGGATCTTTTGTCATCCCGCAAGCCAAAAGTTGTTGTACCACCTGCACGTCCTATAGCTAGGAAGGCGATTGAGCTCATCGACAGAATTGAAGAGATGAGTCTTCTCAGAGAAGCAGTTGACAGAGCAATTCACGGTGAGGGTGGAGTTGTCTTTCTGTATGGTGAAGCCGGCATCGGAAAAACAAGATTGGCGAGAGAGCTAGGCGCTTATGCCCGCTCTCGAGGCTTGCAAGCCCTATTTGGTAGATGCCCGGCGTTGTTCAAGATGGATGGTGTCCCTCCGTACATCCTCTGGGAAGAGGTTATCCGAGGCTATCTAGAAGTCGCCACTCCTGAGCAACTATTCAGAGTGATCGGTTCCTATCCCGTTGAAGTGTCCAAACTGGTTCCAGAACTTAAGCAAAAGCTTAGAACTTTTCCGCAGTCTTTTCCCTTGAGTCCCGAACACAGTCGAGACAGACTCTTTGAAGCAGTTTCACAATTTATCATTAATGTTTCAAGAGAAGCTCCATTGTTGGTCGTTCTTGACGATTTGCAGTGGACAGACAAGTCTTCACTTTTGCTATTGCATTACTTGGCTCGAGGAGTCTACAAGGAGTCTCTACTTCTCCTAGGCGCTTACCGTGACACTTACGTTGATGACAGACATCCTCTGTCGCCTGTTTTGACAGAGTTGAACAGAGAGCGTCTGCTTCAATCCGTTCCATTGAAACGGTTTTCTTTTGAGGACACATCTGATATGATTAAGCGGATACTTGAACAAGAAGACGTGAAAAGAGAGTTTTGCCAGCTGGTATATGAGAAGACGAGAGGGAACCCTTTCTTTGTTGAAGAGGTGATAAAGTCTCTGAGAGAAGAGCGCATCATTTACGTTGAGAAGAATCGATTGAAGATTGGGGAGGTTTCTAGGATTGAGTTTCCCAAGACTGTCAAGAGTGTAATAAAGAGGAGAATAGGTCGGGTGGATGATGAAAGTCAAAAGGTGTTGACTCTTGCCTCTTTTGTTGGGAAGGATTTCTCGTTTGAGGCCTTGCGCGAAATCACCGGCATTGAAGAAGACGAATTGCTTGAAATAATCGAGAACATACTCAAGACAGGTCTGTTCAAGCATGATGTAATCCGTGGAGAAGATGTGTGTTCCTTTGCCGACATCATTGTGAGAGATGTCGTGTACGAAGATGTTAGCCCTTTCAGACGCAAGAGACTCCATAATGCTGTAGGAGGAGCTCTTGAGAAGTTCTATGCAAATAAAATTAATGAGCACTTCGGCGAATTGGCATACCATTTTCTGGAGAGCGGCGACAAAGACAAGGCGCGAGATTACTTCTTGAAGGCTGCGGAGAAGGCTGGGGAAGTATACGCTTACGACGAGGCTTTTTCATACCTCCAGCACGCTCTTGAGCTTCTTGAAGAGAAAGACAGTAATCTTGAAGAGAGAGTCCGTCTAGTTGAGAGGTTAGGCGATCTTAAAGGGTGGTTGGGTGAAAGTGATGCTTGCTTTGAATACTGGAATAGATCACTAGCACTGTGGGACAAACTGGAAGACAAGAAGAATTTCGCTAGGCTTCACGTTAAAATGGCAAGCTTGTTTTGGATATGGGCTGCAGACAAGGAGAAGGCTTCTGAGCATCACAATGTGGCTTTAGAGATACTTGAAAAAGAACCCGAGAGCACGGAATTAGCCAGTTTATATGAAGACATTTCGCACATGCTTTGGCGAACTGGCGAATCTGAAAAGGCTTTGCCTTGGACACACAAGGCTCTTGAACTGGCAGAGAAGCTAAATGACCCAAGAGTTCTCGCACGTTGTTATAACGATCTGGGAGTGTTAAGTCTAAAGTCCGGAGAATACGAAGACGCGACCAAATACTTCGAACAGGGTCTCAAAATAGATCTTGAGAGTGAGCTTCTGCAGGATGCTCTTACCATCTACAACAACCTTTCTGAGCTCTACTGGCTCGTAGCAGAATATCAAAGAGGCTTCAAGACTGCTGAAGAAGGAGTACAGCTTGCAGAGAAAATTGGGGCGTTGGGTTCATTCTCCTGGGTCAGTTCTACACTCGCATGGTTTTATATCCAGATGGGCGAACTGCAGAAGGCCATTTCAATGTTGGAAGACCTTTCATCACTGGACAAGCGAATCAAGTTCACAGCTCATGTCTCCTACGCAATGTGGGGTCTCGGAGAATGCTATTATTGGTTGGGAGACTTGGACAAGAGTCTCCACCTTCTAATGGAAGCACGTGACATCGCCAGAAAGACCAAAGAATATCAGGCTTCTGGAATGACTACATTCTCGCTTGGCAGGCTATTTGTCGAAATGGAAGACTTTGCAGAAGCAGAGAAATATCTCAAGGAAAGCGACAACATATGTGAAAAGGCAGGGGAGACAGAATTTCAGCGCAACTGGGTGTTTCCAGCTCTTTCGAAGCTATACCTAAGAAAGGGTGAGGTTGAGAAGGCTAAGGAGTTGATTCAGAGCACCTATGAATTCGCTACAAGGGCCAATAGTCGGTCAGCCATTCCTTGCGCTCAAATGCTGAAAGGAATGCTTTTCAGAGAACTAAGAGAATGGGAACAATCAGAGCAACACTTCGAAAAGGGTCTTCAGGGATACAGATCCATAAATGCACAAAAATGGTCCGTCCAACAACTCGCTGAGCTCCTATTTGAGTACGGCTTAATGCATCTGAACAGAAACAAAACGGGCGACAAAGAAAAGGGCCTCTCACTTCTGAACAAAGCATTAGAGATATACCAGAAGATGGACGCGAAGAAGAAAGTCGAAAAGACAAAGACAAAAATGATCCAGTTGGACGCCAAACGTGAAGTAGTTGAGCCTGAGCGCGTAGCCGTCAAAGTCCCTAAGGCAATTCCGGAACATATCACTACTGGATATGGAGATCTTGACGACTTGTTGTCTGGCGGGATACCGAAGAATTATGCAGTCATGTTGTCCTCGCCTTCATGTGACGAAAGAGACTTGTTGATTAAGAGATTTCTTGAAGCGGGAGCTAAAGAGGGCCAGATCACTTTTCATGTCATCACAAAGGCAAGTGGGGCCATAGACCTCGCAGAAAAGTTCCGGCAGAGCCTCTACGTATTCATATGCAATCCACAAGCAGACAAGATCGTCAAGAGCCTGCCCAACGTTTTCAAGCTAAAAGGCGTAGAGAACCTAAATGACATCAACATCGCTTTAAATTCAGCTTTCCGCAGACTAGAAGCAACTCCCAAAAAGCCAAGAAGAGCTTGCATTGAAATAGTCTCAGATGTTTTGCTACAGCATCACGCAGTTCAAACAAGAAAATGGGTGAATGCACTCATCCCCGACTTGAAATCAAGGGGCTTCACCATTCTAGCAATTATGGATCCAGAGATGCATGCTCCACAAGAAGTTCGTGCGATTCTGGATGTTTTTGACGGAGAAATAAACATACACCGTAAAGGAACTGGAAAGGCTCTGAAAATAGAGAAAATGATAAACCAAGAGTATCTAGACAGTGAACTGCCTCTGAAAAAGGAAAAGCTGAAGAGATGAACGCGCGCATATTTTGATAATCTTTGTCAGTGAACTTGCAAACTTTTATACCTTTGTAGTGTTTTCACTTTATTTTGGCGGTGGGTCTAGGCGGGGGGCTAGGGGTCCCCTGAAGGGCGTAAGCTCTGACTGTAAACCCTCTATAGGACGGGCTGAAGGCTGTGGCGAGGCGTCAAAGAGCATTTAGACTCGCAGCCTCTTGCGTTGAGTGTCCGTCCCTTGGGGTTGGCGGTCGTGAAGCGGTTTCCGTAGGGAAGTCGTCATCTGCGTTTGCCAGGCGAATCTGGCCAGGCCCGGGAGGGAGCAACCTAAGCTTGGACGTTTAGCGCTCAAGGGAGTGCGGATATGAGCATAGGGGCTGATTGAGGCTGGATGTAAACTGGGTGTCGAGCTATGGCGACCCACTGCCATTTAGTGAGCAACCCTTTTTCTGCGGAGTACTTCTGCTGCGTGGTGGTTTGGCTGACCTGAGAGTATTATACATGGAAGTAGTGGTCAAGACGGTGTTGCGGCAGCTCCAGATAAACTTCATTTGAAGGAATTGGTTTTCTTTTGATAGAGGATTGTTTCACAAGTTTTATAAAAATGATGTTACACTAGGATTTTTTGTCGTTAACGTCTGATTAGTCTTTGTTAGAAGAATTGAAAGGAGAAGAAGGGAAAAAACTTGAGATATCAAAGCATATTTGCTCCAATACTTGTTGCACTGCTTGCAATAGTTCCAATGGTTCCTGTCGCTTTTGCTACTCCTTTACCAGGCGATATTGATGTACTTCGCCACACGGTGATCCGATCACCAGACGCGGCACTACTTGCCATGATGACCGGAGTAGCTGACATTTCCCCAGACCAGATCAGGACAACTGATATCGAGACACAAGCTGACGCCGGCATGCTTGTAACAGAAAACCTCGGTTTTCATATGGGATTCATTGGCTACAACATAAGAGCAGACCAGTCCTACCGACGAGAAGACGTAACATATTGGCCTCTTAAGGATGCAGAATTTAGACACGCACTTGTTCACTGCTATGACCAACAGGGGATTATTCCTCCAATCTATGGTTATATCGTGACGCCTGTGCGTTCGCTTGTTCCACCTGCCCAAAGCAGGTACTTCAACACGGCAATTCCAGAGCATTCATACAATCCAGGTGACCCGTTCACGTCGCCAGAGGGCGAACACTCAACATGCGGCATACTCAAAGCTGCAGGCTATACGTTCGTGGACGACGACAGCAGCGGAACAGTCACAGACGCAGACTACTGGCTAACTCCCGCCCCTGGCTCCGTTCCATTGCCAACCATGGAAGTGTGGACGCCTCTCTTGGAAGTTGCGCCAACATCCTTCCAGCACGGTCAGGAGTTCGCTTCAGATCTAGCTGCAATCGGTTTAGGTGCAACTACAGCAAACGGAATGAAGGGCATACACTGCGATGGCGAAGACTTCAACTGGTACCTAGCACAGGTGTATGACCATGCCGACTTCGACGGCTACATGGTCTTCTACAGCCTCGGAAGAATACCCAGCCAACTGTATTCGCTCCTCAACAGCCACCAAGACTCCTTTGTCTGGCCTGGCAGAAGGAATGCTGTTGGAGTAAACGATCCTACCATTGACGACTTAACTGACATAGTGAAGTACAGTCTTGACTTGGAAGAAATAGAGAATGCAGCTAAAACAGTTCAAGAGATGGTGTATACGCCAACCTTGCCGAATGCCGACAACTTTGCCTTGTCGTACATGACCTTGTATTCAAGGTCCTACTTCAACGTGTTCGCTGAGCATGTTGAAGGTGTCGTGCGATCGCCAGGTTACGGCTCGGACAATAGCTGGACACGCTTTAACATGGGTTGGGAAGACGGCTTCCAAAGAGAAGAAGACGGAAAGAACGTCATGATCTACATCAATGGTGAACACCCAAGTTCATTCAATCCGCTCTATGCTACCACAGTGTACGAATGGAACATCATCGGCATAACTCAAGATGTCTTGACGGCAGTCAATCCATGGAATCACAGAGACATACCTTGGCAAGCCACAGACTGGACGATCACGGAGACTGTAGCTGGAATGGATATAGACTTCGTGCTTGACCCCACAGTCGAATGGCAAGACGGCAAACCGATGACAGCATCGGATGTTGAGTTCTGTTTGGAGTTCCTCCGCGACTACCAGGTACCCAGATACGCCGAGACATGGGAGACCCTGATAGATGTCAGTGTTACAGACGCCACACACCTTACCATTAGTGTTGATGAAGCAGGCGTTGACCTGTTCTACGACTACTCAGCTCTCGCCCTACGTATTCCAGAGCACATCTGGGACCGATTCGGCGACCCAACAGATCCAGCCAATAGACAGGCGGTTCTGGACTACGATCCAAGCGTCGCTTACAACGTGGCTCCCGGCTACATACCTGGTCCACACCCAACACCAACAAACCTGTTCGGAACAGGTCCGTGGATATTCCAATTCTACGACGACGTGAACTTCTACGACGACATGGAGAGAAACCCGAACTACTTCATGACAATTGGCGGTGAGATACGCGCTTTGATGGTGGAGATGTTCTGGGAAGTTGGTGACGTGAACAAAGATGGAATAGTTGACGTCTATGATCAGATGCTGATATCAGAATCCTTTGGATACTTCTGGTTTCAACCAGGATACAATCCAGATGCAGATCTCAACCAAGACGGCATCGTAGATATTAGAGACTTGGCAATTCACGGCTACTATTTGGGCTGGCAAAGAGAATATCCTTAGCGTCAGCGCCTTCTCCCCCCCTTTTTTGTGGGTCATTGGCGCTCTATATTGCTTCTGGTTCAGCTCACAGATCAAGAAACTGTCCATAAACCACGCTAATTGGCAATACAGGAAAGATGTGATCTTGGATCATGAAAGCCCAGCTATGACATTGACAAGTGTTGCTCTAGCATTGACCTTTTCACTTGCCAAGTCTAAGCCGATGTATCAAACGTATGTGACGAATCATCCGCTAAGTCCAGAGTCTATCTATGGATTCAACATGATCTAAGAATTCTATTCCCTTTTTTGTTGTTTTGTACACTGTTATGATTTGTCTCTTTCGCTGTATTGTCGTGTTTTCAAGAAATCCCTTGGTGATCAGCAAATTTAGATACTCGTTGATTTGGGAATAGCTCAACTTTGCCTTGTACATGATGTGCGTCTTGATCTTGCCCCCTCTTGCTGTCCTCAATATTTCAGCAACAATGTCATGACGGTCTCTCCGCTTGTTCACAGTAGCCATTTAGTCCACTCCTTCCTCTCTCCTCTACATAATACAGTAACATTGACTCCTATTACTGTTGAGGAAAAATCTTCTAGAAAACTATTTAGTCAAAAAAGCCCGAAAAAGCCCTCTTCTCATCAAATATTGAGTTTCCGCAGAATTTGACAAGATCTGCAGATTTCGCCACCAGCGGGCTCGCCACACTCCCTGCAGTCTTGCAGCTTGACTTCTTCTTCTGCCGCTTCTAACGCTGGTCTAATCCTCTCCATGGATTTGATTAGGGCGAACTTCATTCCAGCGTGCTTCTCTTCCATTCTGTTGAGCATGACACGTATGTCACTTCTCAGGGCTGTTGGCGCAAAGGGACAAGGCACACTTTGAAACTCTATTCGTTTCAGATATGTGTAAAGTGAAATTTCCTTCTCAGGCACTTCACACATAGGCTTAACGCGTTGAACAAACTTTGGATGCACCTCTGAAAGAACTGGCTTAACTCTTGCTATTCTCAAGGCATCGCCGTGAAGAATATTCAGAAGTATTGTTTGAGCTTCATCGTCTAGGTTATGTGCAGTTGCCAATTTGTCTGCGCCAGCTTTTCGAGCAGCAAGGTTGAGGGCTCTTCGTCGGAGAACACCACAATAGGCGCAGGGAGTCAATCCTTTGTTGCTTCTTCTCTTTTCCAGAATCATCTTCACAATTTCGTCCAATGAATGACCGTATAACTCCTCAAAAGACGCAACAGTATGGTCGATGCCGAGTTCTCTGCACTTGCTGAGTGCAAACTTTAGGGCTTCATCTCTATATCCTTTGATTCCTTCGTCTATCGTCACTGCGCGAAGACTTGCTTTTGGAAAGACCTTCTCGATTCTTGCCAATATGTGAAGCAGGGCCAAGCTGTCTTTTCCACCGGAGACTGCAACCATGATTTTGTCAGTGGGCTTGAACATTTCATATTTGGCAATGGTCTTTCTGACTTTGTCTTCTATAGAGTGGCAGAAACATCGTGTGCACAGCTTTTCTCCTGAATAGGGGCGCTTGAAAACTGCTTCTTTGCGCTTACAGAATGTGCACAAGGCGACAGACATTGCGTTTCATCCTAAATTAGGGGTAGACCACCCACAAAACTCAGAATCACATTTCCGGCGAATATACCCAGAAAAACAGCATTCAATGCTTCTCGAAGTCTTAGCTTCCGTTTTCCCATTAGTCTCTTCAAAGGATAATAGAGAAATCTTTCTCCATCAAAGGGATAAAGCGGAAACATGTTAAAAATCGCCACGCTCAACGCTAGTAAGTAGAGCCAAAACAGCGTCACAAGCAAATTTACATTAACGTAGTGTGGAAGTCCGAATATACTTGATCTGTAATCTGAAAATGGAAAGAAAAATATGCCAATTACAGCTCGGCCTGTCTCGTCGCTTTCAGAGTTGATCGGTATGTCTCCTTTGTTCGTGTTCAGAATCAGAGTGTCACCTGGCTTTGTTTGATTCATGTAATCAGCGAAATCCCAGGATGTCGGTGTGCTGCTTCCATTAATAGCGTGGATAGCGTCCCATTGAGTGAGTCCCACCGCTTCGGCGGGTCCATTCGGTACAGTTTCTAGGATTAGCACACCAGATGGCGCTGCGAAGAGTCCACCTAGAAGCAGAAATGCAAGCAGAGCTGTAATTAAATTTGTGGATGACCCCACTGCCAACATGCGTAGTCTTGCTTTAAGCGAAGCTTTCTCAAATTCTTTCTCATCAGGTTCCACAAAGGCTCCGAAGAAAACCAAAGCGGCCAAGATGCCTGTTGATAACACTGGGATGTTTTCTAATCGAGCTACTATACCGTGTCCCAGTTCATGCGTAAGAATGACAACAACTGCGGCGAAAACGAAGTAAGGGAGCCAATACAGACGTAGCGTTAATCCTGGAATAATTGGAACAACGGGTGAGGCTACACCAATCGGGAATATGAAACGCAACAGATTGCTGAGCAAAAAATAGACGCTGAAAACCATTAGTCCAACAGCGAAGGCAATGCTGATGTTGGATAGAACCAGCCAAAGCTTACGCCTTCTTCTGGCCCAGCTATCCAAGGTTTTGTTTAGAGCCTTTGATCTGTACATAAAATAGAAGGGCTTGACTTCCAATCCATGTTTGTCTAGGTGGGCAACACGGCTTAAAGCGTAGAGAGCGAGCCAGAAGACGCCTAAGCCAATCAGGAAATTTACTTCAGGTGGGAGTATCATTGCCTTGCAGTTCCTTTGCGCTTCTTAGAAGAATCAACAAAAATAGTACTTATGCTTTACTTCACGTGTCAACCTTCATGTGAAAAATTTCTTATCTTCCCTACCTCATTTTAGTGAATCACAAGAAAAATCGAGTTGACAACATAGTCGAAGGTTGGCCCTGCCATGACTGGAAGGTTTTCCAAAGAATTCCACGTGCTCATCGCGGTGACGTTCTTCTTCTGGACTGGATGGCTAGCCTTCGCGCCTCTCTTTCCTCTTTTTGTTGTTGAAATCGGAGCTTCCTATTTTGAGCTTGGGCTGCTCATGGCTATCCCTTCTCTACTCACAATTTTTCTCCGCCTACCAGTTGGAATGTCTTCCGGAAGAATTGGAAGAAGGCGTATTCTTCTTCTGGCTCTCTTTATTCAGTCTTTTGCCTTCTTTCTATCTGGCCTAGCCCTCAACACAAGTTTGCTTTATCCTGTCAGATTGCTACAAGCACTTGCGCTTTCCGCTTTCCCACCAGTTGTGACCGCTGCTGTGTCTGACCTGGTGTTGCCTGAAGGGAGAGGCGAAGCCTTCGGAGTCTTCTTTACTTCTGTTGGATTGGCAATGATATGTGGTCCTTTTCTGAGCAGTTTCTTGATAAGCTATCTGACGTATCAGTTAACCTTCCTATTGCTTTCGTTGATTCCGCTTATTGGATTCGTGCTCTATCTGCAATTTTCTGGGGGATATCAAGTATCACGTCAAAACTTTGATGATGGCGCTGGTAAAGGTTCCTTTGCCAGGATTATTAGGAACCGAAACATTCAAGCCCTCTGTGTTGCCCGTATATTGTTTTCTTTTACTGCAGCTACGTTTGCAACTCTCTTTTCAGTATATGCAGAGCAAACCTTGCTTTTTGCTCCATCACTCATTAGTCTACTATTTATGGCTAGAGGAGCAGTGAATGCCTTGACTCGTCTTCCCTCAGGAAAGCTCTCTGACAGGATTGGACGCAAAACACCCATTTTAGCGGGATACACGACAACGATTTTCGTTTTCCTCTTGCTTGCTGCGATCAGAAGCCCCTTGGCGTTTGTGCCAGTGATGGGTCTATACGGCTTCGCTTGGGGCATGAGAGTTCCTTCTGAAGCCGCTCTGCTCAGCGACAGTCTGGACGCTGATGACTTGGGATTGGGAATCGCTTTTCTGCAAACTATGTTTCCATTAGGCATAGCCATGGGGTCAATAATATCTGGCGTTGCAGCCCAGTACTATTCTATACCGACCCTGTTTCAGGTATCCTCAATTTTGATGATTCCAGCTGCCATCACAATTCTAATGCTATTGAAATCCAACCGAAAACAATGAAAACATGAGGAAGAATAACCTACAACAGAATGTGGGTTGCAAACCTTGTCTCATATAATCGCTTTGATGACGACTCCAACTAGAGAAGAAGCAAAAAATATAGCGCACAATCTTCTCAATCAAAGATTGATAGCATGCGTAAACATAGTTGGACCTGTTTCGTCATTGTTTCGGTGGAAAGGGAAGATTAGTCAAGAGCGTGAATTTCTAGTTCTGATGAAAACCAGCGAGGTCCTCTTTGAAGAATTGACCACAATAGTAAAGCAGATGCACAGTTATGAAGTGCCAGAGGTCATTGCAGTACCAATAGCCAAAGGTGAACACGCCTATCTAAAATGGCTAAGTGACTCTCTTCGAAAAGGCGAATGACTATGGCTAAAAGACCATCGAAGCGTCTCGAACATGAAGAAGTTCTATACAGTGACCAACATTGGAAACTGCTGAAGGAATTGAGAAGTAAGGCAATTGAAATCATGGAATGCCTACAAAAGCACAGCATTATCTCCATAGTGCACGGAAGCATAGCACGAGGAGATATCTCGAGCAAAAGCGACATGGACGTTTTTGTTCAAAACCCGCCTTCCTCATTCCTAACAGAAAACGCCCTGGAAAACTGTGGATTTTCAGTTAGTCGACGACTTGTGGTGCAAGCTACGCCTTCCTACGCAATGAAAGGATACATCGAAATGGACGAACAACGATGCGTTTCCTTTCCGCTCATGAAGCTTCGCTCAGTGGAGAGAGACTTCTACAAGTTTGGAGGTAAAGCTGACCTTACCATTCTCAAGGAGAGTCAGCGTGTTAGAGGGGTGGACAAACGCCTAATGCTGATAGAGCCAACATCAACTGGACATGTTGAAAGCACAATTGTCGGCAGCGAACAAACAGTTGTCAGTCTTCTAGGCGTTTCAATAGAAACAGTGCTAGACAGAGTTCACGCGTTGTTGCGCCGCGACAAAGTGGGCAGAACCGGGGTCTTCATCGAAAAGGAGCTCTCAGCAGACGAGACCTTTGAGATGGTTCTGAAACAACTTGCAGATCAGAATCCAGCGGTGCGCAGGCGCATCAAACTCTTCGGGAAGTGAACGAACAAATAAGTTCTCAACACCTAGAATCCGCCAATTGGAAATCGAAGAAGTGCTGCAATGCTGCCGAGTCCTTGCAGTTTTGCTCCAGCTTCATGTTCTGCACTCAAAATAGTGACTTGTCCACCTTTTGTCTCCACTTTACGCATGATCTCCTCCAAGACTGATCTCTTTTCGTCAGTGGTTTCCCGGAGCGCAACATCCGCCACAAGGAGTCTTTCTACTGCCCCATATTGAGCGGCTTTCGCAACTTCGTCGAATCCATAAGTTGCGTTCTGTGTTTCCTTGCCTATGCGCGCAAGCAGTTCTTCAACAAGCTTTGTTTCTTCTGCTATTCGAACGTGTCTCAGCGTTTTAGTCAACACTCCAGACCGTAACGCCTCTTGGACACCTGATACGCCAGCGCTGTTCACACTTTTCACGTCAACTATATTCTGAGCGATGTCTGAATCCCTGTCTTGAACGTATCTCACGAAGCCCTTCTTCACGAAACCTGGTCCAATGATTGCTACAGCCGGTTTTCGAAGGGTTGTCCAAGTTATGCGTAGTGACTGCAAGGCAGATTTGAAAAATCCTCGCAGTGCTTCTGCTCGTTTATCGGCTTCCAATTTTCCAGGAAGCCTTGTTCTTTCTTCGGCTTTGACATCGATGCCGTACTGTCTCAGAACTGCGACGCAGTATTCTTCGTCGTCTATTGACAATACAACTATCGGAGGAGTCTCCGGGCGGCTGGCTTTCTTCAGTCTCTGAATCAAGTGTTTCTGCCACTTTGGCTTCACGATTGTCAAGGGTTTGTCCACTCTTATGTTGAGGGTGTGATGAGATCCTCTGGCGCTTATCTTTTCCGGGGTTTCGGTGACTACTCCGTGAACTCGCAAACGGTTCAAAGTGCGGTCCCAGTAGACTTTCTCAACTTTTACGCCGAGCAAGACCGAAACGCGTTTTCCTTGTTTTGGTCTGGCATATTCTTGCTCTACTTTTACTTCTCTGGTGGTCTTGGCATAGACGTGGTCTCCTGGGTAGATTACGTTGTAGAGGTGCCAAAGGTCTTCTAGGCTTTTGGGCACAACCTTGACAATGCCCTTTTTGAACCTTGTATGTAGAATTTTCAAGGCAATTTCCTTTCCAATAAGCATTTAATTGAACAAGTTTTCATTGCTGAAAGCCGTTAAAAGTTTATCCCCAAGATGGGATAAACTCTTTAGGTTTCGAAAGCATACGTTTCTGTGCTTTAGAATGAATATGTCCATTGCTAGACATATGCGCGCTTCTCAGTCAGGAAGTTTCATGCTATTATAGTCGTAGGCAAGTCTGGGCACGCAACGCATGAAGAGGAAGGCTAATCCTTCATCATCCCTTCTTTCTATTCAGCAATTTCTCTGAACCAAGGTCTCTCTCTTGCCAGCTGTAAGAGTCTTCTGAGAGAATCTGCCCCTATGTTGGGTGGTCTATTCGCGAAATTCCAAGCATCTTC
>JASFPO010000009.1:0-33108 GCA_050115935.1 Candidatus Bathyarchaeota archaeon | reverse complement strand
AGGTAAGAAGCCTCTACAGCTGTCAAACCATGCTTGACTCCAAGCGTTTCCATGCTGATCGAGGGCATCAGATATGGTCTCTTGCGAGCTACATAGACAACGGCTCCTATCACACCGAACAAGATGCCTAATACCAGGAGCAGAGGTCCATATTGCTGCAAAAAAGCAACTATGCCAGTCGGCTGTGTCTCGAAACTCTGCACATACTCCTTGGGAAACGAAACCCCAACAGGAAATTTATCATCTGGGAAAAGGTTTTGTCTTTCCCAGTAAATCGATAATCGACCGTCTTCTGTCAACACGTTATCCCAATCTACTGATGTCTTCACTTCATCTCTACTGACTCCAGAAGGCAACACAATTAGTACTCGAAGATTGGATATGTTGGCGCCATACCACGTGGGAATGAACTGCATGCCTACATTGCCAGGATTTTCTGTGTCTTCCCATATCATACGCGCAACGTTTGTCGTAAGGTTGAATCGTGCGGTTTGTCCGCTTAAAATAGGCGTATATAGGTTGACACGTACGCTTGTTTCACCAGTATCGGTTGCGGTTAGCGTGTGTCCAACTTCGTCTTGGGCTTCGCCTATTGTAAAGTCACTGTTTGGTTGCCCTATGTTCACATAGCGGATGGTTCCTGAATCGCAGGTTATACTTATGTCGTATAGCAGATCAATTGTTCCGTCTTGGTTGATCCAGATCTTAACCCATTCATGTTCAAGATGATATTGAATCTGTGCATTTCCAGCGGTAATCAGTGCCATGATAATACATGTGCCGATCAGCACAACAGGAAAGCATCGTGTTTTCACCATTTTGGTTCCTCAGTGATCTCAAACGTGTGTCCACAATAGATGCAAGTGGCATGAGGAACTCCAGACTGGATCTTAATCTTACTGACATCTACTGACGCTGAGCAGTTGGGGCACTTAATTGAAACAGCCTTCATCTGCCCGGGCACTTCCAATCTCTGAATTATCTGCGTGGGCCGCTTGGTTATGTAATAGGCAATGACAAAACCAGCGATGAATAGTAGCGCGGCAACTGCTAATCTTATCGGTTGGTAAGCTGAGGCCAGAGCAAACACTATGCCAAAGAAGAAGAGAACTGCGATAGCTATTGATCCGATTATAGTTTTGACGTTCACAACTATGCAGAATGTAAATTCCTATAATTGAGTTTTGCCCAACAGACGCTCGGATGATTCGATCTACACGGCTTTAAACGAAACTATATCTCGCTATTGACATGAAAAGACGATTTGGCGTACACAGGTCACCAACAGAAAACTATGAAGAAATCTAGCGGAAGAGGTATCTGCTTTTGTCTGTATCATCATTTTTGCAGCTTCTCTTTTCTTAGAGGTAGTTCACTCTCTAGATACTTCAGGTTATACATTCTCTCTATTCTTAGGAATCGTTTCATACCCTTTTCAGTCTTTTTCCTGTAGACATGAACCTCTCCCTGAAACAGGTCTAGTATTGCTTGAACCTCTTGTGATGAGTGCATGTGAGGGTTCATTGCTGCCAGTGTAGTGAAGCCTCTTGATTTGAATTTGGGAATGAGCGCGGTCAGCCATCTTCTAGTTGAAACAGCGTGATGCTGCAGTAGAACGTCAGAAACGATTTCAATGCAAGCTCTTCTTGTCATCTTGGGAGTTTTGTCTAGTTGGCGGAAAGCGTTGTTCAAAGCAATGTCAATTTCGGTTAGGTTTTCGACACCTCTGAGTTTAAACACGTTGGGTAAGCTTTGGATAATTGCATCAGCTTCAGGGTTGCATATGAAAATGTAAAAACTCGATGGAAATTCTTCCGCGAGAGTTTCTACTCCACCTGCATCAATTGTAACATGAAACGTGATCTGATCTTCTTTTACCCCCGCTTGCAGGAATCTCTCTAGCAACAAGTCTCTTTCGTCGCATGAAGGTGAAGTCAGAATGACAGCATACTTCTCAGGTATTCCTCCAGATAATAAGTTGTCAAGATCATCATACCCAGTAGTAACGTGACTTGGGAAAACAGCTTCTGAAACTTCAGCTACGATAGGTTTAGGTGTAATTCGTGGAGTGGATATTTTCGAGATATTTCCGCACAGATCGACCAAAATTTCACATTCAGTCACGATCTTTTCCAAAGACTTTCTGTTTGCGGCATCTTTCATCTGTAGTAGAAATTTTATTCTCTGAAACTGAAAAATGTCTTTCTCCTTCAACTGGAATTCTCTTTCGAGCTCTTTCTTCACTTTCCCTTCTTTCAACAGATTGGAAATCAAATCGACATTCTGCCTGAAGTCTTTGAATGGCAAATATCCAAACTCTACAAGTGTGACTAAACACACTTGTTCAAGGAATTGCTCAAGAAGTCCACGGGCAGGATCAACTTCATCAGATTGTAGAGAATTACGACATCCTTCCAGAGCGGATATTGCACTTTTCAGGTGATCTCTAACAAAACTTGCGTCAGATCTAATGTGCATGCACTCAGAACGAATCAAGGCGTCTATATATTCTCTAACCGCAGTTTCGTGTTGATAATTCTTAGGATTTCGGGCTATTACGTTGTAAACTGTAGATGCAAACTTGTCCAGCAAGTTTCTTGTCAGCTTTAGCTTCACTTCTTTGGCGATCAGAGTTTTGACCAGTTTGTAGTTTACAGTTTTTGTTTCGCCGTCGCTCATGGTTATCGAGAATATCTCGGGATATGATAGTCTGTAGTTTTCTGCAGCTTTCTTATCGTGTCTTTTTAGTGTATTGTATAACATTGACTGTATGTCTACCGTCTTCATTCCTGTCTCAAGTCTTGGTTCAATCTCTTCAACCACCCGAATAGCGTTCTCGAATGAGACACCCAACTTTGGATCTAGCAATGACTTCACTATTTTCCCAATGCTAAATCGTTGCCTCTCTTCACTTCCCGATTTAATAACGTACTTGAGCCTTTGATCAAATCTTGCTTTGAACAGATTTTCAAGTTTCAATGGCTTAAAATGGTAAAGCACACCTCTCTTAAGTTTGACACTTTCTATGAAAGCCTCAACTTCAGCAATTACGGATTTCTTGATTCTAAATCCTTCATCTTTAGGATGACCCGATTTCTCAGAGGTAACGGATTCTAAGATTCCTATCTTGAGAAATGCTGAAATGAGGTCTCCAACTCTATCCTTGTAGTTACCGCCCCTTGTTGTTAGCGCGGAAGAAATTTTGATTTCTTTGGCCAACTCCTCACCGATTTCCTTTCCGTTTAGAGGTTTTTCTCCTGTTCTCAGCAATATTTCAAGTATCAACAGAGAAGTTGCCGGTCTTTGTCCGATTATTACGAGGAAAGCAAGTGATCTATATGGTTCATTTAAAGTCCGATCATCTGACATCGCTCCAGGAAATCTTGCGGCTATTGTCTCCACAAACTCAGCAAATCTCTTCCTTTCGTTTCTAAACTTTGCGCGTTCTCCTTCCTTTAGTATGTTTTCTCCAAGCCTTCGAATGGAATTCTTCAAGGTCATCCCAATTAGGTAATCTCCGAACTGTCAAATAAACACTACGCGCACAAATTAGAAGGAAAGATGATCGTCGCTTAGGCTAGTCTGCAGGAAAAGCTAGTTTTCGGTTTGGATGAATTTCTGTCGATAGGGCAGAATAGCTGAGCTTTCAGCGCACGCAGGGGTTTCTCCTTTCTCCCTCTTGAGGTGCGAGCTTGGCGATAGAGTGAGAGGAAAGTCGTTTTCCAAGCAGTGTTTTCCGCACCAAAAAATACTCGAAGACATAGGAATATTAATCTGATGCAAAAATGTTCTATAGTCGCGCGAGGATTTTGATGGTCCTGATTGTTGCTTCAACCAAGGACATTGCAAGTATAAATATTGCACAAAAGATCATCGACAATTATGGATTTGAAAAGCTTTCAGAAACTTTTCAACAGAACCCAATTTACAATAAAACAAGCTCTGGTCAGGCAGTTAGATTAGTTTTTGTCAATGAAGAGCTTGTTCGTACACAATTTCTCGCGGAATTTTTCACTCCGAAGCTCTTGGTTTTCATATCGAGGCACAGCAGTTCAAGCGGCGTTCAAACGCTATCGGTTCACACGCCTGGGAATTTTGGTGAAGCGGAGATGGGTGGCATAGCAAGAAAGATTTCTGTTTCTCCCGCGAGCGCCATGAAAGAGGCTCTTTTGGAAATGGTTAGGCAAAAGGAGCAGTTGCGGCTCAACTATGAGGTTTCGTATGAATGCACGCATCATGGCCCATCTGTAGACGTTCCAACAATGTTTGTGGAGCTGGGAAGTTCGCCCAATCAGTGGAAAGATTTGAAAGCGGCAGAAGCAGTTGCTCACGCGGCAATGGCTGCAGCGACCAAACAACCAAAATACTTAGCTGTTTTAGGAGTTGGCGGTCCCCATTACAATGAGAGATTCACCAAGATAGCTTTGAGCACACACGTTGCGTTTGGTCACATAATTCCGAAATATGCCATTCCGAAAATTGATGCTGAAATGCTGAAGCAATGCGTCCGAAGAACTGCTGAGAATGTGGAATCAGCTGTTTTTGACTGGAAAGGCATGCGAGGCGCAGACAAAAAAAGACTAGTTGCAATATTACATGAACTCGACGTTTCTGTGCAGAAGGCTTGAACTATCGGAATTCATCTTTACATGAGGAATCTGTTGAAAATCTTATATAGCCCTCTTAGTTATGTAATCGTGAGAACCATGGCGGAAATCTGTTCTATATGCGGGCTTCCTCGTGACATATGCGTCTGCGGTGAAATCAGTAAAGAACAGCAACGCATCAGAATACGCTTAGAAACAAGAAGATATAGAAGAGCAGTTACCATCATAGATGGCATTAACGACAAAGACACAGACCTCGGACAACTAGCCAAAAGATTAAAGGGATTCTGTGCCTGTGGAGGCACGGCTAAGAACAGCCAAGTAATACTGCAAGGGGATCACAGACAGAAAGTGTATTCCTACCTAGTTCAGCTGGGCTATCCTCAAGAAAACATTGCACTCCAATGACAAGACGACAGAAAGCGGCTATTTGTGGAGCGAGAAAGCTTGGGTTTGCTTCAAAACCTACGCGAAGTATTTGGAAGGCTGAAAAGAGGCCAACCTACACCTAAGTTCTGCCCAAGATGTGGAAGTGCCGAAATTCGACTTTCAAGTAGATTCGACATTTGGCTTTTTCCGGAACAGTATGTTTGTCAAAAATGTGGCTACAAAGGTCCAATTGTGTTAGAGCTTGAGAAAGAAGAGGAAAAGGATGAGGCTTAGTCTGGAATTTCTAAGCTTAGCTGTCTCTTGAGGCTTTTATAGCGGTTTCGAACAGTGACTTCAGTTACCCCAGCAGCTTCAGCAATGTCCTTCTGTGTTTTCTTCTCATTGTTTTGCAAACAAGCAATGTAGAGCGCCGCTGCGGCGAGGCCCATCGGGTCTTTCCCAGAAGCCGCTCGTTTCACTCTGGCTTGCCTCAGAATTTTGATCGCAACTCCTTGGGTTTTACCGCTAATGCCTGTTCGCTCAGCAATCTTGGAGACATAAGTTAGAGGATCTGCAATTGGCATCTGTATGTCGAGTTCCCTAAGCAACAGTCTATAGCAACGAGCAACATCTTTCTTGTCAACAAGACTGGCTTCAGCAATTTCACGAAGAGTTCTTGGCGTTTCTGTGTTGCGACAAGCCGCGTGTAAAGCGGCAGCGGCAATAGCCGCAATTGATCTTCCACGCACCAGGCCTTTTTCCAAAGCCTTACGGTAGATTACTGCTGCTTTCTCTTTTACTGGTCCAGGTATGTACAGCTTGTCAGAAAGTCTGTCAAGTTCAGCCATGGCTTGAGCGAGGTTTCGATCGACTGAGGAATGAACTCGAGAACGGATTTGCCATTTTCTAAGCCGCCACATTTGAAGTCGTGTTGAAAGTGGAAGTTTGCGTCCGAAGGCATCTCGGTCTACACGGCCAATAGCAGTAGACAGGCCTTTGTCATGCACCGAATAGGATGTTGGGACGCCGACACGGCTACGTGACGCCTTCTCTTCTTGTGTAAAAGCTCGCCATTCAGGCCCTTTATCTATCATCTGTTCTCCCAAAACGAGACCACATTTTCCGCAAATAGTTTCGCCAGTGTCGTAATCATGAATAAGGTTGGCACTGCCGCATTCTGGGCATTTTTCGGCTGTGCGTCGTTTTATTTCTCCTTTTTCCATGGCTGATGTATCCTTCGTGGATTATTGTGGCGAGAAAACCGTCACTGTTGATGGTTCCTCTTTGGAACCGTTAGGTTAGAATGCGTCCATCTGGCCCCGCCGTGAAGAATTCTTTAGAAATGTTTTAATATATAAATCTTACGATTTTGGTAAATAAATTCTATGTATATTCTTTGCCGATTTATTTACAGTCTCGCTTGAAGCTTTATCTTTAAAATCAATTGTGACAGTCTGTTTCCAGAACAGTTAAGAGTTGTCACTTTGTCTTGTAGTTACGGTGATTTCATGGACAAGCTGCTGCTTGGTTGCTCAGGCTGGTACTATAAAGACTGGGTTGGCCCATTTTACAAAGAAAAAACGGAAAGCAAACTTGCAGCCTATTCAAAGGTTTTCAAGACAGCAGAGATCGACTCATCATTCTATGCTTATCCGTCCAAGGGGATGGTTATGGGCTGGCTGAGGTACACCAAACCGGATTTCATCTATTCAGCCAAGCTGCCGCGGGTGATTACTCACAAGAAGAAACTTGATTTGAACCTCGACGTGGAGAAAGACTTGCAACGATTCTGCAAGTTGATGGAGCCCTTGCAGCTAAACGGCAAACTTGGTTGTCTTCTCGCTCAGTTGCCACCTAGTTTGAAGTTTGATCTTCAAATTATGGAAGATTTTTTGAGTGTTTTTCCATCGAAGTTTAGGCTTGCTGTGGAATTTCGCGATGAATCCTGGCTTAGAGAGGAAACCTGGAGGCTCTTGGAGCGGTATAATGTGGCGTATACTATCGTGGATGAGCCTTTGTTACCGGCAGACGTGAAGGTGACCTCAGACATTGCCTATGTAAGATGGCATGGAAGAGGCGAATATCCATGGTACAATTATCACTATAGAAAGGAAGAACTGGAGCAATGGGTGCCGAAAGTTGAAGAAACTGTGAGAAAAGCGGAAACTACGTTCGGATACTTCAACAACCACTATCATGCTTACGCGGTGAAGAACTGCATTGAAATGATGGACATGCTTAGCGTAGTGACACCGCAACAAAAGGAAGTGAAAGACACAGTGAAGGAATACTTGGAAACTAGACCGAAGGCGCCTCCGCCTAAGCCTTCATTGGCTTTAACAGCGTTTATACCAGAAGAAATCAACAAGATGGGTTTCAAGGATTTGCTCCGCATCTTCATGGATAACAGAAGAATCAAAAGGGCTAAGGGCCTGAAGGATGAAGAAGTAGAACTTCAAGAGGTAACGAACGCTCACGTGAAGGCAAAGGTACGCAAATATCACGTGGCAATCGACGTTTCAAACCGATTGATACTGCATGACTGTGCGGATTGGAGCAGATGTGCGCCTGTTAAGCAGTTTTGTAAGCATTTAGGCAAAGTTCTAATGAATATTCCTGAGAATCATGCCATCAGTATTCTTAGAAGGATCGGTGCAGAACGTGAAAAGTGGGAGTTCAAACCCTACGTGGCCTAAGCTACTCTGACTAAAGCTTAATCTCTCTCTCGCTTCCTTTTGAAATCAAAGGCAAAGGCAAAAGGTCCTATGATTCTTTTCTTAACATGACTTCCTTTTTGGAGTTCATCAAACCTATGGTAGAGTTGATACCTGGGGTCTGATGTATCGGTCTTTGAGAGTTCGTCCCATCCACAGATTCTCAGAGCTTCTAGGATGAGCGCAAGTTCTGTCTCATTTATTTTTGGCCTAATCTCCTTCATCGTTCTTACCAGCCCTCCTCAGGTAGTATCGGTACAGATACTAATAACTGTTTCGCTATCGGTACAGATAGAGAACGCGTGCGATTCCTACTAGCTATATCCCCTGCAATGCCGCATCTTTCTTCAGCTTTAGCTATCTCAAGGCTAGAAAGCGGAACGCTTAAATAGCTGATGTTAGTTATATCTAACATAGTGTTGGAAATTGCCAACAAAATGTTAGAAATGGATAAGAATGGAGGGATGTGAATGGGCAATATCGGATGGATAATTGTCTTGATGGGCACAGGTCTCCTCATTGGTATCATCGGGGTCTGGGGAATGCTCCGAGGCAAAGAATCTGAATACAAGCTGCAGGAGAAAAGAAAATCCAGCCAAGGATTTGTGGCTCTTGGAAGTACATTTATAGTCCTTGGAATTGTGTTTGGAACGGACAGGTTAATCGGCTATTCATTCATCGGAGCTGGAGTGCTGCTATCAATTGTCGGTGCGATCAAGTCGAGGAGAAAAGAACAAAGAGCTTCCATTGGAGATGAGGTGAATTGCTGAAGAAAAACGCGGCAATAAGCAATTGGCAACATGCGATACTTGCCTTAGGAGTGTCACTGAGTTTGATGGGAGCCTTTCTAATGTTCCATGGAAGCATTTTAGGCGAGAGGACTACGGGCATAGCAACCTTGATAGGGATCTTAGGAACGGGGACAATAGCAATGTCAAGGGCACGCAAAAGAATGGAGAAAAAACAGAGTACAGGAGGATGATGGCATGACTGATCTACCTTGGCCTGTGGTGAGTGTCGCAATAATGGCCATCGGTGTTCTAGTTGGTATATTGGTAATTTGGAGAAAGCTGGAGGACAGGAAATCAGGATTTCCGGCGCAAGACGAACGAACAAAGAAAGTCACTGGAAAGGCAGCGACTTACGCTTTTTTCATTGGATCGTATTCCATGGTTGCACTTATGATTGCGAATCTTATCAATCTCGAGCTTACGGGTTTACCTCTTCTCGATGTAGGCTATGCATTGGTAGTATCACTCTTGGTGCAAAGTCTGACATTCCTTGGATTACGGTTGCACTTCAACCGAAAAGGCGAAGCTTAATGACATTCAAAACACGAATCAAGGAACTCAGGGCAAGATATGACTTGACGCAAGAAGATCTGGCAAAAGCGGTGGGGGTACGAAGAGAGACCATACTCTACCTAGAGAAGGGCAAATACAATCCCTCATTGAAACTAGCGCACGACGTCGCTAAAGTCTTGAAAACTACAATAGATGACGTGTTCATTTTCGAAGAGTAGAATGCGCTCGCTTTGAAGCCATTTATGAAACGAATCGATACGTTCTTGTGTCGCCTTCACATCAATCTTTGCCGTGCGCATGTGTGGGTGGCTCGATAACGTATAAGTTCCACTTTGAAGGATCTGTGCTTTGAGGAGACCAGTTGAAAGTGAAGGATAGATCAACCTTTTGGAAGAAGATCCTTATTGATTCGGTTGGACTGAAAAAGGGTTCTTGTGTGATAGTTGACGGGTATAGAGAACAACTGGATGAGCTTGAACTGCTAGCTTCGGAGTGCTATATCAACGGGATCTATCCAATCTTAAAACTCTCACTTTCCTCTCAATCTCTCGAATATATTGCAGAAAATGAAGCTCCGGAGAATATTGAAGCCAAACACCTCCTTGCGTTGATAGAAGGTATTGAGGCGTGGATTTGCATTTTTGGATGGTGGAGTGGGAAAGGAAAGAGGAGAGAGTATCCGCCTGAGTATCAACCCAGCGGAAGAGTCTTCGAGAAGATGGGTAGAAAAAGGGTGAAGTTTGTACTGGTTATGCTCCCCCCACCAGAAGGTCATCCTTTACGTGATGCAGTGAGGAAAGCTTTTGAATGTGATTATAACCAGATAAGCTCACTAGGGAAGAAGTTGAAGGATGCTCTCAAAGACTCTGAAAATGTACATTTGAAAACAAAAGATGGAACTGACTTGCATTTTTCGTTGAAGAATAGACCTATCCTAGTTGAAGATGGAATTTTGGATGAGGAGGATTTGAAAGAAGATTTCACTCTTGCACTTCCTTCAGGAGTTGTTAGCTTATTTCCAATCGAGACTACAGTGAATGGAACAGTCTTCGTGAAGAAAGCGAGGGAATATAGATATGGGACCGGAGATTTGGAAGATGTTACCTTGCAATTTGAGCAAGGACATCTCGTGGATTGGAAAGCGAAAAAGGGAAGCAACTCGATAAAGAAATTCTTGGAAAAGACGAAGGGCACAAGCGATATGTTCTGCGAAGTATGCTTAGGGATTAACGATAAGGTCGTTAGCTATGTAGGGTTGCCAAATATCGATGAATTGAGATATGGAGCAGCTGATATAGCTATAGGACATAATCGCCCGTTCGGTAAGTCAAGCACTAACCCGCCAATCCACTGGCACTTCTCTGTTGGAAAAATCAACCTCGCTGTTGAAGGAAAGACCTTGATCAAGAATGGAGAAATTGTTTGACTCCGCTAACTCAGGATTTCTAAGAGTCTTTTTTCTCCTTACTCCGTGATTTTGCATGCATGCGCGCGCAGATTCAACAGGTTAAGAAGAAGATGCTCTAGGAAAGTGAGAGAGTTAAATAGATTTCTATTGAAGTGTTTGTAGCTCGCTATTTACATCTTGGAAAGCGCTATAGACATCAGCTATGTGCAAGTGCTTCATTCTCTGTTGAATCAGACCAGCAGCTATTAGCGTAGCTCCTAAGCTCTTTTTGATGCCAATCGTTGGAATTGGAAAGGCTATTAGAGATACACCGAGTTTGATAAGTGGAGAACCTTTCTGTCCTCCAGCACTAGGCTTTCCCCATAGGAGCTTCAGAGACTTTGTGTCTTTCGTAATCGCACTCATTAGTTTGACCATCTCTTCATAGGTCAAGCCAAGTTCACGTAATGCTAGAACTGTTGTCTCCAATTCCTGTGGTCTCAAAGATATTCCTTCTGTTCCCACATATGTTGACTACTCGTTTAGCGTTTGTTAATATGGAGAGCAATATGTTGCATTGAAGACCTCAACCGCAGTTTTTGACTTATGGAAGAGGCTATATTTGCGCGCGCACATATGACTACTTCTTTTTCCGGATTGGAAAGCAGTAATACATCCAGTTTTTTTCAGGTGCTTCATGGTAATCTGGTGGATACCACTCGAATTCTACACCCTTCGAATATTCGTATTCCTCTGAATCTGAAATCCAAGTTTTCCAGAACTCAATAGCTTGCATGATGGTGCTAAGCCGGCACTTAACAGCGATATATGTTTGTGCAGGTATTGTCCACTTCTCCATTCCATCAGGCACGGAAGCATCGGAACCGACAGGTAAGCCTGCTAAGTATTTGAATGTCTTTGTCTCTTGGTCAAAGTCCTTCATGACGCCAAATTCTCCATGAGGCTCTACGGAAAATCGCCCAATCTCACCAATGCAGGGGTGCTCGCCCATGGCGAATTTCTGCCAGAGTTGCGGAATGTGTTTTGGACCTTGCATGAATGGTATACGTTCCAAAGCCATTCCAAGAACGTAGAACTCGGATTTTTCAGTAATTTCGTAGTCAAACTCCATGTGAATCACTCTCAAGAAGAGAGTCACAGCCTTTTCCTAAAAGGCTTTCTTGACCTCCTGCATGCATGGTTCTGTTTTGGGTTTGGGCTAGAGCGCACGCATCCTGCGTGCGCTTGACTTTGATATAGTCGAAAGATTCTTGTTGGCATCAGTGATATTACTACTAGGGAAACGGAGAGAAGCTTCCTGGTCTCTTTGAATAGGTCAAGGGAGAATTCGACGGAATGGGATCTTTTCATTTCTCATGCGAGTGAGGACAAGGACGAAATTGTTAGACCATTAGCCACTGCTCTAGAGAAAGCAGGCTTCCGTGTTTGGTTTGATGAGTCTACACTATCCATTGGTGATAGTCTCAGAAGATCTACAGACAAAGGATTGGCACAATCACGATATGGCCTTGTGATTCTGAGCCCAGATTTTTTCAAGAAGGAATGGCCTCAGAGAGAGTTGGATGGTCTTGCAGCAAGGGAAATTGATGGAAAGAAGGTGATACTTCCTGTGTGGCACAAAGTCGATAGAGAATATGTCTTGGGGTTTTCGCCGATGCTGGCAGATAGATTGGCTGTTTCTACTGATGATGGTGTAGTTAGAGTGGTGAAAGAAGTTTTGAGAGCTGTAGGGCCGAGCGAGCAAATAGAAGAAAAGCAGCAAGAGGCGATAGAAGAATCAACAGTAGGCCGACTTGATTGTGTTATAAATTTCCTGAGAGGTAGAAGCCAGGAATCGATCTCAAGAAACGTGAGGAGTATCGAATTCCAGTCTTTGAAGCGGATGTTCTTTGATGTATTAGACGCACTTGCATTTTTTTGGCTATCTGATTCACAAGCTAACACCAACATCTTCCATTTCGTTGCGACTGCAATAATTGAGCGGAATAAGGAGGAAGGATCTTTGTTGTTCAAGGAACTTCTGGATTGGTACTTCGGGACTGTCACTTCAAACTGCAAATTGTCTATATTGAAGATGTTCGCTCGCCTTACAACATTATCACATCTAAAAAAGGTGATATCAAGAGCCCACAGAACTAGCTCGTTTGTTGCTGAGTTTGGGGCAAGCAATTCATGGAAGATTTCTGGCATCAATGCCCAGATATTGCAGAATATCCAAACATCGTTGTCAGAGACAGACTGCAAGAGAATTGTGGATTTCGCTTTGTCTAATGACCAGATTCTCGACTCATGGATAGCGAAGAATTACCTGAGGAAGATTGTGGGATCCTGTGAAGGAAAGGCTGATCGAGGAAAAATAGAAGAGCTTCTTGAAATGCTCAGTCAGTAGATGTGAAGACCATGTGCGCGCGCGAGAGAGATTAAGGTTTTATATCTACTTGATTCAATGCTTTACAAGTGTTGAAGAGGAGTAGGAAATAGTTGAGCGAAAAGCAGATAGTTGTTGTCACGACGCCCACCCTGCCAGGTTACAGGATTGTGAAGGTTCTAGGAACCGTTCACGGCTTAACCGTGCGCACTAGAGGTGTTGGCGGGAAAATCGTTGCTGGAATCGAAGGAATCTTCGGAGGCGAAGTGACTTCGTACAGTTACGAAGCCGAAAAAGCACGAAGAGACTCTATGAAAAGAATGGTAGATAGCGCCACTAAAGTCGGAGCCAACGCCATAGTTGGCGCAGACTTTGAGACAAGCGACATCCTGCAAGGAACCGCCACGTTGTTCTCTGCCTATGGAACTGCAGTGGTTGTTGAACCCATAAGCAAGGAGAGTTAAAAGAAATGAATGAAAAGGCAACGAATGAAACTGAAGGATTTCCGAAGTTCATTACTGATTTGCCGGAAGCTGACATTCAATATGAAGGTGTACAGGCATGGATTTCTCAAGGCGACAATCATCAAGTGGTTTTCTTCGACATTGCAGCAGGCGGGAAGGTAACTGAGCATCACCATGAGACCCCACAGTGGGGCACGGTCATAGACGGCGAGTTGGAACTTACTATTGATGGCAAAACCAAAGTCTACAGAAAGGGCGATGAATACCAGATTCCAGCCAGAGCTAAACACTCAGCAAAGTTCAGAAGCAGATGCAGAGTAGTAGATTTCTTCTGCGAAAAAGACAGATACAAGCCAAAAGATCACTGAAAGATTACCCAACCCTTCCTACATTCAATGAGTTGATTTCGTTAGCCAGAGAATCACTTAAAACACTTCCAGTGTTTTCCTAGAACCTTTTTCAGATTTGTCAGCATCTCTTTCACTTTTGGACGAACAAAGCTTGGCTCAACTGGCGGACTATGTGGATCAGTTGCATCGATTGTTTCTAGCCCAATTATTCCTGCTGCAAGCGCGAACCAGCATTGAGGTAAAACTTTTGGGTTGTATCCGCTTCCAGGCATGAGTACAACTTTGCCTTGGCAAACCTTTTCGGCTACGGCCCTAATTGTCTGCGAAAGCTTGAAGAAACCGTCAACAGTTAGTCCAAGATTGCCGAGCAGGTCAGCGAAGTGAGGATCGCTCCCGCCGTTTGTTACTAGGAGTTCTGGTTTGAACTCCTCCGCCATTGGCACGAAAATCTCTTTCAGGGCATAGAGATAACTCTGATCACCTGTTTGTGGCGGCAAAGCCACATTTACATTGTAGCCTTCTCCGATCCCGCGTCCGATCTGCTCTATGAAGCCTGTGCCGGGATAGATTGTTCTCGGGTCTTGATGAAACGAGATGAAAAGAACGTTTGGATCCTCGTAATAGATGTCGCTTGTTCCGTTGCCGAAGTGCACATCGTGGTCAAGAATTAAGACTCTTTTAAGCCCATATTTCTCGCGCAAGAGCTCCACAAGCACAGCGATGTCGTTGAAGAGACAAAAGCCTCCACCATAGTTTCTGCCAGCGTGATGATAACCGCAACCTAGAGCAACTGCTCGACTCACGCGTTCTTCATACAAAGCCTTTCCAGTAGCAATCGCTCCGCCCGCAATGAGCAGAGTAGCCTCAAGAATCTGAGGTGACACAGGCGTCTCTATATCATAAGGACGGCTCTCGCCTGCCAAACGAAAGATAAGGTCAATGTAGTCTTCATCATGCACTCTTAACAGGTCTTGTCTGCGTGCAGGCTCCGGCTCGAGCATAATTGCGCTGACGTGACTGAGAAGCCCATGCTCCTTAAAGAAACGTATCGCATTTATGAAACGATCTCCTCTGAAAGGGTGTCCAGAACCTAAATCGTATTGAGAATACTTTTCATGATAAGCTATGCCCACTTTCAAAGATACCCTTCCTGAAAGAGAACAGACTCTGTATGTCAGATGACCAAAATAAATATGCACGTTTCAGTGTAGAAATAAATCACACATTCTCTGTCTGTGCAAAACAAAACTCTCTGTCAGCAACAAGCCGGGCTTACCTAAAAAAGAAAGAAAGCGGGGGGATATGAAGACTACTGCTTCTTTTTTCTCCGTCGTTTTCTGCTTTTCCTGCCTTTTTTATTTTTCTTTCGATTGTTACGACTTCGACTCTTCCTATGGCGACGACTACTCCGAGTCCTCGTCAAGAAAGGGTTGGCTTTCCTCCGTTAGAGTTTCAGAGACTACCTCTTCCTCGGGAATCACTTCCTCCGAAGAAGCTTCGGAAACTATCTCTTCAGACACTATTTCCTCTGTTGTTTCCTCTATTGGAGCTTCAGCTACAATCTGCTCGCCGGACAATGTTTTCTCAGTTGAATCTTCAGATAAGATTGGTTCTTCAGAGATAATCTCTTCCGTTTGAGTCTCAGTCACTACCGGATCCTCAGACATCGTCTCCTCTGTTGGAGCTTCTACAATTTCCTCAGTCACCTGTTCTTCAGACAACATCTCTTCGGTTGATGTTTCCATAGGGGTCTCAGACACTATCTGTTCCTCAGGCGTTGTCTCTTCCTGTACCTCTTCTGTCAGCTCCTCGGTTGTTTCCTCGGTTGACGTCTCGATAGGTGTCTCAGGCATTTCTGGGGTCTCTGGTGTTTCCGCTATCGTCTCGGCAGGTTGTTCAATGCTTGTTTCATCAATCACTGAGGGAGTTTCAATAGGCGCTGTTTCAGACACTTCTGGCGTGGTTTCTATGTCTGTATCTATTGGAGTAGCTTCCACAGTTTCAGCCGCGGCAGCAAGTTCAGCTTGAGTTTCCTCTGGAACAAGTTGCATGATAGCATCTTTGATGAAATTTAGCTCGTTTTTCGTCGCCTCAAGTCCGAGATTCAGGGCACTAACTTCCTGAGCGTGCAGTTCTTCGGTAATCTCACTTGCTGCAAAGGACATTTCCACGTTAGCTAAAAACAGCTCCAATGTGCTGATTTGCTTCTCTAGTTCATTAAGTTTTGATGTCATTTTTCCAGCTAATTCCTTGCGTCGAGCCTCAATCTGTTCAATCTCGAGCGTGAGTGTTTTGTTTAGGTTTTCGTATGTAGGCTGCGAAATTCTGCTGTTGCCGTGCAACTCTTCAAGAGCATCTTGCTTCTTCTTAGCCACACCGAGCTCATTGTCTAACTTCTCGAAAGAATCTTTCCATGAAATCAATTATATACACCTCTTATTTGACAGGAGAGTGTATAAAACAGCGAGATAATTTTTATTAACATGTGGGTATATCGCAGACTCTCAAAAGCCCTCTATTTTCGGCTTTTCTTCCAAAAATATGTTTAAATCTCGCCTGATCATCACCATAAATATAGACTCAAAAATGGCATTTATTTACACGCCTAACCACGGAAGAACGACAATAACATCTGATAAATGAAAAAACTTCAGAGAATATATGTCATGTTTGATTCAGGTTCAGATTTAGATTTTTGCTTCCGAATACAGACAAAGCTACTGAATTCTGTTTGGAATCAAAAAATTTAAATACAAATAGATATGACTATACAAGATTCAGGGATGTACATGGAGACAACAACAGTTTTGAAAAAAATGCATAGAAGACTAGTCAAAACGTTTCTAGACGTGTTGATTCTGTCGGAATTAAGACAAGGAGCAATGAGCGGTTACGACGTTATAGCCTTCATTCACAATAAATTCCGTCTACTCGTCAGCTCGGGCACAGTATACTCGCTCCTATACTCTTTGGAAAGAGATGGCCTAATAAAAGGCGAATGGCAACAGCGAAAGAGAGTTTACACGCTCACAGAAAAAGGAGAAGCAACAATCAAGACGGTTCTAAATGCAAACGACAAAATCCGATATCTCACAACAACACTCTTAAAAATGCAATAATAGTCGCCGGAAGCTAAGATGGTCTGGAACCGAAAATTTTAGGGGCAAGTCTATCCACGACTGTCTTCACTTTTTCCCATTCCTCTAAGTTTCTTACTTGAAACTTATGCTTGCGTTTCCACTTTCCATCTTGGAACTGCCACAAGTACATAGCAATAGAGCGCCGACCAAACGATTCTATAACGGCTACGGCCTCCCACCATTTTTCGCTCTTGAATATGGTCGCATGATCTATCAGCTTGTAAAAGTCTGAAACAGGCAACTGCTCCTTCTGCTCGCTCAACGCTTTTCTCCTCTGCATAAGGTTGAATCGACCGTGATTTAAGGTCTTCGCACCCATGTTTGTCTTGTTTAATCTTCCACCAAGCACAAAATCCTAAAAGTGAAGACTGCGTAAAACTACTTGAGGAAAAATGGTCAAGGTTACATGTGTATATAGGCCTCAGTGCCCATGGGCGGCTGAATGGCTAAGAATCGTGAAGGAACAATACTCAGACTCAAAGGTGGAGGAGATCAATGTTTGGGAGAAGCCAGCTGAAGCCGAAGCTCTAATCAGCAAAGGATGTCAAACAGAAAAGCAGAAAAACTCTGCATATGAGTTCGGATTGTTCCTAGACGAAAAATATGCAAAAGCAGGACCTGAACTGATTCCAGACGATGAGAGAGCACATGCAAGGGACCTTTTAGAAAGCACACATCGCCACGTTTACGTTGAAAGTGAGATTACCATAGCTCCTTTGACAAGCCTCACTATGGAAGACGATGTCAAACTCTCCCTTTTGGCTCACCCCTCTGCTGTTTCCGTCAGCAGCCAAGGCTTTAAACAAGGGAAGGAAATGAAGATGAACTGGTTCACAGAGGTATTCTCAGCTGTGGATCCTTGTGGAGTACTAGCCTATAGAAGAAAACAACCCATTGGTCTACTGGAATATCTACCCTCCCCATTGGCAAGGAAGTTAGGCTTCACTCCCACTAATAACTCTGAAGTGGCTACGATAACTAGCATGGAAGTCGCATTAAGCGAAGAAAGACAAGGCATTTCCAGAATTCTGGTTTCTTCAATGCTTGGAAACATGATACGCGACAACCAAGGATTCAATGAAACTGAAGTACTAGCCAAAGAGGGAGACACAACTCTTGATTACCCAGATAACACCCCAATTATGCATCCAGCCGACCTGTACCGAGAAATGGGCTTCAGGAAAGTCAAAACGTGGAGAACCCATGTGCAGATGCACTACCAGTTTGTTTGACTTCAGCGTTGTAAGGTTGCCCACATAGAAGCTTCTTATGTTTAGCGGGTGCAAGTGGATGAGAATTCTAGTGGTCTCTGATTTTCACGGAAGTATCGAAGCTTCTCGAAAAGCCGCTTCTAAGGCTGAACAGATTCACGCTGACGTTGCGGTCATTGCTGGAGACGTCACTCATTTTGGTTCAGTTCAGAATGCAAAGGAACTGCTCTTGTCTCTAGTTGAGCTCAAGTTGCCAGTCTTCTTTGTGCCTGGAAACTGTGATTCTCCCTCATTGGCTACAATCAATCTGAAAGGTGCACGATGCATTCATGGTTCATGCGAGACATATGACAACGGAATGTTTGTTGGGGTAGGCGGTTGCCCAAACACCCCGTTTAACACGCCTTTTGAAATGACAGAAGACGAGATTATGAACGTGTTGAATCGCAGTTTCGAACAGGTTCAACTCAAATCTTGGCTGATTATGGTTTCTCATACTCCTCCTAAAGATACAAAGCTAGATGCGGCGTTTATTGGTGAACATGTGGGTAGTTCAAGTGTGAGGCAGTACATTGAAGATAAGCAGCCATCCATCGTTTTTTGCGGACATATTCACGAAGCTAGAGGAATTGATCACATAGGCAACACGGTTATTGTGAATCCGGGTCCAGCAAGACACAGCCAATGTGCCATAGCTGATCTGGATGAAAAGATTGAAGTATACTTGGATCATTTTTGAAGAAAGACCAAAAAACACATTAAACGCTGTCAACTAGAACCGACATGCGCTCTCTCCTTCTAATTGTCTTGGCACTTCGATTTTGAAGCGTATCAATCTATACAGGGCTGAGCGAATGGGAATCGAGAAGATTCCTTCGTAAGAGATTTAAGGAAATCTAAATATTTAGTCCGCTAAATAAATAAACACACTTAATGTAGTATTAGTGCCGCGAGATGAATAAAGATGCCCTTTAAGAAAAGCGAGTTCATCTTCATCGATTACGTTGCTAAGGTCAAAGAGACAGGTGAGGTTTTTGACACAACAATCGAGGACATAGCCAAGAAGGAGAGATTGCATAAAGAGGGAGAAATCTATGAGACAAAGCTGGTTGTGGTTGGCGAAGGATGGCTGCTTAAGACACTTGATGAAAGCCTGCTCAAAATGAAGTTAGACAAATTGAAAACTGTTGAAATACCACCTGAAAAAGGATTTGGAAACCGCGACCCAGAAAAAGTTAGGCTGGTTCCACTCAGACGTCTCACAGCCAAAGGCATTTCACCACAATTGGGAATGCGTGTCGAGTTTAACGGAAAACTAGCTACTGTGAGAACTATAGGTGCTGGCAGGGTTCAACTGGATTTCAATCCTCCATTAGCAGGAAAAACATTGATCTATGAAGTCACGGTTCGAAAGAAACTTGAGACAAAAATAGAGAAGATTAAAGCGCTAATACACCGCAGAATACCCGTCGTAGACACCGAAAAGTTCGGACTAAAAACACGAAAGACAACTGCTGAGATAAGCGTGCCTGAAGAAGCCTTCTATGTTGAAGGATTGCAGCTTGCAAAGAGAGGCATATCAACTGACATACAGAAATTCTTCCCGGAAACCAACACGATCAAGTTTGTGGAAACGTTCAAAAGAAGAAAAACAACTGCTGCCACGACGACTACGCCGAAGTCAACGTAAAACTACACTGGAAGTCTTCAGTTCTACTCTAAGCGGGAAAATAGAATGAATAGATCTGTTGAGATTATATGCATCGGAAATGAGCTTTTAATCGGCAAAACCTTGAACACGAACGCTCAGTGGCTTGCTAAGAGAATCACAACCTCAGGGCTGAACGTGAGCCGCATCACCATAATAGGCGACGACGTAGATGACATCTCAAAAGCAACAAAAGAAGCTTTGCAACGCCAACCGATTTTTATTATCACTACTGGAGGTCTCGGCCCAACATTCGATGATAAAACCCTCGAAGGCATCGCTAAGGCACTAAATCGTCCATTACAAACTAATGAAAAAGCATTGAAAATGATAGAGAAGAAATATCAACAGTTTCTAGAGGAAGGAATTGTGAAGGAAAAAGTGGAATTAACTAGTCCTCGAATCAAGATGGCTACACTGCCAAAAGGAGCAAGTCCACTGCCCAATCCAATCGGAACAGCCCCAGGAGTACTCAACAAACAAAACAATGTAACCATCATAGCCTTGCCAGGAGTCCCGCCAGAAATGGAAGCCATATTTGACAACTCAGTAGTGTCGCATCTGAAAGAAGTTTCAGGCAACGTAACCTTCTACGAAGCCAGCATATCAGCCAATGGAGTTATGGAATCGGACATAGCGCCTCTAATCGACAAGACCATGCATGACAACCCTTACGTCTACATAAAATCTCATCCTCATGGAGGCGAAGGGGTTCCTCACCTAGAACTTCACTTATCAACTACCTCCAAAAATCCAAACATAGCTAAGAAACATGTCAGTCGAGCCTTACTTCAAATCACAGAGCTCATACAAACCAAGGGTGGAAAAATCAAGCCTGCAAAGCCCAAATGATAAGACAAGGCTTCAGCTTTTCTCATAAAGTTTTTAACATAAGCCTTCCGATTACATCATTCACTGGAGTTTACAAAGTTGAAAGCCGTGATATTAGCAGGCGGTTTTGGAACAAGGCTGCGCCCACTTAGTTGCACGCGGCCAAAAATGCTACTTCCTGTGGCCAACATGCCCCTCATGGACTGGACACTCAAAAAATTGGCTAAGAACAAGGTTAAGAAGACGATTCTTGCGGTGAACTATATGGCTGACGATTTCAGCAAACGTTATGGAAAGAAAGCTTATGGAATGGAAATTTCTTACTCAAAAGACCCCGCTCCAGCGCCAGAAACTCTTCCGCTCTTTCAAAGGCCATTGAGAACTGGAGGACCAATCAAAAAAGCCGAAAAACTGATTGGGCACAAAGAGTCCTTTCTTGTTTTGAACGGTGACATTCTTACAAACATAAACTATGCGGAACTCTTGAAGACGCATGAAGCAAGCGGTGCAATTGCAACCATTGCTCTTCATGAGGTTGAGGATCCGAGCCGATATGGAGTTGTTGAATTGACCAAAAAAGGTCGCATAGCCCGTTTCGTGGAGAAGCCATCGCCAGAGGAAGCGCCTAGCAATTTGGTGAACGCTGGAATTTACGCTCTAACTCCAAAGATCTTCGATTACATACCAGAGGGATGTCCAGTTTCAATTGAGCATGAAATCTTCCCAAAACTAGCTGACAAAGGAAAACTCCATGGCTATGGTTTTACAGGCTACTGGACGGACATCGGAGAACCCAGTGATTACTTAAGAGCTAACCAGCTCTTGCTCGACATGGAAATCAATGAAAAGCTGAGCAAAAGCGCTGCTTTGAAAGGTGAAACTGAAATACAAAAGCCGTGCATCATCGGAGAAAACGTAACTATAGGAGACAAATCAAAGATAGGTCCTTACGCGGCTGTTGGAGAAAGCGCAATCATTGGAAAAGGAGTACTCGTAGAAAACTCGATGATCTTCCCCCGAACAGTCATCTCCGATTTCACATCAATAAGAGGCGCGATCATAGGGGAAGCCTCGATGATAGGAAGGTGGGTGAAAGTTGAAAACGGATGCATAGTCGGCGACCACGCAATGATTCAGGATAATGTAACTTTAACTCAAGACGTAACTGTTTGTCCTTCCAAAGAAGTTAAAGAAAGCGTGCTAACCTCGAAGTGTCTAATGTAATCAGTTGTCTTCCCACTCATTTGCTAGACAAGTATTGCTTTTCGAAAGCATTATACTTCGACAATTAGAATACATAGTAAAAACGCTGAGTACTGATGTGGTGCTAATGACAATTATGTTCTTGGGAGAGAACTTGGACGTTCCAGAGAAACGAGAGAAATACACAATAAGCGTTGTAGGATGTGGACGCATAGGTTTGCCGACAGCTTGCCTCTTAGCTGAAGCAGGGTTCAAAGTGATCGGAGCAGACGCAAACTCAAGAGTGGTCTCTCTCTTAAGCAAAGGCAAGGCTCCGCTCTCTGAAACAGGACTTAAAGAGCTTCTGAAGAAGCATGCAAAAAATGGAAAATTCACCGCAACCAAAGATATCCAAAAAGCAGTCTCAACTAGCGATGTCATCATGCTTGTTGTCCCAACTCCAATTGACCGAAGGAAAAAGCCAGATTACACATTTATTGAAAGACCATGTAAAGAAATTGGCAAGGGGCTACGCTCAGGATCGTTAGTCATAGTTGCGAGCACAACAGGGCCAGGAACCGTGGAGACAATAATTAAAGGAACAATAGAAAAGGCTTCGGGGCTGAAGGCTGGAGTTGATTTTGGCTTAGCGTACAGCCCGACTCGGGCAGCTCCAGGTCGGGTTTTGCAAGACATCGCCACATATACCAGAGTTGTGGGAGCCATCAACGAGAGAAGTCTGAATGTCGCCAGCCTTGTTCTAGACACAATCGCAAAAGGAGGAATAGTTAAAGTAAGGGACATGAAAACAGCAGAAGCCGTGAAACTCTTCGAAAACGTGTATCGCGATGTCAGTCTTGCGTTAGCAAACGATTTCGGGCAGTTCTGCGAAAAAGTTGGAATAGACTTCTTGGAGGCGCAACAGGCTGCTAACACTCAGCGCCATTGCCATTTACTTGTCCCAGGAATTGTTGGTGGACACATTCCAAAAGATCCTTATCTTCTGTTAGAGGAGGCGGAAAATGTGAACGCAAAATTGCGCATGCTAGTTCTGGCGAGGAAGATAAATGATGAGATGTCAGCTCATGCAATTCGTTTGGTTAAAGAGGCTTTGAAGGAGTGTGGAAAACCATTGAGAAGAGCAAAAATCTCGATCCTAGGGGTTTCCTATCGTCCAAATGTAAAGGAATCTAAAGGGAGCAAGACAGAGGAGCTTGTGAGAAAACTACTTGCAAAAGGAGCCATTGTCAATGTTTATGACCCATTCTACTCCCAAAAAGAGTTAACAGATAGAGGATACCCTACTAAGAAAACGTTGACAAATGTTGTCGAAGGCACCAATTGCCTATTAATCGCAGTAGGCCACAATCGTTTCAAGCGTTTAAATCTGAGGAGAATTAAGTTTCTTATGAAAAAGCCTCCAGCGATAGTGGACATGGGGCATGTTATAGATCCTGTAAAGGCAGAAGATGAAGGCTTCACGTACCGTGGAGCGGGCAGAGGCGTCTGGTCCAAATGAAGAAACTTGGAGTAGCAGTCATAGGAGCAGGTTTCTGGGGTCGAAACCACGCCAGAAATTTCAGAGAACTGGATGAAACTGAACTCTTGGCCATTTGCGACACCAACCCAGAACGAGCCAAAACAGCAGCAGAGCAATTCCAAATAGAGGCATACACTGATAATCGGAAACTGCTGAAAAGACGAGACATAGAAGCGGTGACGATCTGCACTTGGTCAACAAAACTCGCCTCAGAAGCATTGAGAGCCCTAAAAGCGGGAAAACATGTTCTGGTAGAGAAACCGATGGCTCACAATGTCCGACAAGCCAGAAAACTCCTCGACCTAGCGCAAGAAAAGGAACGGCTGCTAACGGTAGGCTTCCTGATGAGATTTATACCAGGCATTCAACACATAAAAGAAGCCATCAACAAACGAGAAATTGGAACTCTCGTTTGTGCAACAGCTAAAAGAGTTTCTCGATGGCCAGAGAGAATAGGAGACGTTGGCGTTGTCAAAGATATAGCCATTCACGACATTGACATAGTAAGATATCTCTTCAACCAAGACCCGACAGCGGTTTACGCAAAGACAGGTGCTCTGAAACATAAATTCGAAGACTATGCTCAAATAATGCTTGCTTTTGATGAGGGAAAAACAGCTTTCATTGAAGCCAACTGGTTGACGCCATATAAAATTCGCAAACTAGTAGTAACCGGAAGTGAAGCCATCATGAACTTAGATTACCTAACTCAAGAAGTGACAGTGGAAACTGCTCGGCAAACTTTAACTCCAAGATACAAGCAGATAGAACCACTAAAACTTGAGCTACAACACTTTTCAAACTGCATAATGAATGACAAAGAACCGATGATTACAGGAATAGACGGTCTAAAAGCCCTCCAAATAGCGCAAAGAGCGTTAGTATCCGCTGAAAAATGCACAACTGTCAAACTAAAATGACAATTACTGCTCGAATTGTTTGGAATTGTGGTGAAAGATTGCTATGAAATGCATTTTGATTACCGGCGCTGGAGGACCAGCAGCCATAAATTTCACAATGTCTTTGAAGATTGCTCCAGAGAAAATTCATCTCGTCGGCACCGAAACCAGCCATCACAATGTATGCCTAGCGCCCACGGATTCGATACACATTGTTCCCAAGGCGACTGAACCTGACTACGTGGGTGCACTCAATGCAATTATCCAGAAAGAGAAGGTTGAATTTGTACATCCTCAACCTGACATCGAAGTGAAGGTGATCTCCGAGAATAGAGAAAAACTTGAGGCAAAAGTCCTTCTTCCAGCCAAACACGCTATTCGCACATGCCAAGACAAACTGCAATCAGTCAAATCTTGGCTAAAAACTGAAGTTCCGACCGCCAAAACAATGGAACTCCTAAGAGAATCAGATATTGAGAAAGCCCTCAGACAGCTGGGAACTCCGCTATGGATTAGGGCAAGATATGGCGCTGGAGGATGTGGAAGCACTTTAGCATCCAACAAAGAGACTGCCTTAAGCTGGATCCAATACTGGAAAGCTCGTGGCGAAAGATGGGAGTTCATCGCACAAGAGTATCTTAGGGGAAGAAACATAGGTTTTCACAGCCTATGGAAAGACGGTGAACTCATAACTTCCATGGCTAGAGAACGCATTGAATACATTTACCCACATATTGCACCGTCAGGAATTACGGGAACACCAGCAGTTCAGAAGACAATTCACAATGAAAAGGCAAATGAAATCGCAACAGAAGCGGTATTAGCAATCGACCATAGTTATAACGGAATCGCCTGTGTTGACCTTAAGGAAAATGATGAAGGAATTCCTTGCGTTACCGAAATTAATGCAGGAAGGATGTTCACCACATCTTTCTTTTTCTCTTATGCCGGCAAAATTCTCTATGACAACTATTTGGCAAACATACCATACTTATATGTGAAGCTTGCTTACAAAGAAGTTGTTTCTGACACCTCAAAATACAACGCCTTACCGGAGGAGCTCTTTTGGATCCGACATATCGACGCACCTGCAAAACTCGTAAGAGACGGAAAAGTCCTTGGAACAATGTACACATGATTAAAGGTGTAATCTTCGACCTAGATGGAACTTTGATTTATTTGCCTATAGACTATGAGGCACTTTTCAAGGAACTTCAAAGAATAATGAAAACCTCAAATGTCACTCCGTTGGTACAAACAATTGCAGTTCTAGACCATGAGACACGTAGCGAAGTTGAAAAAGTTTGGACTCAAGCAGAACTGGAAGCGCTACCCGACCTTGAGATAAACAATGACGGAATGAAACTGTACCAGAAGTTTTCTCTAAATCCTTTAGCACTAGTTACTATGCAAAGCAGAAAGATTGTAGAGGAAATTCTTAGAACTCTCAAACTATCATTCAATGTGATTATAACAAGGGAGGAAAGCCTAGATAGGGCAAGACAGATAGATGTTGCTGTTGCAAGATTGGGGTTAAAACCCAAAGAGGTCCTGGTGATCGGAGACCGTGAAAGCGACAGAGATTCTTCTCAAAGAATCGGCTGCCAATTTCTCAAGGTGATGAAATGAAAATCTGGTATGACGCGTGCACCGGAAAGCAGATTCGATATGGAGTGGCAATTGCCAAACGACTCAGAGCTTGCGGACATGACGTTGTTCTGACCACAAGGAGACATCCAGATACAACGCCTTTAGCAAAGTTGCTAGGTGAAAACTTCGATGTCGTTGGAAAATACGACCCTACATCTCCTCTGTCAAGGTTAAGAGAAAGCGCAAAACGACAACTTCTATTTTGCAAAATGTTTGAATCCAACCCTCCAGATATTGCGATTTCCCATCGTTCTGTTGAGTTGTGCCGAGTCGCGTTTGGTTTAGGAGTTCACGTTATATCAACTCATGACACGCCACATGCTGAGGCTGTAAACAGACTGACAATGCCCTTAATTGATGTCTTGGTCGTCTCCAAATCTATTCCGAAACACCGTGTCCAAGGCTATGGAATTGGAACCATAGAGCAATTTGACGGAGTAGACGAAGTAGCATGGATAAAAGGATTTAAGCCAAAAAAGAAGTGCAATTTTGGAAAACCATTGATCGTGGTTAGACATCAAGAGACAAAGGCAGCTTACGCATTGGGAGAAACCGATTTAACTGAGACATTGGCTAGGAAGCTTAGTTCGCTCGGAGAAGTAGTGTTTCTCTCGCGCTATGACAGGCGCCCAAAGAAGGATTTGATTGTCCCCAAAGGTTTCGTGGACTCTGCTAGTCTTGTTGCACAAGCAGATCTAGTTGTTGGCGTTGGGGGCACAATCCAGCGTGAAGCTGCGTTGCAAGGAACTCCATCCATTGTAATTCCCATAGCACGGCGAATCTATGTGAACGATTATCTTTCAAAGAAAGGCTTTCCGATTTTCACAGTTGCGCCCTCAAAGGCAATACATTACGCAAGGAAGCTACTAGGAAAAAAGCAGAACGTGAAAGATTTGCTAGCAAAACTAGAAAATCCCTTGGATGTGATACAAAACATCTTGAGAAGAAGAGCTTTCAACGATTAAACACACTGTATATAGAGGAATTTTCTGTGCGTGTTGAAGGAAAAAATGTGTTGATAACTGGTGGAGCAGGATTCATCGGCTCGCATCTAGCAGAGGAATACTTGAAAAACGATGTGTCAAGGTTGATTGTACTAGATGATCTCTCTACAGGAAGCATGGAGAATCTTGAGCACATCAAAGACAATCGACTCGAAATAGTGAAAGGCTCAATCCTCGACAAGAAGAATCTAGATGAAGTTATTAAAGAAGGAGATATCAACATAGTTGACCATCTAGCAGCAGAGTTGGAAGTCCACACGGGGATCAAAGACTCTGAGAAAGATGCTCAAATAAACATTATCGGAACGCTTAACGTATTGAACACTGCTTTTGAAAATAACCTGGAAAAACTGTTGTTTGCATCTTCAGGAGCAGTTTATGGAGAAGCACAATATGTGCCACAAGATGAAAAACATCCTTTGGAACCTCACTGGCCCTATGGGGTCAGCAAGTTATGCGCCGAACGCTACTGCATCCAGTACTACAAGCTGTTTAATCTAGACACGACTGCTTTCCGATACGGCATCGTTTACGGACCGAGAGAATGGTTCGGTCGAGTCTTGACGATGTTCATCAAGAGAATCTTCCTCGAAAACAAACCTCCTGTAGTTTTTGGAAACGGTCAGCAAGTGAGAGACTTCATCTATGTAAAGGATGTGGTCCGCGCTCACATGTTAGCGATTAGGAACAGGAAAGCTTCAGGTCAAGTCTTCAACATCTCCAGTGGAAAGGGAACTTCAATAAACGAATTAGCTGAAACCCTCATCAAAGTGTCAAGTAAGAAACTGAAAATTGTCTACGATGACCCCATCGAAGGAGAAGCTTCACATCTTCAACCAGAGAGAATTCGATTGGAACGCGAGTTAGAAAAATTCGTGTTGGGTAATAAGAAGGCCGGTGCAGTTTTGGGTTGGCGTCCGAAAGTTGGTTTTCTAGATGGAGTCTTAGAAGAGATTAGATGGATTTCAGGTTGCCCAAGAAAATGGAAAACTAAGCCAAGAGTGTAGTGACATATCTAGTCTAATTATTTTTTTCCTTTCAGGTTGAAGGGTTTTCCTTCTGAGAGTATTTTCTGGGGAAAATTGCCTTTCCATTTGCGTAAGAACGGCGATTCATCCTTTTCTTCACGCAATTCATCTGGTAGCATCTCTGGAATTTCATCTCTTATGGGGTACCATCGCAGACATTCCGGACATATTATTATACCTTCAACAATCTCTTCTTTCTCTTCAAAAACGTGCAACTCAAGAGGATGATACTTGTCAATGGGGCAAGCCAAGATATCCATCAATTTTCTCTTGATGATTCATTCCTCCGTTCTAGGTATGTGTTAATCTGAGGATATTATAAAGGATTTGTTAGGCTCCAAGCTAAATCAAGGCACTAACATTGCACGATCTTATGACGTTCTAAACTCAAAGAGTGGAACTTGAAGCAATTCTTATGTCTGCAACTACTTGATACCAGTTTGGTCCAGTTGCGCGCACTATACGACCAAAAGGGATATCAAACTCTGTCTTGAGCTTCCAGAGCTTTTCAGAAACTTTCACTTTAGCTTTCTCAACTGGATCCTCATTTTTCGCAGCATGCTCGAAAGCGTAATAGTGGATATGTCCACCAGACGGCTTGAGCGCAATTAAAGCCTGATCAAGATACTCATAGGCCTTCTCTGGAAGCGGCATCAACACCCTATCTGCTACGTTTCGCAATTGTCTCTCTGCAACTTCTTTGGCATCACCTAATATCGGGATGACATGTCTCGTCACCTTGTTGATTATAACATTCTCTCGCATATACTGAACAGCAACTGGATTGATGTCTATGGAATAGATCTTGGCTATTTTGGAAAATTTGGCCATAACTATTGAGAAGCAGCCTACTCCAGCAAACAAATTGACGCCTATCTCGTTTGGTCTAGCCAATTCTGCAATACGCATTCTTTCATAGGAAAGTCGAGGTGAAAAATAGGCCTGCTTTAGGTCTACTTTGAACAGGCAACCAAACTCTTTGTGGACTGTCTCAGTCTTCTTTTCACCAGCACCCCATTGCAACTTGCGTAATCGGAATACACCTAGAACAGGTCCGCTTTGAAGCAAAACGGTCCTTACGCGCTTGTGGGTTTTCATGATGGCTTCGGCTATCAAAGGGACCTTTGGTTTCAGGATTTCGTGAACGCGGATGACTGCAATATCTCCTACTATATCGTAGGATTTGTATAGAGCTCTAAGCTCTTCAGGGTTTAGTTTGTCCCTCAAGATGATTTTCAAGCTTCCACACATTGACAAACCTCAAAAGGATTTACTCTAAATGAGCCAAGCGACTTAGCCAAGCGGCTACCCATTTGAAGCCTTTCGGAAGATAATCGTGAAGCATCTCTATATCGTATTTCTTGATTGTCTTCAGAGCAACCAAGGACAAGAAATAGGTTGCTGCTCCAACAACTATGTAAAGAATGAGTATGGGCAATGTGATGACCAGAAACTGATTGGGCGAAGGCATAACAATTCGTCTCACTACTTCAAGAAGGAAAATGGCCATTATCATGAGAAGAGAGGAGAACGCAGCCTTTCGTAGCGCTTCACTATCAAACTTGAGAGAAAAAATCCCCTTCAAGGCCATCGCACTCAGCGCAAGAGTGATAATTGTAGAGAAAGTTCTAGCAACTGCTGGACCAGGCAAACCGAGGTTAAGGTAAGCTAACGTAACAAATGATGCAACAATGTTGAAGAATATGGAGAGAACTGTGATCAATGAAACTATCTTTGTGCGTTCAAGAGTCAGCAAAATCGGATTTATTGCCACCCCTAGTGTTGTAGGAATCACTGAAAAGCAAATAATTGTCAGTGGTAACGCCGCTGCTGCATACTCTTGACCGGCGAATATTACTATTATTGGACTGGATAGAGTTGCCAATCCTATAATCATTGGAAAACCTATTAGGGCTAAGTAACGTGTAGATACGCGAAAAGCATCTTTTAAACTGCTCAAGCCTTCTCGAGTGTAGAGTTCTGAAAGCTGTGGGAGAAGAGCTGTGATTATTGCCGTAGAGAAGAGCATTGGAATCAAAGAAGCCCTAACTGCTACGTAGTAGATGCCAAGCAGTTCCTGAGCTCTTATTGGACCTATAACAACACTTACGTAAGAAAAAATCAGAATAGAATCTACCCAAGTCGCTAAGAAACTTATGATGTTGGAAACATAGAGTGGATAGGAAAAATTAATCAGCGGCCTAAGTGGATGTGGCTTTCGTGTAAGTCCTAGGTTTTTCATAGTCAAGAATAAGCCGGTTAGAGAAGATACAACAAGACCTACCAGCCAGCTGAGAACCACAGCAAGAAGACCTAAACCAGCAAAAAGAAGAACAAGACCTAAAACACTGTGAAAAACTGCATACAAGAACCCTGTTAATGCAAAATCACCAATTTTTTGCAGACCCCGCAGACTGTTCTGCATGAAGACATTTAGAATCATGAAAACCACACAGAGCGAAAGTAGCATAAAATGGATTGTATAGTTTGGTGAATCAAACATAAGCTTCGACAGCAGCTCCGCAGGGAGGAAGAGTGACACAAAACATATTGCAGAAGAAAGCAGCCAGACGCGTAACAACCGGTTTACGACAGATTTGGCCTTCTCAAGATTTCCCTCAGCAAGAAACTGAGAGATATATTTGGTAGCAGCTGCGGGCAAAGCAAAGTTCCCAAACAATGCGACTAGATTTAGCGTAAAGGTGAGAAGTGTGTAGACACCCATCTCCTCCTGAGAAAGCAAACCAACAAGAAAGACAAAGTAAACCAAACCTATGACTGAGGAGGCGAGACCTTGAACGAAGAGGTAAGTGACACCTCGTGCAACGCGAGTTGTGGGACGTGGTCGAGTCAACAGGGTTCAGCCTCTAGTAAACGATGCGCAGGTGACATTTAAAACATAAATGCGATATAAAAATTAACACCTACGAAGAGTTTTCACATGTAAGAGTAGAAAGGTTTTTCATAAACCACTTAGTATTCTCTAAGCCTAGACGCTCGAGGCGAAGGGAGAAACTTGCAACTAAAAACACTCGTTTCGAAATTGGGCGAGGGCATAAAGCTTCTGAAATGTCTAAGGTTCAAGATGTCCCATGACCTGATACTGCAGATAAGTATTCTATCAATTATTCTGCTAGTTGCGTTTGGAATCCGCTTGTTGCCAATGCGCTGGGGATACCACTTATCTGAGTTTGACCCATATTCCCATTATCGCTCAGCTGAATACATAGTGGACAATGGATTCATATCTTGGTTTACATGGCACGATTACCAAAGATGGTATCCGTTCGGCATACCGGTCTATAGCGGCTTTTTCCCAGGCCTGTCCTTTACTGCTGCGTTTCTCTACCAGATTTCGCAGATGCTGGCTTTGCCCATTTCATTGTATGAGTTTGCAGTCATATTTCCGCCAATAATGGCGGCATTAACCTGCTTAGTGATGTACCTTTGGAGTAGAGATACGTGGGGGAAAACCGTTGGAATGTTTTCTGCCCTGTTTTTGGCGTTGAACGGTTCATATATTGGAAGAACAGCGCTGGGATGGTTTGACGACGAATCCGTTGGAATATTTGCCATAGTGCTTTATGCATTCTTGTTCTTACGTTCTTTGGATGAGCAACGTACATGGAACTCCACGATCAAATATGCAATTGCTTCGGGCTTATCGCTTGGCTACATATTTGCCAGCTGGGGAGCATCGTATTTCCCTCTAGGATTGACAGCACTCTTTGCATTTTCACTAATACTACTGGGGCGATATTCTAAACGACTACTTCTCTCCTATAGTTTGACTCTTGGGTTGAGTTTATTTATCGCGATTAATGTTCCGAAACTGTCAACACGTTTCTTGTTAACAGAGCCAGTGCTTGTTGCATTGTCTATCTTCGCCTTGTTGTGTTTGTGGGAGGTCTTCGCAAACACTAAGACAAGCAAATGGAAGTTCATATATACCATTGGTTTCTTGGCAATTGCTACTGTTGCTTTTGTGGCACTAATGGGAGGAGTAACACCAATGATGGGCAAATTCTACACAGTTCTGAACCCTTTTGAACGATTGTTCAATCCTATTGTAGAGTCAGTACAGGAGCATAGACCACCAGCCTGGGGTTCTTTTTATTACGACTATGGTGTGGGGATATTCTTCATTGTGATCGGTTTGTATTTTGCAGCTAGAAACCCAACAAACCGCAATCTGTTCTTGGTCTTATATGCACTTACATCCGTATACTTTGCCTCGTCCATGGTCAGACTGCTTGTGCTCTTGGCGCCGTCCTTCAGCATGCTCTGGGCAATTGGCTTAATGGGGATGCTGAGACCTTTCATCATGGTTATGAGAGAATTCCCCAAAATATCGCTTAAGAAGAAATATGTCTTTGGTCGTGTCGGGAAGGAATTTAGCGCCTCAGCAATCATCCTGATGTTCGTGCTTCTTTCGTTTTCGTTCATCTTGCCACTCGGAGCTATGAGAGATAAGCCAAGGGTTTTCGAACAAGCCTACTCTCCTGCAACCATTATGGCCTCCAGTGTTCCTTTAAGATCAGACGAACCCATACTTGAATGGTATCAAACTCTGATGTGGATGAAACATGAACTACCTGAAGGCACAATTGTTGTTAGTTGGTGGGACTATGGCTACTGGATATCAATCATTGCAAACAAGACGACATTAGCAGACAACGGGACAATCAACACAACTCAGATCGCAAACATCGGCAGAATATTTATGTATAACGAGACAGAAGCAATCAGGGTGCTTGAAACATATAGGCGTGGCGAGCGACAGCCCGAATACATCGTTGTCTTCACGACTTTTGACAGCGAAGGAGCGGACAGGGGATACGGAGATGAAGGTAAATGGAGATGGATGGCCAAGATTGCCGGCAGCAGATTCGGTGACTTTTTTGACGACAATTCTTTTGGAAACTACAGACTCGGGGTAGATTGGACGGATGCAGATGGTAATGGTCAGGTAGACGACGGGGAACTGGCAGTCAATGTTAAGGGACAAAATTCAACAATCTTCAAACTCATGACATTTGCCAAGGAAACCAGACTAGGTAGTGCCCCCACTACTCAATTTGCATCAAACACAGAAGGAAAACCATACTTCGAAGAGGCTTTCTTCTCGCCAAGCGGACCCTATTTCGGAATTCATGTACTAGTTGCTGTTTACAAAATCAACTATTGAGCCTTTGCTCGGCGTGCTAAAGTCTCAAAGCAGAACAATGAAATTTCAGCTCAGTTTTCAAATCCTAGATGTCCTAGTTTCGTGTTAAATCCAATTCTGAAGCTGAAAAAATAAAACTTATATTCCTAATTACATGTAATTAC
>JASFPO010000008.1:0-34640 GCA_050115935.1 Candidatus Bathyarchaeota archaeon | reverse complement strand
TCTGATGTTTTGTGCGTTCTCATAGGCGCAATGAACTGAGGTTAATCCAAGTCTAACTGCTTCATCGAGTGCAAGAGTTAGAGCCTGACTTAACTCCTCATCGCTGTATTTGATCAGTTCTTCAATTCTGGTGGCAGCTGTTTCGCGCAATACGCCGGTAGGTTCTCCAGTGTCTGGGTCTCTGTCTATCTTTCCACCCAGTGGAGATTTCGTGTCTTTTCCAATATTTGCCAACTTCAAAGCTGGGCTGTTGACGCTGCATACGTGTCCGCCCTCGTCCGAAACCATTACTGGAATGTTGGGAGTGACCTCGTCTAGATCCCAGCGATTCGGGGGTCTCTTTTCAGCGAGAGTGATGGTGTTCCATCCGTGCCCTGTGATCCAGCTTCCCTTGGGATTCTTTCTTGCCCTCTTTCTAATGATCTCCTTGATCTCATGGATAGACTGAGCCTTTCGGACATCTAGGACTACAGATGAAAGCATGAGTCCGTAATGTGTCAAATGAATGTGGGAATCGACGAATCCTGGAAGAAGTGCTCTTCCTTCTAAGTCCATCACTTTTGCATTTTTTCCAGCAAGTGACATCATTTCCCTATAGGTGCCGACACCTATGATCTTGCCATGTCTGATTGCTGCTGCTTCAGCTCTCGGTTTAGACGGATCTAGTGTAATTACGTTTCCAGATGCAAAAACGATTGCTCTCATGTCTTACACTCTCATCTACAGTTCATCTATGGTTTAAGTTGGATCAGTCAAACCCTTAAATCTAATAGCCTAGTGGAGCCGGGGATGGGATTTGAACCCATATATAGCGGCTCTGCAGGCCGCCGCCTAACCTCTCGGCCACCCCGGCGCTTCTTCACACCGAAAACTTCATGAGAGGTTAAACATTTTAATCTTTACCTTTACGCCATGTCAGAGAACATTTTTCGCAGTTGCTTGGTGGCGTTGTGAAGTTTCTCATGCAAAGCTTATGTCCAGCTTCTCCAAAACCTTGTTGTAAACCTTCAATGCAGATTCTTCATCTTTCACATTTTTGATTAGCATGCGACCACGGTTGAACAAGCTGATTTCAGCACCATCGTATTCAAACACAATAACAAGCGAAGACTTCATGACTATTCTAAAGTTGCGCCTCAGCCTCTCGTGGAGTTTGCTCAAACTCACTTCTATTGGCCGTGGAGGATTAACATTGACCGTATTGCGTCCACACAACCAAGTCAGTCGTTCGCCGCCTTCAACTGATTTCAATGATGCGCCTTGACACACTGGACAGTCAGAACGCTTGAAAACATCGATTATGGTGAAAAACATGTCGCGGAAGTCACAGACCATGAGTTTCCCTTTCAATGAATTTCTCATTCCAGCCAGCAACTTTATGGCTTCCATGGCCTGCATCGATCCAATTATACCTGCTGTTGCGCCGAGAACTCCTCGCACATCACATGTTGGAAGAAAACGATCGTCAAGATTGGGCAGCACACATTCCAAGCATGGAGTCTCTGGAGGAGAAAAAACTGAGAGATTACCCTCAATTCCAATGGCTGCTCCAAAAACATAAGGAATCTTCTGATTAACACATGTCCTGTTTAGCAGGTACCTTGTACGCATGTTGTCCAGTCCATCAACGACACAGTCCATTCCCTTGACCACATCGTTAACATTGCTTTCTCTCACGTTTTCTGAGATAGGCTCAGCCTTCACCTCAGGATTTAACTGCGCAATTCTCTCAGATGCAACTTCAACCTTCGGATAACGTAAACTGCGCATGTCATATAAGATCTGACGATGCAAGTTCTTGAGTTCAACAGTGTCTTGGTCAACAATACGTAGATGTCCTACCCCTGCTAAAGCAAGATAAAGCGCAGAAGCTGTGCCCAAACCACCGAGGCCGACCACTACAACTTTAGAACGTCTCAATCTCTCTTGTCCTTCATGTTTGAGCTCAGGCAAGACAATCTGCCGACTGTAGAATTCTTTGGCGTCAAAAACTTTGGAAGATGCCACACCTTGTCACCTCAAACACAACTCTTCAATCAATCTTTCAACTCGGTTCTTGATCTCTTCTCTGCCTTTCAAGAAGCCAATACGTTGTGAGGCAATTTATATTATACGCAAACAGCAAATTCACAACAAGGATCAAGAAAACCTTCAGCAAGACTATTGTACAAGCTTTTGCATCTCTTCACTGGAGATACCGCATGACCAACAAAGAGAGACAACCTATGCCCTTCTCTGTAAGACTTTGTTCTGACAAAGCAGCGTTTGAGGTTAAGATGCAACACAAGATATCTCTTAACATGGCTGACTTAGAAAGGTTACTCAAATCCACGAAAGACAACGAGATAATAATAAACACTCCGCATATCCTGATCTTCAAAACCAAAGGAGCAGAGGTGACAATGTCAAAAAACGGACGAATGCTAATCAAAAAGATCGAAACCGAAAAAGAAGCTACAGAAATTGCAAATGACGTTTTACGTGTTCTGTCACCAATAATCTGAGATTCGTGAATCTGAAATGGGTTCTCCCAGAGCCATCTATCCGTGCACAATGGACCTTTGATTTCTGTGTTTTACACATGGATCTTTGCTTCTGAAATAGGTCACAGATCACTCTTCCCTCTATACATCTTAGTAATCCATGTCATGCGATCATTTTGTGTGCCGCCTTGTATTTCCTACACGCACTTCGACTGCAAGAATAAATTTATCTTGTGTTGACTCAAATCATACCCGTTAAGGGCTGATCATTTGGCGCACGGGAAAAGCGCGGTTTTCATGTCTTCTGTGTGTAAAACGTATCGTGTCGGCGATATTACAATTGAAGCTTTGAAAGGGGTGGATCTTCAAGTTGCAGAAGGAGAATTTGTTTCCATTCATGGGTCTTCTGGTGCGGGAAAAACTACTCTTTTAAACATCATCGGAGGTCTTGACAAGCCCACAAGTGGCAACGTGGTTGTTCTTGGGCATAATCTCCTTGATTGTGATGAAGATTTTCTGGCAACCTTCCGTTGTGCTTACATTGGATTCGTTTTTCAATCCTATAATCTCATTTCTACGCTTACTGCCATAGAGAACGTTGCATTTCCGATAGAGATAGGCGGCTGGAAGGAAGAACGAGTGTCAGAGAGATCAGAGAAACTTCTAGAAATTGTAGGCTTATCTCATCGGGCCAACCATTTTCCCTCTCAGCTTAGCGGAGGCGAACAGCAGAGAGTGGCTTTCGCTCGGGCTCTGGCTAATGACCCACCTCTTCTCCTTGTTGATGAACCCACAGGAAATCTGGATTTCGAAACAAGTCGCGAAATTGTCTCCATACTGGAGAAACTGAAAGCAGAGAACAAAACAGTCATTGTTGCTACACATGACGAGAGAATAATGCAATTGGCGAAATGGAGACTTCAATTGCTGAATGGGAAAATAGTGGTGTAAATGAGTAGCCTTTCATTCCCCATAAAAGATCTCACTCGAAGGAAGTTCCAGACAATCTTGACCATGCTTGGTTTGACTACAAATGTTGCTACAACAGTTTTTCTTATAAGTTTTGGAGAAAACATTGGTCTCGAGATTATCCTCATCACTGGAGGAAGATTGACGATGGGGTTTTCCTATGTATTTTCATTGTTCATTGTCATGATCGTTTTCCTAAGTTTTCTCGCTGGAGTGTTGATAACATCTTTTCTCATCTCTGCAACAATGTCTGAACGCATACGTGATGTTGGAATAATGAAATCAACTGGATGCCTGACAGATTTAGTTTTCAGCTATTTTGTCATAGAGCTTCTAATCATGGTTCTCATAAGTTGTATAATTGGCACTATCGCTGGCACTTTCACATCCTTCGCTTTTATTGACTTGCTGAACAATCTGGGTTTCTCTATTTCACAAAGACCTCTCAATGCATGGAATATTTTCTTCATTTTCTCAGTCTTCGCATTGGTTTCTCTCTTCTTTGGGAGCCGAACAATAGGCAAAGCAATACGGGTGAAGCCGGGAGAAGCGTTGTCGCCTCACTTTTTATCAGGAGCCTCTTTTCAGTCTAAAGGTCTCTCTTCTTCACGACTAGGCTTTGCATTCAAGGTAGCTTCGAGAAATCTTATGCGCAGGAGGTCTGCAACTCGCAAAGCGATATTGTGTGTCTCAGTTGTCCTAACTCTGACTACTCTTGCTCTAGCTGGAGGATTTATTGCCAATCAAACCACGCAGAGCTATGTAGAACGTGCTATAGGTAGAGATATCATCGTTGTTGGTCACTCTAGCGTTTCTGAACAGTATAGAAACTTTCTTTCGAGCTTTTTCGAGACAAAGAAGATGGAACCCGTTGATTTTCTTGATCCAGAGTTTTCTATATCTCCTTCTCTTGTTAACAGAATGCGAACAATCCCTGGCATTGTTAGAGTAGTCCCCGGACTGGCTCTAGAAACAACTGTCTATGAACTTCCAGGATATGTCATAGACCCGGAAGAGCCAGATTATTACTTCGCTATTGGTGAGAACCGATCTAGCGAAGCGCTAGTTCTGGGTGTAGATCCTGAAAACATTCTTAACGAGTGGCTTATGATTGGAAGAGCTTTTAGCGAAACCGATAAACATTCTGCCATTCTCGGCGACTCACTGGCTCTAAGAATCTTTGATAATCCTAGAAAACAAGGCATCGAAATACTTGGACAGAAATTTGACATAGTCGGCGTGTGTTTAGACCCGCTTAACAATGGAAATGTAGTATATGTGCCCTTTGAGACCTTATCAAAAGCGGTTGAATCACTTGAATTCAATCTTCTGTTTATTAGGATCGATCCTGCTCATCGCTCACAAGTTCTCGATGAAATAAATCGAGAGATTTCGGGGACAGAATTGGTGACTTTGGAAGTCAATGAAAGCCTTGAAAAGCATTTAAGCTTTCTCAGCTACGTTTGGTCGCTTGTTATATTTCTGCCGCTTTCTTCCCTGGTAACAGCCACACTCTGTCTGCTTGGCTACAGAGTTCTCTCTATTGCAAGTCAAAAGCGTGACTTAGGTATCATGAGGGCCCTGGGAGCAAAGCCGCTAACCATTGTGAAACTCATGGTTGCTGAGTCCTTTCTCATACTGATGATCAGCGGAGCAATCGGAATATTCACTGGGTTTTTTGTATCATTTGTGTTTCTGATTCCAGAACCAGTCATTACTAGTAATGTGCTCTTCTCCATCGTTGGCTGGTTGCTCTTGGCCTTGGGGCTCATCTGTCTGTCCGCATTATATCCTGTCATCAAAACATTGAAAGAGCCCATTCCCGAGACAATGTCCCAACCCTAATTCGAGAAAGCGCCAAGATTTGATACTCTAAATGTACGCCAAAGTATCTGGATAGATACCGAGGTCTTCAACAGCTTGACAGCTGGGTATCGCAAGATTTCCTTTGATATAGCAAAACCCAGATGTTACGTAGAAGCTAGGCGCAAGCGATCTGTTTCTGGTCTTCATTTTTCTCGTTCAACCACAAAGTCCATGCCTGCTCGGATGGCCATTTTGGCAAAGGAGTCCTTGAGACTTCTGGTATTTTCATCAAACAGCCTTTTGGCTCTCTCTGAAAATTTCAATGATTTTGTATGAGCATATTTTATACTTCCATACTTTTTCATCAATTGCATTATGTAGTCCTTTTCTTGCTCAGTCTTTTCTTTTCTACTTTTCGAGTATATTTCCAGAATAGATTTTTTCTCTTCAGTTGAGCAGTTCTTAAGCAAATGGATTAGAATCAGAGTCCTTTTCCCCTCTAGTATATCACCACCGATCTCTTTTCCATATGTGCCTCTGTCTCCCTTCAGATTCAAGACGTCATCATGAATCATAAAGGCTCTTCCAAATGGTATTCCCCATTTTTTTATAGCATTTAGTTGCTCGTCTGTCGTACCCGCAACCGCTGCTCCTAGTTGGAGTGGACCATATATACTATAAGCTCCTGCTTTCCTATCAATCATTTTGTAATATTCTGATTCGGCAAGGTCAACTTTCCCACTTCTTATCCAGCTTATTTCGAGGTATTGCCCTTCACATGTGTATAATAATATCTCATGCATTAAGTCAAAGATTCTCTTTCCTCTTCTCAGACCCAAGGTCTCGCAGTTATCCATCAACATTTTCCACATTATTACATGTAGAGCATCACCAGCATTTATTGCAAGTTCTGTTCCATAAATTCTATGAAGGCAAGGTTTTTGTCTTCTCTCCTCTGAATTATCTTGGATATCATCATGGATTAGAATCCAGTCCTCAGACGTTTGCATTGCGGCTGCAGTTAGTATGGCATCTTCTTCTTTTCCACCAAACAATTCATTTGCAAGCAAAACCAAGACTGGTCGCAAGTATTTGCCTTGTCTCTCTGGATAGTCTTTGACCATCTTATAATGCTTGGTTGGGTACCGGTATGGCAAATATTCCGAAATTTTCTTATAGACTCTCTGCTTGTTCTGTTCTAAAACTTGTAGGAAATCTATCTCTGCAGGGCGAATATGCCTGTGACTATCGACTTTCATAGTCATCATCCTGATATCGTTTGCATTTGAGCAATTTACATATTTGTGATTTTCCTAAACGCACAATTCCATAAATTGACCATGGTTTGAGGAACTCTGAGTAAGTCTGATATTAGAAGATGCTGCTCTAAACCTCCAATATAGTTTTGCCCTCTAAGTCGCGACTAATCATAACCTCTATGTTTAAATGTTTCTCAGCTTCAAGAACTTCTTCCAGTCTAGCCCTTGTTCGAGGCTTAGGAGGCGGACCACTGCAACAAGAGGCTGGTTTTGTCGATGTATCGAAGGTTCCGATTTTTCTTGCCAGTTTTTCAACTTCTTTCTTGTTCAAGCCCAGCAACGGGCGCAGTATGCTAACATCTGAGACTGACTGAGTTTCGACACGGAGATTCACAAGCGTTTGACTGGCGTGTTCGCCGATGATTTCACCTGTTACCATGGTATCTGCACCCTCAAGTAAAGCGATTTTTTCCGCCACTCTGTACATCATTCTTCGGCAAAGCACACATGTTAGGCTTCTTGGACAACTTCTTAGAATGTCTGCGAGATCGTCGCCATGCGGAACTACATAGGCTTTAAGCCGCATTCCATGAGCACATTCGCTCAATCTTTCAATAGCTTCCATAGCCCGTTGCTTAGTGGTTTCATCAGCAAAAGGATAATTGTCAAAGAAGACGAAAACAGGAAAACATCCTTTTCTCATCATCATCCAAGCTGCAACGGGAGAGTCTATTCCCCCAGAAATTAAACAGATGACTTTGCTTTGAGGATCGAATCTGACTTCCCCCTTGTCTGCGTTAGATGACGCTATCATTACAATCACATTCTCCTCCTCTTTCGCACGCACATTTAATTCATTTTCCTTCTAAAAATGGACAAACAATAAGGTCAGACTTCACATCTTCACATATTTGTTTGGGTACTTCTCGAACGCTCTTTTGCAACCAGGGGCGCAAAAGTAGTAGGTTTTTCCCATGTGTGTCGTCTTGTACTCCGCTGTTTTCTCATCCACGTCCATTCCACAAACAAGATCTTTCGCCATACCTTCTCACCTCCCTGAACTTCACAGTTGAATTTCTACTTTCCTATCTTCTGACATTCCGGGCGAATCCTGACTCTTCTTAACAAATTCGCATTTGCCACGACCGTTACTGAGCTTGTGGCCATGGCTATTTCCGCCAATACCGGGTGGGCCAAACCCAACATAGCTAATGGGATAGCCGCAGCATTGTAGAAGAACGCCCAGAAGAGGTTTTGCTTGATTTTCCTAAAGGTAGCTTTCGAAAGCTTTACAGCAGTGACAACGCTTGACAGATTTCCCCTTACCAATGTGACGTCAGCAGATTCTATAGCGATGTCTGTTCCGGTTCCTATGGCGATTCCAACATTCGCAGCGGTCAAAGCAGGAGCATCATTTATTCCATCACCGACCATAGCGACTGTTTCACCATTTTCCTGCAACCTCTGAATCTCTTTCACTTTTTGATCAGGGAGAACTTCAGCCAAAACCCTTGATATCCCGACTTTTTTGGCAATAGCGATTGCAGTACGTTGGTTGTCTCCTGTAAGCATAGTTGTCTTAATCCCCATCTCCTCGAGTTCCCTAATTGCGCCAACCGAGTCATTCTTTAACGTATCTGCAACAGCTACTACTCCAGCGACTCTTTCCCCTACAGATAGGAGCATTGCCGTCTTGGCTTCCTCTTCAAGGTGCTGCAGATTGCTTTCTAAGGCCTTAAAGTTTATCCTCTCTTCTTCCATAAGTTTTCGATTTCCAACAAGTACAGTTTTTTGAGAGGAACGCTTGATCTTCGCTCTCACGCCTCTCCCTGTTATTGCCTCGAATGCCCCGACTTCATAGAGTTCGAGGTTCTCGTTCTTTGCGCTTCTTAGTATGGCTTCGCCAAGGGGATGTTCTGACCCGACCTCAACACTGGCAGCTAAACGCAGAACCTCTTCTTTGGTGTTACCTTCAGCTGGAATTATATCTGTGACTTCAGGTTTTCCTTTGGTAATCGTTCCTGTTTTGTCAAAGACGATAGTGTCAACTTCCTTGAGCGTTTGTAGAGCTGCCCCATGGCGTATAAGCACCCCGTTTTCGGCTCCCATGCCGCTTCCAACCATCAGGGCTGTAGGAGTGGCGAGTCCAAGGGCGCAAGGGCACGCTATGACAAGAGACGCGACGAAGGCAGATATAGCAAGGGTTATGATTCCCATGTTTGGATCAACCCAAGGCAAAAACGGTTGGGCCCAAACGCTTGCCATATTGACTTGATTAGGAAAAGCCAGCCACAAGATCAGAGCGGAAAATGACAGGGCTAAGACGGCTGGAACAAAGTAGCTCACCACTCTATCGGCGAATTCTTGAATCGGAACCTTCGATCCTTGGGCATCCTCAACCATTTTTATCACCTGAGAAAGGAACGTGTTCTGCCCGACTTTCGTCGCTCTTACCTTTAACATTCCTCGCTGGTTTACTGTGGCACCTATTACCTCATCATCGACGCTCTTTAGCACAGGAATTGATTCACCAGTTGCCATTGACTCATCCACCGAGCTCTGACCTTCAATCACTACACCGTCTGTAGGAATCTTTTCTCCCGGTCTAACAATCGTTATGTTGCCTACTTCAACCTCGTCGAGGGGTATCTCCTTTTCTTTCCCATCCATTAGGATTCGGGCGGTCTTGGCTTCCAACTCCAGTAGCTTCCTGATGGCTTGAGATGCCCTACCCTTTGCTTTTGCCTCTATGTACCTTCCCAAGAGATGGAAGGCCATTATCATCGCTGAAACTCCAGCGTAATTTAGGATAGAAATACCTATAGATCTTCCAAAAAACATGGCCGGACCAGAAATGAATGCAGTTAATGTGCCTAAGGCTATCAACACATCCATGTTGGCTCTGCCATGGGCTACCTTTCTTGCTGCGGATGTAAGAGTTTCCTTCCCTGCCCAAAACATTGCAGGAATCGCTAAGAGAATCAGCCCTAAGTTATATACGGCCATGTTCGGCCAGGCCAACCCATAGATCATCTCTGGGATCATCCAAGCTATGATAGGTATGGTGAAGGCCCATGCAACTTTCATTCTTTTTTCTGCCTGATGAAATTTCCTCTGCTCTTCCTCTATTGCTTTCTCGTATTTGGCTGCGCCGTCCTCTCTGCCAAGCACCTTATAGCCTGTGGCCTCTATCACGCCTTTTATATGTTCATAATCGATCTCCTGCGGATCGTACACGACAAGAGCCTTTTCAGTCGCAAGATTTACGTTCGCTTCTATGATTCCATTGGCCTTTTTTAGGGCATTCTCTATGGTTTGGGCACAGGATGCACAGGTCATCCCACCGATCTTTATGATTGTCTTTTTTGTCCTCAAGTGTGCATCGTAGCCGGTGGATCTGACGGTTTCTACCAGTTCCATCTTGTTAGTTACCTTTGGATCGTATGTTATGTGAGCCTTTTCTGAGGCGAAGTTGACATTTGCCTTCTCCACTCCGGCGTGTCCTTTTAGAGTTTTTTCTATGGTTAGGGCGCAGGAGGCACACGTCATACGACCTATGTTGAGAATAGTCTTTTTGCTTTCCTTGGACATCTGAATGTTATCTCCTCTTCTACCTGTTTCTCCGTGGAAGAAACATATAAATATTTCTTCTGAAGATATATCTCTTGGAGTGCTAAACATGGCGTCTGAAGTCGATAATTTCATTTCAGACTTTTCAAGATTCTACATACTGACAATACTATACGAGAAACCAGCCCATGGCTACAGCATAATCAGCAAGTTTAGAAAACGCCTTGAAAGAAAGATCAGCCCCAGCCTTGTCTATCCGTTTCTGAAACAACTTGAGCAGAAAGGTCTAGTAAAGCATACTATAAAACCAGTTGGCGAAAAGAAACGAAAAGTATTCGAACTCACTGAAGAAGGAAGAGAACTCTGCACAAAACTGTTCAAAAGGTTCGCCAACTTAATCTCAGTAGCCATTGAACCAAGCCTAGAAATCTGCGCCCATTGCGGATGCAAAGTTTATGAAGGAGGTTACCATGAAGCCATAGATGGAAAAGAAACAACCTTTTGTTGTAAACACTGCGCTGCCTCCTATAAACAAGAAAAAAACTTGTAGGTAAAAAGCTTAGGTGAGGTGACTTTCGTTGATCGGTCAATTTCTGTTAGCCTTTAGAGAAGCCTTGGAGGCAGCACTAGTAATAGCCATAATCCTAGCATATCTCACACGAACAAAGAGAAACCCGTTAACACGCTATGCTTGGTTCGGCGTTTGCATTGCAGTCGCAGCAAGTATTGTTCTCGGAGCCTTCATCTGGTTTGCCTACGGAGGACTCTCTGGATCCGCCAAAGCCTTGTTTGAAGGAATTGCAGCCATAATTGCAGTTTTTGTCTTGTCATCTATGATTTATTGGATGTCCACGAAAGGAAAGTCGCTCAAAAGGGAAATGGAGAAAAAGCTAGAAACCATTACAACTCGAGAAGCAACTTTTGCTCTAACCTCCTTTTCGTTCATTGTGGTATTTCGCGAGGGGCTTGAAACTGTGCTCTTTTTGACTCCTTTCTTAGTGGAGGATGTTGCTGGCACTTTGGTTGGAGCCTTTCTTGGCGTAATAGCTTCATTGGCTTTAGCTTGCGGAATCTTTGTTGTGGGCATGAAGATCAACATTCGAAGATTCTTTTACTTCACCAGCATTCTGCTAGTGCTTTTAGCTGGAGGATTAGCCGGCTATGGTGTACATGAATTAGTGGAGTATTCCGAAGATGTTGGGATTGAACTTGGCTCGCTAGGTGAGCACGCCTATGCTTTAGATATACCGAGCGACAGCCTGTTTCATCATAAAGGTGCGATAGGCTCAATATTTGCGGTGATGTTCGGCTACACAGTGAGCGCCGAATGGATTCGGGTGATTGTTCACCTCGCATATCTTACAATAGCGCTTCCTTTGGTAATTTGGGTTTACAGAAAAGACAAGATACATATGTGATGAAACTTGGCGAATTCTAACGTTAAAGATATATCTCTCGGTGTGGTTAGGGTCTCTCTCAATCTGACATGAGGCGAATCAATGACTCTTACCGATGAAATCTTGAAGCTTAAACGTGAAAAGAAAGCCGTCATTTTGGCACACAACTATCAGAGACCAGAAATCCAAGACATTGCCGACTACGTGGGCGACAGCATCGAACTTTCCAAGCGAGCCAAAGAAGAAAAAGATGCTGAAATCATTTTGTTTTCGGCCGTTGATTTCATGGCGGAGTCCGCCGCTATACTCAATCCTGATAAGAAGGTTCTGCTTCCAAGTCAAGGCGCCCGTTGCCCTATGGCTCAGATGCTACGTGCAGACGAGGTTAGGAGATGGAAGAGAAAGTATCCAAAGGTACCAGTTCTGCTTTATGTGAATACGTTGGCAGAAGTCAAAGCTGAGTGCGACATCTGCTGTACATCTGCAAACGCCATCAAGGTTGTTGAGGCTTTAGATTCAGACACGATACTTTTTGGCCCAGACCACAACTTAGCATTATACGTCCAGAAGAAAACCAACAAGAAAATAGTTCCAATGCCCCAGAAAGGCTTCTGTCCAACCCATGTGCTCTTTCAGAAAGGCGATATACTGCTGTTGAAAGAGGAACACCCCGACGCTGTTGTCATTGTGCACCCAGAATGCACGCTAGATGTTCAAGAAGTAGCTGACTACATTGGAAGCACTTCTCAAATGTGTAGATACGCAAACGAACTGTCAGCCAAGAAGTTCATCATCGGGACTGAGAGCGGACTTATCCACCGGTTAAGAAAGGAGAATCCAGATAAGGAGTTTATACTCGCCTATGAGGGCGCCATATGTCCAAACATGAAATTAAACACTTTGGAACGCATCTACCTAGCTCTGAAAGAGGAGAAACACCAAGTCAACGTTTCAAAACCAATAGCCAATAAGGCTCGCAAAGCATTAGAAAGGATGTTCTCCATTATCTGATCTCTTGGGCGAAGTGGATGCTTTGGCTATTTCACTGCGAGAGCGGAAACAAGAACTGGAAGATGTAATAGAGAGAGCAATGGAGTTTCATGGTCATCTTGGGCCCTTTTTGGTCATAGGTGTTAGGATGGCACTTATCGGTATGAGAGAGCTAGAAGTGAAGAAAGGAGACCCGAAACTCCGTGTCGTAGTGGTTGTGAAGCCTTCTGTTCCCTTCTCCTGCGTCATAGATGGAATTCAAGCCGCAACCACCTGTACAATCGGAAACAGAAAGCTGAGGCTTCAGAATTCACCGAAAAAAGTTGCTGCAAAATTCCAAATCCTAGAAGGAGACATGATAACTATAACTCTTGATTCCGCCAAACAGACGGAACTAGAGAAACTGCTTTCAAAAAAAGTGGATTTCCGTGAAATGGAGAAGATAGCCCTCAACGTCGCCTCAATGTCTGAAAAGGAACTATTTAAAGTGAAAAGGAAGTGACCTTTTCTCTAGACCAGCGGGGAAACTCAAGTTGCAGGCAAACGACTTAAACATTGCAAGAGAAAGGTTGAAACGGAAGAATCTAGCTTTGGTTATTGCCAGAAAGGGTGAAGTCATTTTTGAAACATCCTCTCATGGTATAGGCGGCCTGCTGAGAGCTATCAGAGAACTTGACAAAGATATGAAAAATTCTTCAGTAGCAGATAAGATTGTTGGAAAAGCGGCAGCGCTGCTTTGTTTACATGCAGAAGTTCTTGCGGTTTTTGCTGTTACCGCCAGCGAAAAGGGGATGCAGGTGCTGAAAGAGGCCAATGTCCTATACCAGTTTGAGAATGGAGTTCCCCATGTTCTCAATTCTGTCAGAAGCGGCATCTGTCCTTTCGAGAAGCTTGTCAGTAACATCTCAGATCCGAAGGAAGCCTATGAAAAACTACGATTGCTTGCAGCTGAAAGAAGACTTTTGTGAGGTAAAGATTTTCTCAAAGAAAACTAAAGTATACAGGGCGGAGAGTTGAATGTGCGAGTTTGCAGTCTTGAAGAAAGGCAAAGTTGTATTCGAAGACGCAGTTTATGCAAAGTCGGATCGCGGCCAAGTTACTGTTAGAGACGTATTAGGTGTTTCAGAAACCTTCAAAAACTGTATGATTGAAGAAGTAGATGTGAGATCAGAGCAGCTAGTTCTGGTGTCAGCAAAAAAATAACGACTTTTGAAATCACCCCAAGAGAATAGAGTATGATCTTTTCCTTTTAAGTGATAAAACTATATTCCAAAATGTGGAATATTTTCTGGTTAGGAGCACTCCTTTTAGGATTTGATGTTTTCTGTTATAGATGAATCTTATAGAACTAGTATAGCGAGGATAATTGCCTTGATTGAAGATTCCTTCAGTCCAAACAGACGTCGAAACCGTTTATCCATTATGGCTGAGATCCTAGACGTAGCTAGAACTGGTGCTCTCAAGACTCAGATTATGTACCGAGCAAACATGAGCTTTGCGCAGATAAATGAATATCTATCGCTCCTCTTAGACCTTAATCTCCTTAAAACTGCCAAGAACTCAGAGAGAAGAATCTATAAGACAACTGCAAAGGGGTCACAATTTATTCAGAGCTATAGAGCAATTAGCGAATTGTTGAAAAAAGAGGAAGGTAACAACCCAAAGAAAGCTAGCTCACTTCACTTGGTTAAACGTGGAACACGAGTGATACTGCTATAATCAAGCATAGAATACTCTCTTCTCGGAGAGAAGAAGAGGCATCTCCCACTAGAGTAACTATAGAGTCATTGTTTCGACACGGTTCATGGTTTCATCTATCATATCTTGCATGTTGAATCTGCTTTCCACGGCCTCTACTTCTTCCATTGTTGGCAGAACATCTCTTCTTGGCTTAGTAGCCTCAAGTTCTCTTGGCCTAAGGAAAATGGATTTTGGGATTCCGATTTTTTGTCCTAGTTTTTCAATTTCGACGTTGGACAAGCCCGCAAGTGGGCGGTGGACTGGGTAACCTCGTATAGCCTGATCTTGCACTCTAAAACAACGCAACGTCTGATATGGTTTCTCACTTATGACTTCCCCTGTGACTATACCTTCAGCTCTTTCTTTCTCAGCTACTTGTAATGCTATACGATAGATGAGGCGTTTATTTAGGATGCTTAATAGATGTGAGGCGCATTCTTGCTTCAGCATGTTGAGGTTTTGATTGTGGGGAATTAGATAAAGTTTTGTTGGATGTCCAAATGACCATTCAAAGATCACGTTGCAGACGTTCTCTATTTGCTTAATCGTGCTTTTGCCTTGGTTTTGGACAAAATGGGCTGGCACGAGGGGACAACCCCTTTTCATTGTTAACCAGCTTGCGACTAGAGAGTTTAGACTTGCTTCCATGAGTGCAATCGTTTTCAGTTGAGTTCCAACAGGTAGACCGTCTGATGCTGTAATTGTTTCTGTGAAGATGAATGCTTGGTTTTCCCTGATCTCAATGCCGAGGGTGACGTCTGGGTTGGTTAGGTTCACTTTTAGTTGGAGATTCTGGAAGGCATCGAGTATTTGACGTCCCGCTTGTTGGCAGACTTCGCGACTTGTATAGGAATGTGTGCCAACTCGTCTGCATCTAACTGCGAAGGTGTTCTGTTTGCGGAGTTTTTGTTCAGCTAATTTGATGACTTGAGCAGTTATGTCTTCTAGCTTGTCTGTTGTTTGGTTGGCCGGAGAAAGAGATGATATGCCGAATACTCTAGTTAATCTTTCTGCCGCTTTTTGCGCCTGACTGGTTTTTATGTAGATTCTGCCTTGTTGCCGGATAATGGCTTCAGAAGGGATGTTGTGGTGTTTCAATGTAGCCCCAGTGTTTTTGATTAGGCGTTTTTCATAGGTTCTTCTTGTCCAAGCACTTTTGATGCCGATTTCTCCACCCAACCGAACAATAACTGTATCAAAGAGTATTTCCGATTTAGCGGGACTCAAAGGAGCTTTCCTCTTTCTACAAAAAGGTAATTGCGAGGTTCTTTAATATTAATGTGGCATTAAAAAGCAAGGCACATAAGAAAGGGTTCAGCTTTGAAAGAACAAAGATATTGTAGGTTCTGCGGAAAGGAACTGATTCCCAAAATCTTGCTTGATGGAAGTAAAGAGAGATACTGCAGCGCCTGCAATTATGTCTTCTTTTCCACACCTTCTCCAGCTGTCATTGTTATGGTAGCAAGCAAAAACAGAATCCTACTTGCAAGAGGAGTAGGCTGGAAACACCCATATTGGGGACTCATATCAGGCCACATCAAACGAGATGAAACTGCAGAGCAAACAGCAATTCGGGAAGTCCAAGAAGAAGTCGGACTGGAAATCTCGAATCTGAAGATCCTCAAAACCTGCGTAGCCGGAGACTATGGTCTCCTAATGATCGCATTTAAGGCGAAAACAAGAGGCATGATAATCAAGAAATCAAAGGAACTAGAAGAAGCAAAGTGGTTCGACATAAACAAGCCACTACCCCTGCGCTCCACATCAATAGCTGCTAACGTCGTCAAACATGTCTACCCAAGAACAAAACTTGCTAATCGAGAAGAGAACTAAGGCAATCAAGCAACGAAATGACTGGCAAAAAGCTTGTCTAGAATTACTGGAAGAACACTTTGTCCGGCTTCTATGGATCATCAAAATTAATCTACAATCTTGAACAAAAATGAGGATTAGCCACGGCAACAATAAGTAAACCGTGAAAACTCCAAAAACCTTCCATAAACTATCGAAAAAAGCCTTTTTTTGTTGCTGATTCAAATTCTTACTATATATGCACACGACTACCCGATGATATTGTTTTGCGATACGCTATGTTTATTTAAGCAAAGCCGAATTATATCTAGCAGACAAAAGAGGCGGAGACTTTGTCAAGAAAACCTAAAAGAGACGAAGCCTTAGAAGCAATTGATTTTATAGTCAACGTACTCAAACAACACGAAAAAGATCTTGACCGCCTCATAGCGCAACTGGCAAAAATTACAAACAAGATCACAAAAAAAGGCGAACTTCCACCCCGCATGGAAACAATGGAAGAGAAGATCGCAACCCTACAGACAGACATCAACAACCTGATCCAACTGCTCTCAACCGGGGAAGCGCCAACTCCGCCGACACCGACGCCAACACCAATGCCGCAGTCAACAGAGAAGCCGACACAACCAACCTACACACGCGGACCACCCGTAATCGTACGATGTAAACAATGGAAAGACTTCAAAACCCTAGCTCAGAACGCTGAAACCGTCTCTTTTCTGTACAAGGAAACTGAGAAAACCTATCAAGCAGATGCGATAAAGCAAAACCGCGTATACACATACAACGGGCAGACCCCGAAAAACGGTGAGCTCTTAAAGAGTTGGCTAGCAAGAGAGCTGAAGATAACGGAAGAGAGAGTTCTCGAAGGTGTCTTAGCCATAGGCTAACTAGCCACTCGACAATACCATTTTTCTTCTTGTTGTTGAATAAACAAAGTTTTTATACAACCAAGTATAGTATATCTTATGTCTTACGACATTTAGAAACTGAAGAGAAGAGGGGTAGAGGTTGAAAGACCAACCAAAATCGAGAGGGTTAACGCGTGTGGTTGCGCTAAGTCGGTTTTTCGTCCAAAGCCGTCTTCTCCTTTCTCTCTCCTCTGTGCACAATCACACGTATGGTCCAATATACAATGAAAACCCCTCTTTTTCACAATGGCTAAATGCGGCACACAAGGAGTCCACCAAGATTGAGCGTTGAAGGCTCAAATGATTCCAAGTCTGATGAGGTCCTTTTGAGACATGTTGTGGAGAAAATTGATGTTCTTCGCCGGGAATTTGAAGAGCTGCTTTTCTTGAAGTACGCAGCAGAAACGCTGAAAGATTTCAGGAAGCGACTACTCCAAGAAAAATGGGATTAAGGAAGATGAAGGTAAACTTCAACTCATAGCTTTTAGCAATCAGTCTATCTTTTATCCCTAAAATACTGTGTTTGCTCAATCCTGTTGGATTTGCATTCAACGAAGACTTACTCTTTTGCAGACAATAGTTTCTTTAGTTGTCCAGTGTAGCCTCTAACGATTGTTCCGATGCTTGATGCAACAACACCGAATATGATGTTCATTAAAGAATAAACAAGAATGACTAAGGTAATCACGGCGAATGGGTCATCTTCTGGTGAGTAAGGCGTCAAAGTGCCATAGAATAGAGAAGTCCACAGCAATCCAATGACCATGATAACCATGACAATGTGAAGAAGTAGGAATGTAATAACAACCTTGAGTGCTGTATGCAATTCTGCCGCAAAATACCCTATGAAGAAGTTTGCTACTAACGGTACAAGAAACCAGCAATACGCACGAGGAAGTTGGTGGAAAATGGGGAGCAAAAACGATGCAAGCAAAACGGAGAGATATGAAATTCCAGAGATGGCGAATGTGAGTTTTGGGCTCATGGAAGACCTCTCTTGCCTTTTGGAATTCCTTTAAGTGGAGTCCTAATAACTCCATTATTAAGCATCATCTCATTAAGTTGCATTAAAGATTTAAGGAAAAAACTTCCCAAGTTAGTTTGAATAACAGTAAGGTGTCTGTATGATTGGGTTTATTCCAGATATCGTTCAAATCGCACTTCCGTTAGCTGTGGGATTGGTGGCGATTCGTCTCTATGGAAGAACCGGAAGATTCGGATTGAAATTAATTGGCGTTGCCTTTTTCCTTAGTGGTGTTCCGAGCATGGTGAAACTTGGTCTGGGTGGACCTTATTTGACGCTTAGCTTAGTGAATCTAGGCATCACAGGGTATCAGCTTGGGCTGTTTCAACTTTTTCTCTGGATTCTGAGCGGCACATTCCAAGCTGTTTTCGCAATCCTTGCAATAGCTGGATTGGTCAAACACTCTGCTGAAGCACGCCAACCCTGCTGACCGACTTCTCGCCAAATCAACTAATCATGTCTCTGACCTGATTGGCAGAGTCATCTGTTTTCAAAATTCTGTGTGGCCCATTCCGGGCGAGAAGTCGAAGCATTTGCCTTCTGTATAGAATGAAACATTTGGTTGAATGGATCGTTTTAAATTCTGCAAGTTTTCTCACGATTTTTGTTTTTTTGAATTTAAGGCTTTCGCTGAATGTTTATATGAAGGCTTCTGACTGGTTCTTAGTTGTTGGGGGATTGACGGTTTTGGAGACAGATCGAGCTGAAGTTTTGAGGCTGGCGGAGGGAGTCTTAAGAGAGGCTGGCTTCAATGTTTCCGCTCGTTGCACTTCAAGACCGAGTTGCTTTGACCTTGCAGCACGGAAGAAAGGGGCGATTGGCTTTTTCAGGGTTCCAGCCAACTTAAGTTGTGCCAGTAAACAGGAGGCTGAGGAGCTGAGAACTGTTGCCGGGTTTTTCGGTGGTACCCCACTTTTTGTGTGTGACAAGGCCAAGGAAAAGCCTTTGGAGGATGATACCGTCTATTCACGCTACGGTGTCCTTGCGATTTCGCCTGGTACTTTGGAGGATGTGATTGGGCGGGGATTTTTGCCTTTGGTTTTGGCTGGTCCTGGTGGTTATTACGTGCGTCTGGATGGCGATGCCATCAGGAGGCGGCGTTTGAAGCTTGGTTTGTCAATGGGCAAATTGGCCGAGAGTCTTGGCGTTTCCCGCAGGACTCTATATGGTTATGAACATGGTATGGCCAAGGCCTCGGTTTCGGCTGCTTATAAGTTAGAATGGCTTTTAGCCGTCCCTGTTGTGGAACCTATTGATGTTCTGGAGGCTGTACATCGTAGACGCAGTTTTCTAGCTGTTGCAAGACGAGTTCTTGTTCGTAATCGGTTGTTGCACAGAGTTTTGAGGTGGCTCAGGCGTTGTCGTTTCGAAGCGTTCCCCGCAAGAAAGGCTCCTTTCGATTTTGTTGCTGAATGCTCTGAGAAGAAGCTTTGCTTGGTTGGCGGAGTTACGTGCAGTAGCGATAGAAATCTTGACGCGCGTACCAAAGAAATTCTGAGTGTTAGCGAAGTTGTCGGGGCTAGATCCATTTTCATTACTGATGGAAGGCAGATTCCAGATAATGATATTCCTTTGGTTCACCATGAAGAATTAGAGAAGATGAAGAACCCAAAAGACCTGATGTCAAAACTGTAACAGCCAACTGTATTGAAATATCAAGCTTTCTTTTCAATCTATCTCGAGAGATAAAAGGAGAAAGATGGCTTAGAGGACTTGACGCATTAAAGCTTTCCCCTCCAACCAGTCTATATCGGCTTCATTACATAGGAGGTGATCCGGCCGCAGGTTCCCCTACGGCCACCTTGTTACGACTTCTCCCCCCTTGCGAAGTCTAGGCTCGACACAGCCACAAAGGACCAAGCCTCACCCAAACCCCACTCGGGTGGAGCGACGGGCGGTGTGTGCAAGGAGCGGGGACGTATTCACCGCGCGATGATGACGCGCGATTACTAGGCATTCCATGTTCACGAGGGCGAGTTTCAACCCTCGATCCCAACTACGGCCAGGTTTAGGGATTACCTTCCTCTCTCGAGGTTGGAACCCATTGTCCCAGCCATTGCAGCTCGCGTGTGGCCCGGGGGATTCGGGGCATACTGACCTGCCGTGGCCCACTCCTTCCTCCGCCTTGTCGGCGGCAGTCCCCCCAGAGTGCCCCTTGGAGAAACCTCCTCAGTGGCAACAGGGGGCGTGGGTCTCGATCGTTGCCTGACTTAACAGGACACCTCACGGCACGAACTGGCGACGGCCATGCACCTCCTCTCAGCTCGTCCAGCAAGACCTTCAATCTGGCCTTCATTCTGCTGTCGCCCCCGGTAAGTTTCCCGGCGTTGACTCCAATTAAACCGCAAGCTTCACGCCTTGTGGTGCTCCCCCGCCAATTCCTTTAAGTTTCAGCCTTGCGGCCGTACTCCCCAGGCGGCGGGCTTAATGGTTTCCCTGCGGCACTGAAGCGGCTCGTAGCCGCTCCAACACCTAGCCCGCATCGTTTACAGCTGGGACTACCCGGGTATCTAATCCGGTTCGCTCCCCCAGCTTTCGTCCCTCACCGTCGAGCGCGTTCTAGCCGACCGCCTTCGCCACTGGTGGTCTTCCCGGGATTACAGGATTTTACCCCTACTCCGAGAATACCGTCGGCCTCTCCCGCCCCCTAGCCTAACAGTATCTCCCGCAGTCCAACGATTGAATCGGTGGATTTAACGGAAGACTTGCCAGGCCAGCTACGGACGCTTTAAGCCCAATAATCATCCCTACCACTCGGAGAGCTGGTATTACCGCGGCGGCTGACACCAGACTTGCCCTCTCCTTATTCCCCCGGCTCCTTACACCGGGGAAAAGCCGTCCTCAGCGGACGGCACTCGGGGTAGCCCGCTCACACTTTCGTGCATTGGCGAGTTTTCGCAACTGCTGCGCCCCGTAGGGCCTGGGCCCTTGTCTCAGTGCCCATCTCCGGGCTCCCGCTCTCACGGCCCGTACCGGTTATAGGCTTGGTGAGCCATTACCTCACCAACAACCTGATCGGCCGCGGCCCCGTCCTTGAGCAACACCTAGAAGCATGGTCCAAGTGTCCTTTGGGAGGAGACCCATTCCAGGAGTCTTCTCCTATCGGGGATTAGCCCCAGTTTCCCGGGATTGTCTCCGTCTCAAGGGTGGGTTAGCCACGTGTTACTGAGCCGTATGCCGCGTCTCCACCATAGCTCGAAGACGCACGACTTGCATGTTTTAGTCCTCCCCCGATAGCAGTAGGGTCCGGCAGGATCAACCGGATTTGTGGAGAGTACATGTGTACTCACCGCATTGCTGGTTGGAATTGGGGACTTGCACTTTTGCGCCAAGCCCATGTTCAGACTCAAGTAATTTGAGAGCGCTCGAGTCCTCATTTCTGTTGCCGCACCTGGAGGTCAAGTCTTTTCATCCATGGACGTTTATACGTCCATATTGTCTTAGTTGACGCCGCCGTCTGAGATGCGGCTTGAATGTGCGATTTCATTATCGCCAAAAATCTTTGTGGCGATTCTCGCATTTATAAATGTTGTTGCTGCTGTTAATAAAGGTTGACTGTCAGGTTTAGATGCATTGCCAACATTTTGATTTGCGCGAGAGATATTGGACCTAGGATGTTTTGCTCAGATTTCTTCTTTTGTAGGTTTCGGAGTGAACGATTTCGCTGAGTGGTCTTCTTGATCGAGCCATAGGCTTCTCTGCTGGATGTCCTACTGGGATAATTGAAACGGGGCGCACTCCTTCGGGTAAATTCAACGCCTTTCTGGCTTCTTCTTCTTTAAAGGCTCCAACCCAACAGGTTGCGAGTTTGAGGGCGCATGCAGTTAACAATATGTTTTGGATGGCTGCGCCTGTGTCTTGCAAGCAGTAGAGATGGGAACCTCTTGCTCCATATCGACGACTTGACAGAGTCTGATTTGCGCAAACCACTATTACCACTGGGGCCTTTTCAATGAAAGTCTGATCGAGTGCTGCTGCAGACAGTCTATGTTTAGTCTCTGTTTTCCGCACGACTATGAACTCCCAGGGCTGAATGTTGCCAGCTGAAGGTGCCCGCCTGGCGGCGTCTATTAGCTTTTCAATTTCTTCCTTGGAAACGTCTTCTTGCGTAAATGCTCTTACGCTTCTTCGACTTTTAATCGCTTCAAATAAGTCCAAACTACGTTCTCTCCTCTATCTGCACACATCTTATATTCTCAGCCATATTAGGTCACATCAACGCAATATTATTTGTCTTACAACACTGAAATCTTAAGTGTTCCTCCAACAAAAGAGCTTCAACACCTCAGAAAGGAGGCTTAATCATATCTGCTCCTAAAGGAACTCGACCGACAAAAAACTTGTATTATGATGACGCTTACTTGAAAGAGTTCAATGCAGAAATCTTGGAAATCACGAATTTGGACAACCGACATGGTGTAGTACTGGACCACACGGCTTTCTATCCGTCTGGCGGTGGACAGCCAGCGGATAAGGGAGTTATCAAAGGTGAGCATGGAGAGATTCATGTTGTTGGTGTTCGCATGAAAAAGGACACTGTGGTTCATTTTGCAGAAGAAATCATCGGACAACTCGCGGAAGGCGACTCTGTGAAAGGCGTGATTGATTGGACACGTAGATATGCTTTAATGCGTATTCATACTGCGGCTCATTTGATATCAGAAGCGGTGAGAAAGGTTGTAGACCGTCCACTGGCAATTGTGGGTTCCGGAATTGATGTAGACAGAGCACGCTTAGATCTTGCTTATCATAGTTCTCTTGGTCCCTTGTTATTGGAGATCGAAAACGTCGCAAATGCTGTTGTGGAAGAAAACAGACCTGTAGAAATAAAGATAATGCCTAGGCGAGAGGCCGAAAACTATGTGACCCAATTCCATGAAAGCCTAAAGATCTTGCCGCCTCAAGTTCAAAAGGTTCGCATAGTGGAGATTAAGGATTGGCATGCTTGCGCCTGCGGGGGAATCCACGTGAAAGCCACAGGAGAGATAGGCGCTATCAATGTTTTGAGGCGAATGTCGAAGGGCAAAGATGTTGAACGCATAGAGTTTACAACCAAGACGTCTTGAGCAAGAAGCTATATCAACAAATGTGGATGATAGCCACGAGATAGCAGAGCCGCACTGCTGTGATAGTTGTCTCAATGTGCGATCTAACACGCACATCTTTCATTAACAAGAATTATACAAAAAACCTTATTAAGCGGCTCAAATTAAGCAAGAACTTGTTAAGAACAGTCGGAGGTTTGTTTATGTCATGCACAGTTGTCGTATGCGGCTTCTTCGGAGACACAGGCAAGGGAAAAATCATCTCATATCTGGCATTAAAAGATAAAGCAGCTGTGACAGCCCGAGCAGGCGTCGGGCCAAATGCTGGACACACTGTGGTCCACGAAGGCAAAAAATACGGACTGCGAATGTTGCCAAGTGCCTTCGTTAACAAAAAATGTCGCCTATTGATAGGACCAGGCGTCTTGGTCAATCCCGACATTCTTCTGAGAGAGATAGAAATGACACAATCCGAGGACAAGGTTGGTATTGACCCTAAATGTGCCATCATCGAACAAAAACATATCAAAACGGACAAAGGAGGACACCTAGCCCAGAAAATACGAACCACCGGCACTGGAACTGGACCATGCAACGCCGAGCGCGCCTTGCGCACTGTCAAAATCGCTAAGGATATCCCAATCTTGCAAAAATTTCTGGCAGATGTTCCCTTTGAAATCAATAAGGCAATGGATGAGGGAAAAAACGTGTTAATCGAAGGATCACAGGGAACTTATCTCTCTCTTTTTCACGGAACCTACCCGTATTGCACGTCGAAAGATGTCACAGCCTCCGCCGCTTGCTCAGATGTGGGTGTTGGACCAACAAAGGTGAATGACGTCGTCCTTGTGCTGAAAGCCTATACAACTCGTGTTGGAGGCGGTCCTCTCCCTAACGAAATCTCTGAGGAAGAAGCAGCTAAGCGAGGTTGGCTGGAGATTGCCACGGTCACTGGCAGAAAAAGACGTGCAGCACCATTTAGTTACGAACTTGCCAAAAGAGCTGTAATGTTAAACGGAGCCACTCAAGCTGCGATCACGAAAATCGATGTGGTCTTTCCGGAATGTAAAGGCGCAAAGTCTTACGATGAGCTTTCGAAAGAAGCGAAAAGGTTTATTGAAAGCGCGGAAAAAGAAATCAAAGTTCCGGTAACACTGATCGGCACTGGACCTGGTGCCTGGGAGATTGCAGATAGAAGGAATCAGTGACAAATCAGTTTATGGCTTGTCAAAGGAGGGAGATACTTGCCACCAAGTATAGTAATCGATGTTTCCGAACTCCGTGGTGTAGATGGGGAAAGCGTCAAGGAGCTAGCAGAATTTCTGGAGGAAAAAATCCAAGCCAAAATTGATGTGGGTGGCAACGAAATCACAGTGAAAACGGAAAATGAAGATATTGTTCTCTCCAAAACCCATATGCGTGTGCTTCTTCGCAAGTTTCTGCACAAATCAGAGCTGAAGGAGGACTTTCGAGTGATTTCCGGTGGAGAAAACGTCTTTATGATCAAGACTCGAAGAGAAGCTAGGAGCCAGTAGAAGCCTGCTTTTTGTTTTCCCTTTGCTTCTTTTCAAAAATCTCTTGCGCTTTAAGCATGTAGCTTCGGGCCTGCCAAGCTTTCTCATAACCTCTGGCCACATCGCCATTTTCAATGTTGCTTTTTGTTTCTTTAAGCATGTTCAATGAGGAGTTCAAAATTGATCGGATGTCCATCAGTTTAGAAAAGGATTTGCGCTTTACGGATAGGCTCTCAGCGTCGCTTGAAGGAAGAAGCGAAAGAAGGAAAAGGCTGTATTCAACATCAGATGAGGCTTGCCAAACCATTTCAAGAATTTCTTTCTCATTCTCGTTTGAGAATAGCTTCACAGAATTCTCTAGGTGATCAATTGCCGATGTGATGGCATTGAGGATTTTTTCTCGGTTCATCGTCCATACCCTAATGCGACGAGTTTGTCGAAGAGGAATAATTTGTGTGAATGATGAATTTTTGTTTTACTCCTCAACATAGACTCTGCTGACGTTGTTTTCCTTTTCAACACGTATAACGTGTTCAGCCTTTTCGGCGAAGGCTTCGCTATGAGTTACAGCGATTATCTGTTCAATTGCCTTGAGACGGGATATGGCCTCGGCTAGGCGATCTATAGAGCCGTCTTCTCTGCCTAGGCTTTCCGTAGGCTCGTCCAGAAAAAGGATGTAGAGGCCATGCCCGGTTCTTGATTGCATGATAAGTTGTCCCAATCCCAAACGATAAGCGAAGGCGAGCAAAGTTCTTTCGCCTCCTGAAATGTTATTTGTGTTTCGTTTGTAGCCTTCCTCGCTTTGAACCACTGGCGTGTAGGTTTCATCAATCTTAGCCAGAAAAGAATGACCAGCGGCTCCAAAGAGGTCATCCAGAATCTGTTGAATCATTCTTTGCAGATAGGTAACAAACTCGCTTCTGAGTCGTGGTTGAATGCTTCGATAAGCACTTCTAATTCCATTAACGATCTCCAACAGTTCTCCGATTTTTTTCATGCGTTCCATTTTTTCGTGAGCATTATCCAAACGTTGCTTAAGCTCTTCAATTCTAGTTGTAATATCTTGCCTTCGAGTTTCTTTCAATTGCAAGCTGTTCTTCAGTTCTGAGAATTGAATGAAGGCTTCTTCTCGGAGTCTTCGTGCCAGTTCCAGTTGTGTGAGGTCGAATCTGGCGATTTCTGTTCGAATGGCTTCGAGTTGTTCTCGAAAATCTTTTTCCTTTTTCTGTTTTTCTTCGAACTCCATTGAAAGCTTGTCCAGAAATTGTTGTTCTTCGGCAATTCTGTTTTGTAGGTCTGCAATCTTTGGCGTGAGAGTTTGAAGATTTAAGGCAACTTGACTAGTAACGTTACGTAGGTTTTCTAGTTCGTCTAGGTTTGTGTGCAACTCGGTTATGCGTTTTTCTCGTTCAGAGTTTTCTTTGGTCAGCCTTTCCATTAAGCCGGTTTTGTAATCTTCGTCTAGCGATTGCAGACATAAGGGGCATTTGCTCTCGGCTGTGAGGCTGGAGATTCTTCGCTGGCTGTTGGACATTTCCTTCTTAGTAGCTTCTTGTTCGCCTCCAATGCTTCGTATCTGTTCTTCCAAGGTCAAAAGGTATTTTCTCAGTTCGTCGATTGTCTGTGTAGGGTCTAGTCTCGTTTTTTGGAGGGTTTCACGATGAGATTTCTCTTGGTCTTCTAGGGTCTTCAGTCGCTCTGATATGTTGTTGATAAATGCGTTTTTCTGTTCGATCTCGTTGGCTAGTTTGCCGCAGATGTCCTCTACGTTAGTGATATGGGTTTGTAGCCCAGTTTCTTTCCTTTGCAGTTCTTCGGTTTGTTTTTTCAGCTCTTCTTGGCTTTGAAGCTTGGCAGTAGCTTCGTTAAGCGCGGTCTCTGCTTCCGCATTTTTCTTCTTGAGTTCTTCAAGTTCGCTTTCGATTAGTGAAAGGTTTTCAACCGATTTGTGATATTCTGCTTCAAGTTTGTTTATTCCAAGTATGTCAAGGTCCCGTTCATAGACTTTTTTTTCGCCTTCGTATTCCTTTTGAACTCCGAGCATGTTGCTCCAAGCAGTCTCGTAGTCAGAGAGCCCAAACAGCTCGTCTAGCCTCTTTTGGCGTTCTCTTGGCCTCATGTTCAATAACTCTTTCAGCTGTTCCTGTCTGACCCAAACTATGTCTCGGAAAATGTCTTTGTCCAATCCTGTGATGGCTTTCAACTGCTCTGCAACTGCTCCGCTTTTTGCACTAGCAACCAGCTTGTCCTCTTCGTAAAGCTTGAGTTGCTCTGTGTCTTGACTTATACTCTTGCCACGTTTCTTCAGAGCTCGTTCCAGCTTGAAGGTTTTGCCCGCATGCACAAATTGTAGAGTTACATTGCAGGCCTCTGCCCCCTCTCTAAGAAGATATTCAAAGCTCCTTCCAATTGGATCGCCAAAAAATGCGAAGTCCATAGCATAAAGCACGCTGGATTTTCCACATCCCACACCACCAACAAGGCAGTTAAATCCACTACCGAATTGAATCTTAGACTTAAGGTGAGAGCGAATATTTTCTAGCTCTATGCTCTTAACTCTCACGCAAGAAAGCCTCCAACTCATCCTGTACTTTTTCTTCGTCCTTTCCCACTAATGGTTCGAGAATGTTGACCGCCAATCTTGAAATCTTCTCAGCTTCTTCACGACTATAACGCTCGCTGAAAATCTGCAGAAAATACTCAAAAGCCTTCGCTTTAAGATCTTTCGACTCACCTTCAAATATAGACCGAATTAGTTCTTCTGGCACTTCTTTTTCTCTTAGGCGAGAGAGAGGACGAACAAGCAACGCTTCTTTCGCAGCATTTCTAATTTTGGTGATGTCAACCTCTGAACGATTAGCTTCAGCTGGCAGAACTCCTTCCAAGACAGGAATGATAATCACGTCTTCTCTATCTGCTTCCTGCACAGATTGTACCGCCATTTCAGTAATTTTGGCTGGAAGAACGCCACTGAAGTCATGTTTTACGATGACAAAGCTTCGTGGGCTCTCAAGTTTGATTCGATTAAGTTTTGGAATGCCTTTCTCATTGACTTCAACATGATAAAAGCCCTTTTCGATTTCAGCATCCTCATAGCTCACGGTTTCCGTGCAGCCGCTATAAACGAGCAAGCTACCCTTAAACTTGCCCTTTGAGGGTCTGTGAACGTGACCTCCAGCAAGGTAGTTGAAGCCTTCTGGAATCAGCTCAGGTGAAGCTTCAGCTTCCATGTAAGATGGTGTGACACTTGGAATGTCTAATGCCATATGAAACACGAAAATGTTGAATAGTGAAGGATCTGGTACAGGCTCTTTCTGCTCTAGGAAGAGAGGCATTTGTTCATCTGTTCGCCGTCTGGTTCGATAATTGGGTACTCCGTAAACATAGCATTTTTCGTTTCGCCAACAGGCGCCTTCATGGCGGGGCAAGTAGTTGATTAAGCCAGCGCTGTCAAGCGGGTTCAAGATTGTGCCCGTAATCATGTTAGGCGCAGCATCGTGACTCCCATCTACAGCAAGCACTGAAATGCCAGCTTCCTTTAGTCTTCGAAAGTTGGTGATCGCCGTTTCCAAAGTGACATTAGATGGTCTAGCATGCTGAAACAGGTCACCCGCGACAATCATGAAATCGGGCTTCAACTTGAGGGTTTTGTCCACAATCTCTTTGAAAGCGTTGTCAAAGTCTTGGCGTCTCACATCCAAATTGTATTGTGCATAGCCCAAATGCAGATCTGCTACATGAACAAAACTGAAAGGCTTCACCGCAACGTTTCTCCTCTCTCTAACTATTCGGCGCATTGCCTTTTAAATATGAGAGCATAGTGAAATTATTGCAGATTTCAGAAGGTCCGGACTTTGAGTAGAGAATATCCTACGCGTCCTATTGTCGGTGTAGGTGCGCTTCTCATCAAAAACGGAAAACTTCTCCTAGTAAGGAGAGGAGCAAAGCCTGGACAAGGCAAATGGAGCATTCCAGGTGGACTCGTAGAGCTGGGTGAGCGGACTCGAGACGCTGTTATTCGAGAAGTAAAAGAAGAATGTGGCTTGGACGTAGAATTAGAAAGACTCATGGATGTATTTGACAACATCACACGAGACGAGAAAGGGCGCATACAGTATCAGTTTGTCGTAGTCAACTTTATGGCAAAAATCAAGGGTGGAATCCTAAAAAGCGCGGATGACGTGCTTGAAGCTAGATGGGTCTCCTTAAACGAAGTGGAAAAATACAACCTCACAAACTCGTTCCGTGCCTTTTACCAAAAGCATTACGAAGGGCTAAAGCAACTCTCTTCTCTCAGATAGCCGTTATCAACTGGAAAATCACTTTTACATGCGCAAAGTATGCATTAGAATCTGAGCAAGACCTCTAACGATAATCGATAAGCCTGCAACAACGATGAATCCAGCGAGAAAGCCAAACCAACCAATGGTTGCGGTAAGTAAAAAGCCCACAAAGAAGGCTAGACCAAGCCAAAAGACGAAGCTAGAGATCGTTCCAGCTTTATCGTTTATGGATGAACCGAGAGCAAACCTCAAGACAAGGATCACTATCTGAAATAGGCCAATACCAATACAGAACTGCTGAAATGCAGTATATACGACTTCATGATTCTGCGGAGATCTTGGAGCTGGCAAATAGATGTCTTGAAACGCCTCTCCGAGGTGAAAGTCCCTAAAGAAGGTAACAACTGCATCTTTTAGGCCGGGTGTATTTAGCCAGATGAAGCCTACGAGGATGAGGAAGAAGCCAAAGGAGATGAAGCCGATTTTTTGTGAAATCCACTTCTTTTTTAGAGTCATCAAATACACCTTCTCTTGGCAAGTTAATCTATATTTGCTATGTTTATCCCTTTTAAATGCTTACAATCTAACCGAAAAAGGCCACTCTACGCACAATAACAATCAGTTGAAAAACAGTCTTGTCTGCCCCATTGCTTGAACATCCAAAGCGCGCACTTTGACAACTACTGGGAAATCTTTCACAACTCTACCTAAGAGAAGACAATGACGAGGCGGCAAATCTCGCGCTAAAGACTTGACAGTTTCAGAATCCACTTTAGCTGCACGACTAACTGCTTCTAAGTCACGCTCATTAGTGAAGTTGAAAAGGAAAACATTGTCGGCTTGACGGTAGATATTCTCTCGTATGGTGTCAGGCTGATTAGTGACAAAGGTTGTGAATACCCCGAAATGCCTCATGCGAGTGACAATGTCTTCCCAATAGGTTTCCCGCAAATAAAGATGCGCCTCTTCAGCGAAAAGAAAAACAGCCTTTAATCTCCACCCTGTAAGCATTTCAACAAGTTTTCCGAGCAAGTATTCAACCACGATTTGGCGGTCCACAAACGACGTATCACGGAGATTAATCACAAGGACACCCCCACTTCGAATCTTTTGAAAGCAATCTTCAAGTGTTATCGCTTCTGAAGGATTGTCGGTGAAGAAGCCAGTGTTAACGAGCGCATAATAGCGCGAAAACAAGGCATCTTTCACATGATGGTTGCATTGCCAGTTTCGTATGGCTTCACCGAGTTCATGCAAGCTCAGCTTTGTATGTTCTTTGAGAGAGCGCCATATGCGCCGAAATTCTCTGGCTGACGTGCCTGGTAGGTTCAATGCATGCACAAGAATGTTGAGCATTACGCGCAGTTTTACGTGAGGTAGCGTGACTTTGAAGTTGCTGGCTGGTGTGAGCACGTGAACCTTTGTGTAGTGTTGGTTTTCTTTGCCTTCAGAGGTGTTGCCTAAATGGGTGTATTCACCGTTAAGGTCTAACACAACAACCGGAGCGCCATGTTCGATCAAACTTAGAACAAGAAGCTTAGAAAAATGGGACTTGCCCGTTTCTTTCTTGCCTGTAACTATGTTGAGTCTTCCATCTAAAGCTGTGGCGTCAACTTTAAGCGGGGAAAATTCCTTTGTTTCACCAACATGAATTGGCAGTTTGTCGTTGATCTTGAGCAGTGTTGTTAGTGTTTCTGTTGAAAGCCTTTTTACAGAGGATTGACTACGTGAAGGTAGCCAAGCCGAGCTGACGCTTAGTTTCCCGTTTTGAACTGTGCCTCTCAGCTTGCATATAACAAGGCGTGCATCTTGGATCAGAGTTATTTGAGATGCCACTTCTAGCGGGTCAAGGTTCTCGCCATTAATAATGTCACCATTGTCGGATGAGTCACGCAGCAACTCCTCCATAATCCCTGGAATGTCGGCGAACTGAACATCTATGACTTGAACTAGCAAAGCTCTGTTTTGCTTCGGATCTTCAACTTGAAGGTAGTCTCCTTTCTCTATTCTTTCTTTTGGAAAGCACAGGATTTGGATTGTGTTGCCCTCTTTTCGGTAGAGTCGCATGTTCTCTGCCTTCTATGAGTCTTTCAACTTTCTGGTCCCTTGCCAAAAGGTCCGAAAAGCAGTCTGCGAACGTTTGGTCTCGTGACAATTTTTAGTTGATGGGTCTGAACTAGAAAGCGCTGTATACCAATAACCTCGTTGGCTGTGAAAGTCGAATATATATGTGCCAGCCTTAGAGTTTCTGGATAGCTCTGCAAGATAAGATCATTGCCGATTAGGCGTTGAACAGCTTCAACAGCCTTTTCGTGCGAAAGTTTGCGATCTATGTCAAGTCTGAAACCGCAATTTCCTTCGCTCAGCTTGACCACATAAACATTGCCTAAGAGGCGTACGGCGTTAGACAAAGTCATGGGGTACCCGCCTATTTGGAGTAGGCATGGCGATGTGCGTTTGTTAATGTAGTCGGTGAGTCGATATCCAAGTAGACGTAGACGGGTTATCTTTGTGAATGCAAGAACGGTGTTGCAACGATTTCTGGCTGTTTCCAATAGCTGCGAGATGAATTCAACTGAGGCGTCTTGTGTGCCCGCCGTGAGGGAGCCATCCAACAAGATGAGGCTGTTTCCAGTTTGGGTGGCGATCCTCATTTGTAGCCAGCGCTCGAGCAGTGCGCCTAGGCGTGTTGGCGCGAAGACAAGACTTAGTGTACATGTGTAATCTGGTTTTGGCTGCTCAATGAAAGAGTGTTGTCGGAAGAGATGGTAGACCTCATTTTTGTTGTCTTCTGTTATGTGAAAAGGAAACGGTCCTATGCGTAGATACCGATATTGACGTTTCTGTTTCCACACGATTGCTGCTCTGATGGCGCAGAGGATGCCGACATCTGTTTCACCTATTTTCATACTTGAAACGTCTACAGCTATCACTGGGGTCTCATCTTTAATTGGCCTGAGTGAGATTGATTTGAGTTTGGGCTGGCCGGGTTCCGCGAGCAATTGCGTTGCTTCTTCTAGTGTTTGGATTGTTGGATTTTCGATTTGCTTTGCTGTACAAGGTTGGAAGAGTCTGTTTGGTTTCATGTTTTTGAGCGTGCGGAGGCTTAATTTTATGAAATGTTGGGGAAGTTGGAGGTCATGGGCTGTGTATGGAAAGTTATATTTCTGACTTGTTGTATATTGGTATTGTTCAATCAATTGAATTCACCAATTAGCAGTATAGGATGGTGTTGGATATTTAAATGTTGTGCATGAACAAAATGCACAATACAATAACCAATATAGGCTGCAAGTGAAAACCGATGAATGAAGGTCCACAAGAAGAAGAACGGCCGATCCGCGTTAAAATGAAAGTTGGCAACATCGAATTCGAGATAGAAGGCACAATCGACCAATGCAACGAAGCCGTGGGAAAATTTCTTTTGACGGTGACTGACAAACTAAAAGAAACTCAGCTGGTTGTTGAACGAGAGGCACCTCCTGCAAGAGCAGAAACGTGCAAGGCGATCATACAGAGGCTGTGGAAAGAAGGCTGGTTTGCTGAACCACGAGGACTAGGAGCTGTCCACAGCGAAATGGCAAGATTGGGCTACCATTATGACCGAACAGCGGTAGCTCATGCACTAGTTGATCTCGTCAAGGACAACATATTAACCCGAGAAGGAAGACCAAGACGCTACCGTTACGCACAAAAAAGGCCACCTGGCCGCTAGATGCTAGCGGTAGATTCTACAAAGTTTCACAATTTTGTTCGAATCTTGGGAAGCAGTTCTTGTTGCGTTTGTATGACTCCTTTTGTGGTTATTCTATAGTTTCCTTCATCGGTCTTTAGTACAATTCCTTCTCTGGTAAGTTCACCTAGTCGTGTGCTGGTTATCTTCATGCTCTTTCCCAATTTAGTCTGCAGCTCCTCTTTGGTTAACCATTCTCTTTCCAGCTTTCCTATCTTGTAGCCTATGTACGCGGCTAAAAGATTCAATAAGAGAGTCTCATTGTCTGTCAATTTTTGTTTTGAAGCAAGAAGCTCTAGTCCTTCAGGTGCCACTGCAACAATGCCTTTCAAGTCGTCAAGAAGTCTGTCCAAGTCTACTGAAAGCGTTATCTTGCGGACCAAATCTAACGCTGGAATCATCTCAGAGAAAAACCTGTTGAGACAAACCCAGACATCATTGGCGTTGCCTGTAAAGGTCTGCTCTACATCTCTGTACTTTACGTGAGCAGTTACTATGTCTTTCTCCAATTGTTTTTTCATCCTTACAAGTCTTGTCCAGAGGAGGGCATATCTTTGCGAGCCTCTATCTAGCGAGTTGCGGCGGCTCTCAGCCTTGGTAGCACTTCGTCTTCTATCCATTTTTCGCCTTGCATTGTTAGCTTGAACTCAGGTCTTGCAGGGTCTGGCTTAAAGACTAGACGTCTTTTGGTCATTTCGTTCAGCCTAGCAGGAACCATAGATTTGATTCCACTCGACATTAACAGTCGGTTTATTTGACTGGAAGTATTTGCTTTCTTTTCTGAGGCGTAAAGGACTAGACCTATGGCTTCATAATGTGAAATTTTCTCCCGAGTTGTGATAACCGGCCCTTCGGTTGTTAATTCTATGATGCCTTCAAGCTGAGTCTTCACGGGTGGAGCTAACTTCACCGAAACAACCTTGCCCATTTCGATCAGAAATTCAGGTGTCATATTCTTCAACATTTCAATCAATTCTTGGGGTGATTCACCTTCAACTACCAGCTTGCCAAAACCAGTTTTGATGTGAGCCTTAATCTTTGCCATGTTTCAACATCACCAATTTTACGCATACATGAATATACTTAGCACCTTTTAAAATTAGAGATAACCCCACTTCTTGAGTTTCCAATTTTGACGCCTTAAAGATGAGGCGTAGATTTAACGGAGCAATAATTCAGATCCGCAGTTATAGTCTGAAAAATTGATTTCTGAATCAGAAACGTTAAACTGCAACTTGCCAAACAACAAGACAACCGACAGCGATAGGTGATTAAACTGTCAGATACGGGTTCCAATCCCAACCTGAAAACTGCTTACCTACTAGCCTTTATTCTTGCCGTAAGTCTTATTGTGATCTACTATTTTCAAAGCTATTACACCGATTTCATGACTCTTTTCTCTAACGCTTTTCCCATGTTCATTGCTGGAGCGGCTGTTGTCGCTTCAATCTTCGCCCTACGTAATTACTGGGAAAACCTTGAAAGCACTTTGTCCAAGATCTGGCTCGGCTTCTGTTTAGGAATGATTCTCTGGTTCCTAAGCGAATTAAGCTGGACTCTTTACACAGTAATCTTTGATGTTAAGATACCTTATCCATCCGTGGCGGACATTTACAGGTTTGTTGGCTATGGCTTCTTCTTTTTCGCAATTTTCACCTATATCGCACTCTTTCGGTCTGTCATATCCAAGAGAATGCTGGCCACGGCTTCATTTTTTGTCTTGCCAACAAGTGTAGGAATAGTTCCATCCTTGTTCGCGTCCATTAGCGCCAGAGTATCAATTGTGAATCTAACCACGTTACTTGTGGGCCTTGCCTATCCTATCCTTGACCTTTCGCTGTTGGCCCAAGCCATGCTTGGTTTGCTAGTTTTCACAACGACTGGGCTCAAGGGAAGATTGGCATCTGTGTGGCTACTCATTAACGCAGGAATAATAATGAACGTGTTTGGAGACATGCTATTCAGCTACACAAATCTACAGAATACATACTACAATGGGCATCCCTTGGAGCTCTTCTTCCATCTGGGATATCTTTTCTTCATATTATCCTTCTATGTACACACGAAGAAGCTCTGAGTTAAAAGCACCAATGCTTCAATCAGG